>JAIXQA010000031.1 GCA_027485915.1 Alphaproteobacteria bacterium | reverse complement strand
TTTGCTACCAATTTGCTACCAAATGGGAAAAATTCAGTAACAAGCTGTCCCATAACATTACAAGAAAATCTATGTGACGCAATATATTACGAAAAATCGTGACAAGCCGTGAAAACGCGAAAAAACGAGGGGTTCACTTTTCGTAATGATGGGGTCGCAGGTTCGAATCCTGTTTGCGGCACCAGTTTTTCGTTAAATAAGCAAAAATCCATCGTCGAAATTGAGCTTTTAAATAGGTCAATTTTATTGCCTATTTTTGGTTTTCCACCAAGGTTTGCGAACTTTTGGTGGGCAATGGTAGCAGTGGAGAATTGTTCATTTCAGCAAAGCGCGAGCATGCCATCGGCGATTAGCGGTGGCGGTCGGCAGTTTGTTGCAACTTGCAAAGGCAAGCCATGATGCCAACGGGTTGTTTGGTAGTTTCAATTTGTTAGACGGCGCGCCGAAACTACATTCCTGCTTCAAGGCAGCTGAGACCGGTTCTCCCAAGCAAAAATGGCAACGTTTGGCGCATTTGGAACTGTCCGAGTTTCGGCAAAACTTGGCCGATAGCGGCTAGTCTACTTTGGGGGCGAGGGCGGTGAATGCGGACGTTCCTAAGACGAGGACACTTGTGCCGCAACTGACCTTAATTCCTGTGACCCGCCAGTCGTGGAGTCGCGGCGTTATCCGTCAGGCCTGACGCCGAATTGCTTGCAGCGTTGATGACTCATTATCCGTAAGGGAATCCATGTGTTCAAGCAGCCATTTGTCCTGAATACTCAATCTACACCACCAGTACTTTAAGCAAAACTTCAATATGGACTGGTAACCTAGCATTGTAATTTATTGGTCGCTGAATAGGCATATTTCAATGGCACTGTCCTTAAGTTTTGAAGACGAAGTATTGACGATAACCGACGACATCACGGGCATTGAGTGGTTTGTCCGGATTGCCCATGGTGATGGCCTTAGCACGGAACCACAGCTCGGCTTTTTGGCGGATGGCTGGGTCTATTGCGCGACAGGTCAGTCGATCATCACATTAGCTAACTTTAGCACCGGACAAATTCGAGCTGTTAGATGCGAGTTTAACGGGGTCCGAATGCGGGAGAGCTATTCCTACTCCACTGTCTGCCGCAGTACGGACGGTAAATCTTTATTCGCAATGGGCCATGTGGGAGACGATCACGTCGGAAAGATGTCGCTCTTTGTGATCGATGTCACGGATGGGCGGGTGACGAATGCATTCTTTGATTTAGGCAGCTACCCGATAAATTCCAGAGGTTACGGCCATAGTATTATGGCACAACTAACCGATGGTCGTGTTGCGATTTCAGCATATAAGAGTGACCAGTCAATAGAGTCCTTTGGCTTAACTTATGTAGATCCCCAAAACGGCCAAATAACTCATGACTTTCATGAAGGGAATTTACTTTTTGGGGGCTTTCACTCGCCTAGTCCAGATGGTTGCTTGTGGGTTATGCCGGATAGGCGTCAAGTTCAGATAAAGTTAGAACAGCCCAGTGTCTTGGACCAGCTTCAAGGGCGTCAACCGACACTGTACGTTGGATTATCGTTACAAGTCTGGCGCGCCGCGCCACTTACCTTCCTCACGTCCATTGTAACAACGTGGTTGCCCGTGGCCGATCTACCCTTGTATAATTTCGACTGGTCGCCACTGGGTACGAAAGATGAAGTCAAACAAGCTTTCTACCGCATTCTGTCAAAATCCTTGGCAAAAGCAGATTTAGGCTATCTCGAAACCCTAAGTCCGGATCAATTGCCCGATTACCTTAACCAAGTCGATGCGAATTATTGTCAGCAAATTCTAGAGACCCTTCGGGAATTCTTGCGTTTGCACAAAGCCGTCATTTGGCAAGAGAACGGCAAGGCCTTTTGGACTTGTGTCAATAATAAATGGACTTGTGTCCATCTTGATGGGGGCTCATCCTCTCGTTTCTGTATCGAGCGGTTGGAGCGCTCTGGCGAAATCTCAGTTGGAGAAAGTGCTAAAGCGACTTTGAAATTTGACTATTCTAGCGATCTTTTAGGTAAGGTGGAATTGAATGGAGACGCGGTTCCGAAACCATGGCTGCCCAAGCATATTGTGGTTGCTGACGATGAGACCATGGAAATCCTCCGCAAAGCCAAGAAAGAAACAACCGAAAGACGTGATGCATTCAGGATAGCCTCCAGCGTGGTAGAAGTGCCAATTCGTTCGCTTGAATTTGACGATGTGATCGACGGCTTAAGGGCAACTCGCGACGCCCTCACCGAGCAATTCCTATTGAAACTAAGCCACAATTCAGGTGGCTTTAGTTACCATCTTCCCGATCGCACCCTGACGGAGCAGGCGTTTTTTGAATATGTTGGTGACATGGGGGCGGGCATGGCCGCGCCGCTTGCTGAAGTTATAGAGGCATACTTGACCCTCATCGGCGACCGCTATGTCTTTCATTTTTCGTTGGATGCGGACGAAGGCGTTGGTATTTTGGGCTATGCCGTCACCGCTTTGGCAATGTTGGACACCAAATATCTAGATCTAGTGCGTCAATATGGCCGGACGTTGGACCGTGGGTGCGAAAAGTGGTTTGCCCCGGTTACGCTTCCCAGGACTATTGCGCGCCATGGCTGGACGGACGACGTCATCGATTTCGCACTTTGGGTCATGAAATGGTGCTTTTACAATTCGCTTCATGACTATTCGCTCGTCTGGATCGAGTATGGGATGGGAAAGGCCGTGCAAAAGCGGTTTACACAGAAGCAATTTGCAGATCGAATAGTGCGTGTTCTGAATGCAAAAGAAAATTATTGGAACAGCTCTGATGATGATGCTGAACCAATTGTATTTAATTATAATTTTTCACCTCCGGTCATCAGCGCACGCCATGACATGATTGATAAATTAGAGCTTAATTTGAGGAACAACATGGACGACTGGACCAAAGCGCTTTTTGAGCTGTTAAGTCCACGTCCCAATGCTTAGTGTCACAGTCATGCACTCCGCTCGGTAGCGTGCGGCGGGGCAGGACGGAAATAGCAACGCGCTTCGCGCCGTAGGGTGCGTTCCGACAAGAATGCACCATGGTCGAGCAGATCCTGAGTTCGCCAATGTGGGGCCGTAATCAAATCACATGGAACGTTTCAAGGCCGCTGTGCGCGAGGTGGTGCAGTCCGGGTGGACTGCACCCTACGGTGCGAAGCGCACTACTTGGTCTGCGCAAGCGATGGTCTAAACAGTGAGAGTTAGCAACGAAGCTCAATCTGACTTTGTGATTTGATGAAACTAAGTTGACTGCATTCTTGCAGGCTCCTGCGCCCGATGCTCAGGGTACGGACAGGCGTGGGGCCCTGCGACGCCTGCCCAGTGACAACAACGATCTCTGCACCGTCATCATTGGGTTGCGGGGTCGTTGGAATACCGCCACCGCTGCCTGTGCCATCAAGGCGGTCGCGTATGCGTACGGCGATCTCGTTAAAACTAAAGGGACCCACTTTCAAAGGCCGCGCGAGCTTCACCAAACGAACAGGTCGGCGAACACCAAGCAAAATTTCTTCTTCCCACACATCTTCTGTCGCGACCCCGCCATAAGCGCGCGCAATGTCAGCACCCGCAGCCGCCGATGCGATGGGCAGGCGGCTTTGATCCTCTACCGCAAAATTTAAACCTACCGCTCCGCCATCATGCTCGAAGCGTGTGTAGCTTTGGGAGTTCACCGCGCCCAAAAGCGGGAAGCGAAACAAGGTTGTGCCTGCGCCATTTAGTCGAACTTCAATGCGCTCTTGGGGTAATCCCCAAGGGCCAATGTTACCGTCGCCTTCTTTCCCTTGTACGCCCTCAAACCAAAACGCTCTTGCGGTGTAACCCACACCACCTACTTTGAGTGCAACGGGTCGGTTTTGCCCTTTAAGCACCCGCGTGGGACCTATGCGCACATTGGCTCGACCTCGAGCTAATGCCGGTTTGAGACGCAGCCTATTGGCGACATCTCGATGGATAACCAGTCTGTCAATGCTGCCGGTTTCCAGAAAGATCTGTAGCGGGTTCCCGTCGATTGTCATTGCTAGAGGGCGATCAGGCTCAACCACTAAAGTATTTGCCTGTGCAAGGGCGACTGAAGGAAACATAAGCGAGGTCAATGCGGCGACGCCAATGGTGCCCAGTCTTCCCTTCTGGGGAAGTCCTTGTATCAATCTAAGCATGGCTTGCACCCCCACGATGGCGAACCTTTCCGATCAAGTTTCTCAAAATGATGATGTGGAGCGCGATAACGAGGGGTACGCCGACCAAAAGCAATAGCAATGCGCTTCTCACCGTAAGGTACATTCCGACACGAATGCACCTTGGTCAAGCCAAACTTGAAGGCTTTTTGACTCGGAACGGCTTCAGGCCGCACTCCGCTTGCCTTGAAGCCGTCGGACAATGGTCTTTGCTAAGGCACAGCCTGTGGCAAAGGCTGTCCAAGTTGAAAATGGGCTGAGCCATAGGCGATTAGGTTGGTTTCGTTCCGGGGCCGTCCCGCGTTGGCGACAATTGGCCGAAAGCGGAAGGTCTGTTCTGGGGAGTGTCGCGGCGAAAGCGGACATTCTGTGAGGGCAGAACTATCTATGCAGAACTAAATCGTTCTTGGCGTCGCGTTGTTCCGCGAGAAATTCCATAAGGCAAATATTCACCTGATTATGCTAAGTATTGAGCCATTGAATTCGCAAATGCGCTGGCCTGTAGGGTAACGATCACGCCCATCCAGCGATTAGCAAGACGGGATTTGGGTGATGGTTTGGTTTGCGCGGGTAAAAAACTCTGTCCAGTATTCGACGGCGTTTGATTGTAAGCCGGAGACTTGGGCTTTGCGCAAAAAATTGCACGAAGAGGCAAATCTGCCGCTGATACCTGGTACAACCGCGATGCCGGGCTTTGCCCCTCCTGAGCTGTTTGTACAATCAGCCATTCACCGCACGCCTAAAAAGGTGTTTCCTGATATGATTAACTTAGGGAGTTTCTGTGGCGTCAGTGATCGCTTCCGAGCTGTTTTGGAAGAGTTTGAATTGGGTCTCCATCAATTCTCTGAACCAGTGGATGTGCGTTACAAAGACGGTCGCCCTTCAGAAATGATCTATTACAACTTCAATCCGCGAGTTCATCTCTTTAACACGCTGATCATTGAGCAAAGCACGGCGCATAAGGCCATAAGCCAATACACAAACAAGCTTATATTGGAGCCTGACTATCGGGATTCGGTCCTGGTGGCCGATGAAGCATTAATTCAAGGGCACCATTTTTGGGTTGCTCCAGATTATTACGGTTGCTGGTTTGTCTCCGATGCGCTGAAGAAGCGCTTAGATGCGATCAAGCTGAAGAACATTGAATATTCAAAAGTGCTCGTTGGACGGCGCTGAGTGCGCTGACGGGAGGCCGTATGTATTATCGTCTGAAGCAAACGAACGCCTTTTACGCTACACCAAACCTTGGTTTGCCCGACGGCATAAGCGCGACGGATGGCTATTTATTTGATGGCAAGGATCAATCAGGTTGGATGCGTCCGGGCAAGACTTATATGCCGGCTTTACGGCGTGGTGAAATTGTTCCGAACGAGGAAGAGTGGCGGATCACAAAATTCATCTACCTCAAAGGCAAGATAAGGCATCCAAACCCACATTCGCTGAATGGACTTTTGCGCTATTGGATTGTTAGCGCAGAATTTAAGGATATTGTTGAGCGGTTTGAGCCCGGTCGCAGCCAATTTTGGCCTGTCGAGCTCCGAGATTTCAAGACCAAAGAAGTGCGAACCGATGTCCGCCAATATTACTTCTGGAACTTGCTTAGCTGCCGCTTCTTAGAGCAAGTCTATGATGTGCCAGCTATGGCCGCCAAAGGTAATGCCAGGTACCGTGATGAACCACTAGGCGATGAGAATAGATTACGGGCGTGGGAGATCGTAGCTTCGTCTTATGGTCTTATATTAATGAGGCCAAATGCGCTGGGAACCCACCACGTCTGCTGGGTCATTGACAATACCGACGTTCAAGGGATCCAGTACAGAGGGGCAGGCGAAATCGAATGCGATGAAGTCTTTGCATCGGAAATTCGGAAACTCAAATACTCAGGTGTCGAACTTCTGCCACTGAGAATGTCAGATGGAACCGCATGATGCGAAGTGTTCGACTGAATTAGGGAAATACGCGGATGGACCGCCCTGCTTTTCGGGCTAACCAAATGTCCGCTTTCGGGCTTGAGAGAATTGCCCGCTATTGACCTAGTTTGGCGCAAAGCAGACCAAAGGCTACCCATATTCACCCCCGCACCTTACCGGCAGACCGAGGCAGAAGAAATCCAAACCCTATTTCGCGGCTGACTGGCTTGCCGTCATCGCGGTGCAGAGCTTCCGCATCTTCTCAACGCTGTTGGCGTTCAGGGTCCGACCTTCAAGACCCGAAAAAGCGGCGGTATCTTGGCAGGACTCTGCAAAGCCGTTCCAACGCGCCGTGAGATCTGCGCGATAGGCGTCGCAATGGGCGCGCATGGCGCGGTTGCGCAGGGCGACTTTGTCGGCGGCGTCACCAACCAGAAGGTCGAGGTGGATGCCATCAAACTTGGCTTCTGCTGCCTGCAAACAGCTGTTGTAAGTAGCTTGCCGCTCTGGCGTGCTGGCGTGACCGCTTGGGGTATTGGCCCCAGCAAAAGCAAATCCTGCTGCAAGGGCAGCGGCGACGATAGCGGTGGCGACGATGACTGGTTTGCGCATTCTCTTCACTCCAAATTAGGGCCCCAGACACGGCCATCGGCGTTTGTGTCTGTTTGGGACAAGCCTATCTGGAGAAGCGATTCCCGTGCCACGCGAGTTTTAGAGATTTAAGCGCTTGGGCAATGAGACGGCCTAATCCGTCCCAGAAGGAGAATGGCAAGGATACTGATGTTCATCGCCACATAAGCCAAGGCACCAGCACCGATGAGGCTGGGCAGGAGGAAAAGGATCAGGCCGTCATTGCCGCCTGGGATCATCACAAGGCCAAAGGCCATGAGGCATCCGCCCAGTAATGCACCAAGAGACCCACCTAGGCTTGGGGCCTTCAGTTTGAACGTGCCGGCGGCCACGGTCGAGGTGATGCCGCCAAGGCAGGCTGCGCCAACCAACCAAGGTAACAGGCCATCAGCCATATGCTGGGGCGCGGCAAGGATGGATTGCGCGAAATTATGGATCGCCACGCTATAATTCCAAGCCGGATGAATGGTGTAGAGAAGGCCTCCAACCACACCAATCGCCGCCATGGAACCGGCCTTACTGGCCTTACCCTTGCGGACAAAGTGCCAGCTAAGCAAGACCAAGAGGCCTAAAGCGAAACCCCATAGAAGGGCAGGGCTTAAGCCAAAGGCGGTCAATGCAGGGTTGGTCATGATATGGGGCTGAACCGAGAGACCCGTTAGGCCCAAGACAAGCGCGCCAAGCCATAGGCCCGGCAGGACAAACAAATAAGTTGTATCCCCGCTAACGATCTTGGTCAGTGTGCCAAACACGCAGGCGCCATTCAGCGCTGCGCCGACTCCAAAAAACAGGCCTCCCAAAAAGACCAAGAAACTGGGTGCAATGATGGGGGCGAAATGGATCGGTAGTCGCGTGAACCACGCGATGGGCCAGAGGAGCACCATGGCGCTGAGGCTGGCCAAGGCAAACCCGCCAAAGCGCCAAGCCCGCTTGTGGTCTAAGACTTCCGCAACGGCCGCAACAGCACAAGTGGTGGAGCGGGGCACCAAAAAGCCCATCGCGACGGCACAAAGAATTAGCCCAATATCTAATGCGCTTAACGTCATACTTCTTCCCCGTTCCCATTTTTACCTACGTACTGTGTCGCGCAGGCGTTACAGCAACCAACCGAAAGCGCATGTAGAAATCGGTTGCATAGGCTGGAAATTGCTTTCACCCTTCCCACAAAGACACAGGCGGCCAAGGCGGGGTGACAGCTATGGAAGGGAGTCCTAACCGAAGAGCGGCTTTGGGCTGGATGGCTAAAGGCATTGCCGGTGGATTCGCAGGAAGTTCCGCTGCATTTCTGGCGGGCTGTGGACCAAAGAAGCCGGTCCTTCGCCCCAATCTGATCATTTGGCATGGCTTTCGCGGAGCCGAGAAGGCGTCCCTTGAAAAACTGGCCGCAATTTATTCCAGCCGACTTAAGCCCGGCCAACGCCCAGTCCGCGCTGTGGCCATCCCCAGTGATGCGATGGCGGATAAGATCTCTGCCTCCGTCCCGCGGGGCAAGGGACCAGATCTATTCACTTTTGGTCATGACCGGCTGGGTGGCTGGGCGGAAGTGGGCGACACGATCACGCCTTTGGATTTCTTCTTAGATGAGGCCACGAAGTCTGCCTTCCTGCCCAATATGTTTGAGGCGGTGACCTATAAGAATGCGGTTTGGGCCCTCCCCTTCAATTATAAGTCCGCCGCATTGCTCTATAATAAGAAGCTGATCACAAAGCCGCCTGAAACCATTGAAGAGATGCAGACTTTAGCGGCCAAACATACCGATCAAGCCCGAGGTCGATTTGGCCTTGCCTATGCTTATGACGATTTTTTCTTCCATGCGGCTTTGATGAATGGCTTTGGTGGAGGGGTTTTTGATGCCAATGGCAAGCTGATGCTGGATGATGCGCGCAATATTGCAGCCTCAAATCTGGTCCAGCATTGGCGGCGCGATTTAGGGATTTTGCCCGATGATCCGACCTCGTCGCTCGTCGCCTCGCTGTTCAATACCGGGCGGGCAGCCATGATCTTCAATGGCCCCTGGTTTCTGGGCGAGATCGCGCCAGAGATTGAGTATGGCGCTGCGGTTTTGCCAAGGATTACAGCCGCCAATAATCGGCCAATGGCCCCCTATATGGCCGTAGAAGCGATCTTCATGAGTGCCGGAACCCATGACCCAGCCGAAGCTTGGGCGTTTGCGAAATTCCTAACCAGTGTTGAGGCGGCAAAAGTCATGGCCGTTGAAGGCGGGGAATTGCCGACGCTGCGCGCGGTCTATGACGTGCCGGAAGTGGCCCAAAACCCGATTGCGCAGGCCTATAAGGCCCAAGCCCTGTCGGCCATCGCCATGCCCAATCTTCCCGAGATGACCATGGTCTGGTCGCCAGCAGACAAGGCGATGAAGCGGGTCACCAAGTTGGAGACGACTTCTGAAGCGGCTTGGCAGGATTGTCAGCGCGAAGTGCAAGCCGCCATCCTGGCCCTGCGTGACGGCAAGGCGAGTTGAGGCCCCTACTTCTGAAACCCGGCAATGAGATCAACCAGTGGCTGCTGGCTGACTTTGATCGTGCCGGTTGCAGGCCGGTCGAGGTCAAAGATGGTGACGAGCGACAAGGTCAGCAGCAAAAACAACAAGCCATTGCCAATCCGCTGCACCAGACTGGGCATGGCTTGGGAATAGCCCAGAACAAAGGCGGCAATAAAGGCGTAGCCGACCAGCATCGCCACCACACTGGTGGGCACTTTGGCGAGATTAATGGCCTCGCGCGCGCTGCCCACATCGATCACCTCATTCACGCTGGCCATCACGGCCGGGCCCATCGGGGCCGAAGCGACGCTCTGCGTGGCGGCGATACCGGTTTTTGCCAGAACTACGCGTTGCCGTTCGGACTCTGCGGCCAAGGGTGGCTTGTCATGAAAGGCGGCCCGCCCATAGGCTAAGCGCGTTATCGCATAGGTCTCTAGCTCCCGCCGCAATTGGCTCTGCACAGGCTCGGCGGCAAAGGCGGTGCGAATATGGGCGGTACCAATCGCATTGGCTTCTTGCACCACCAAGTCACGACGCGACTCATAGCGGTCCAACGCCATGCCAAAGGTGAAAGCAATCAAGAGGCCCAAAAGCGCGAATACACTGGAGAGCAGATAATCAATGCCATCTGCCTCTGCCTGAGCTCCAACCCCGGCACGATGGCGCAGGAATTGGCGTAAGGCACGACCCAGAAATTCAAAAACAACAAGACTGACCAGCAAAATCAAGAACAAGAGCCATAAGGGTTGATTGGCCACGAAGGATTCCAGCATGTTCTTGTCTTCTCCTGCCGATCGAGCATACACGCGGCATAGCGGAGAGAGTATCCATTGAAGTCTAGATAAGGGTCAAGCCACCTCAGACCAGCAAAGGGATGGCCTAGGCGCGCTGTGAAAACTCTCGCTGCAATGGTTGTCGAATGCCAGTGGTCACTTTAGCGTGATGAAACGGTTGCGCAGATAACCCGTCAAATCTGGGGGAAGAGACATGGACACGCTGCAAGCATCGATGGCGAGCTTGGACTGGGTCATCGTCATCGGCTATATGGTGGGCATTATCCTCTTGGGGTTATTGGCTTCTCGCGGACAAACTGACGCCAAGGATTATTTCCTCGCTTCCCGCTCTGCAACTTGGCCCACCATTGGGCTTGCGCTTATCGGCTCTAATATTTCGGCCACTACACTAATCGGTTTGGCCGGGGCAGCCTATACAATTGGCATTTCAGTGTTCAATTACGAGTGGATGGCCACAGTAATACTGGCCATCTATTGCGTCTTTGTACTGCCGGCTGTTTTGCGAAGCCAAGTTTATACGATGCCGGAATTCTTGGAGCGGCGTTATTCCAGCTCGATCCGGCTCTATTTCTCCGGCCTAACGATCTTCCTCAACATCGTTGTCGATACCGCGGCGACCCTGTTTGGCGGCGCGATCCTGTTCAAGCTCTTATTCCCGGGCCTTGAGCTGTGGGAAATCGCGGCCATTCTAGCGGTCACAGCAGGGCTTTATACCGCGCTTGGCGGGCTACGCGCCGTGATGGTAACCGAGGTTGTTCAGACTATTTTGCTGCTCGGGGCCTCTGTCTTCATCGCCTATTTCTCCTTTGAGAAAGCAGGCGGCTGGCATGCGGTGATGACCCAAGTGGACCCAGAGAAATTAAGCCTGATCCGCCCCAATGATGATCAAGGCGTGCCGTGGTTCGGGTTGATTACGGGCGTGCCGCTCTTGGGCTTTTATTTCTGGTGTACCAACCAATTCATGGCCCAGCGGGTCATGAGCGCCAAAACCCTCGACCATGGGCGGTGGGGCAGTTTGTTTGCCGGGGTCTTGAAGCTGCCAATCTTGTTCTTGATGGTTCTGCCCGGTACGGCCGCAATCTTGATCTATCCCGACCTGTCCAAGGGCGACATGGTCTATCCAACCTTGATCTTTGATCTCTTGCCTGTTGGGATTGTAGGTATTGTGATTGCGGGCTTCTTGGCAGCCATCATGTCGTCGATTGCCTCGACCTTCAACTCGGCCTCCACCTTGGTGACAATGGATTTTGCCCGCAAGATCGCACCAGATTTAAGCCAGACGGCGCTGGTGCGCATTGGGCGCATCACAACTCTGGTGCTGATGGTATTGGCGATTGCTTGGATCCCCGTCATCGAGAAACATGCAGATTCGCTGTGGCAATATATTCAAGCGGTGCTGGCCTATGCCGTGCCCCCCATCGTTGCCTTGTTTGTGCTGGGTCTGTTTTGGAAGCGCGCCAATGCTACCGGAGCTAAGATTGGCCTGACATTGGGGACTTTGTGCGGCATCTATTTGTTCGTCGTCATTGCGTTGGAAAAATCCCTCAACATGCACTTCCTGATCGCGGCGGTCGTGATTTTCGCGGTCGCCTTGGTGGCGACTGTTTTGGGATCGCTTCTTGCCCCCGCCCCAGAGCTTGCGCAGATTGAAACCCTGATGTGGCGCAAAGCCGATTATGACGCCGAGACCGAGCATTTGCGCACCCGCCCGCTCTGGCAGAATTACCGCCTGCAGGCTGCTGTCTTGATTGGCATTACGGCCGTCTTGGTCTGGATTTGGCGCTAGTGAATGGTGGGGGCATCGCGGCCGAGGCGACCTTCTAGCACGTCTTCCAAAACCGACCGGAGGCCGCGCCAAGCATCGGCCACCACGGGGGAGCCTTCGGTTTCAAGCTCGTGGATGGTGCGGTCGGCCACGCCTAAGGCCTCTGGGCCGTGCGCATCAACAAGGGCCCAAGCAATACGGGTTAGACTATCGACGGGGATTAAATCGAGACGCATATGAGACCATCCTGTTCGATGGTCTCATTTCAAGAAGCGTGCCAGCCAAATGCTTGATAAATTCGGCTATTTTGGCGTTAACTTCGCGTGGGGCTAGGCAATTCGTGCCGCTTGCGCGGCACGAATGGTCAAACAGACGTCCTTAGAGCGCACCTTCGGCAGCGCGCTTTTGTAACATGCGGTCAAACATCGACCACACGCCATCATCGCCATGCCAATCGCCCTTAGTTGCGCCTTTGGAATATTCCGTGGCACGGGCCTCAAAGAAGTTCGCATGCTCCACGCCGTTCAACATAGGGCTGAGCCAGGGCAGCGGATGCTCGGTGACCCCATAGACGGTTGGCAGCTCAAGCTGGGTCAAGCGCCAATCGGCGATATAGCGAATATAAGCCTTGATATCTTCGGGAACCATGCCTTGCACCGGGCCCATTTCGAACGCCAGATCGATGAATTTGTCTTCCAGCTTCACCACCGTCTTGCAGCAATCGACGATATCGTCCTTCACCGAAGCAGACAGCTTGCCAGTCTCGCGGGCATAGGTGTGGAACAATTTGACCATACCTTCGCAATGCAAGCTTTCATCGCGGACCGACCACGACACGATCTGGCCCATGCCCTTCATTTTGTTGAAGCGGGGGAAGTTCATCAACATGGCGAAGGAAGCAAATAGCTGCAGGCCTTCGGTAAAGCCGCCAAACATTGCCAAGGTGCGCAGCACGTCTTCTTCAGTATCGACGCCGAAGTCCTGCATATAGGTGTGCTTGTCGCGCATGGCCTCATATTCCATGAAGGCCGAGAATTCCGAATCGGGCATGCCGATGGTTTCAAGCAGCAGCGCATAAGCGGCGATATGCACAGTCTCGATGTTCGAAAAGGCCGACAACATCATCTTCACTTCGGTCGGCTTAAAGACGCGGGCGTAGCGCTCCATATAATTGTCGTTCACTTCGACATCGGACTGGGTGAAGAAGCGGAAAATCTGCGTCAGAAGGTTACGCTCATTATCGTTCAGACGGGTCGCCCAATCTTTACAATCTTCGCCCAGCGGCACTTCTTCTGGCAACCAGTGAACTTGCTGCTGACGCTTCCAGAATTCATAGGCCCAAGGATAGCGGAAAGGCTTGTAGCTATGAGATGGTGTGACCAACCCGACGCCCGTACCATTATCACCAAATGCCATTGATCGCCCCTATATCGTGTGTGTTTCGTGCTGTGTGCCCCTACATATAGATCGGAGCTTGGTTAAAACCAGCTTAACAACATCGGAGAAACACGAAACAATGATTCCCCGTTTCTGGCGACTTGTTCACAGACTTTTCTGCAAAATCACCACATCAAGATCGCGGCCAAACTTCTGCCCGACATGGCGCAGCACGCCGACATAACTAAAGCCCATGGCCCGATGCAGGCCTATCGAGGCCAAATTGCTGCTATCGCCAATCACCGCTAGCATTTGCGTATAGCCACGCCCCCTACAGTCTAGAATCAGTTCGGCCAAGAGCGCCCGACCGACACCATGGCCAATGGCTTCTGGTGCCAAATAGATCGAATCCTCAACCGTGCAATTATAGGCCGGCCGCTCGCGAAATGCCCCGGCATAGGCATAGCCGATGATGCCACCCGCCTCGTCACAGGCCACCAGCCAAGGGCTGCCGCGCTTTAAGATTTTGTCCATGCGCGCCTGGATTTCTGCCAAGTCAGGCGGGTCCAGCTCAAAGGTGCCGGTGCCTGTTTTGACATGGTGGGCATAGATTGCTTGAATAGAGGCTGCATCCTCTAACGTGGCAGGT
>JAIXQA010000013.1 GCA_027485915.1 Alphaproteobacteria bacterium | reverse complement strand
TGACCACCATTGGCATGGGCATGGTGATCTTGCTGTTGATCCAAACCGGCATAGGCCTGTTGCAAGGCTTTGTCGGCATGTATCTGGGCACGCAATTGTCGTTTCAGATGCAGAGCAATTTGTTGCGCCATGCCCTGCGGCTGCCCGTGGCTTGGTTTGAGAAACGCCATATTGGCGACATCATGAGCCGGTTTGGCTCGCTCGGGCCGGTGCAGGGGTTTCTGACCAGCGTGCCCATTGGTGCAACTTTGAACGTGATCATGCTGGTGGTGGGCGGCACAATGGCGGTTCTCTACTCGCCTTTGCTGTTTGGCTGCGTTTTAGCTTCCATGTTGATCCCACTCATCGTTCAAGCTGTCACCTTTCCCTGGGTGCGGCGCAAGACTGACGAAGGCATCAGCCTTGGCGCGGTTGCCTCTACGACGTTCATGGAGACCTTGCGCGGAGCCCGAACGTTCAAGCTGTTTGGCAAAGAGCGCGAACGGGTCAGCCAATGGCAGAATGATACCGCCGCCAGCGTCAATAACAGCGTCACTATGCAGCGCGTCGGCCTGTGGGGTGGGGCGGGGCTTGGCATTGTCACGGGGCTGCAAGGGGTTGCTGTCTGGTGGCTGGGGGCCAAACAAGTGATTGATGGCACCATGAGTCTAGGCATGTTGATGGCGTTTCAATCCTATGCTGGGCAATTCTCTGGCGCGCTATCGGGCCTGATCGGCCTTTACTTCCAATGGAAGACGTTGGAGCTTCACCTGGAGCGCCTTGCCGATGTGGTGCATGAGGACCCAGAAGTCGGCGTCGATGAGCCCATTCAAGAAGGCCGCTTGTTTGAGGGCCGCATTGGCGCGGACAAGCTATCCTTCCGCTATGCAACCCATGAGCCCTTGGTGTTCAAGGACGCCAGCTTCTCCATCGACCCCGGCCAATTTGTTGCCATCATTGGCCCGTCCGGCGGGGGCAAAACGACTTTGATGAAGGTCTTGCTGGGCTTGCTTGATCCAACTGAGGGCGAAGTGAAAGTCGAGGGCGTGGGTCTTAAGAATTTTGGTGTCCGTACCTTCCGCCATCGAATCGGGGCAGTCCTGCAAGATGATCGCCTTCTGGCGGGCACGATTGCCGACAATGTGTCCTTCTTTGATGCAGACCTTGATATGGCCAAGGTGGAAGAGTGCTTGGCCAAGGCTTGCGTGTTGGATGACATCCTCAAGATGCCGATGGGCACAATGACATTGGTCGGTGATCTGGGCTCCACCTTGTCGGGCGGGCAGCAACAACGTGTATTGCTCGCGCGCGCGCTCTACCGCGAGCCCACAATTCTGTTCCTTGATGAAGGCACGGCCAATCTTGACCCTGAGACGGAAGCACGTGTTGCCGAGACCCTGCGCGGCCTGTCCTGTACCCGTATCTTTGTCGCGCACCGGGAGGCGGCAATTGCGGGGGCAGACCGAACCTTGTTGGTCGCTGGTGGGACCGTGACCGAACTTACCGAGCAAGAGCAAGTGGCGGCGCAATAGGCGAGGGCTGCTTGATTTGCTGGTTCATGCTGCAAAAGCTTGTCGATGAATGGTGATGTGACCGTCAAAGCAGTTGACGTGTCGGGCGTGCAAGGGCAGGAGGGCAATTCTTGTGTCGCTCTTGGATGGGACCGGCCCAAGCTTATGTGTGACTGCGGGAGAGACGATTCCCAAAGGACCGCGCCGAAGGAGCAACCGCCCCGGAAACTCTCAGGCAAATGGACCGCAGCCATGTCAATACGCTGGAGAGTGTTGGACAATTTGTCCAACCGCCGAAGGAGCAAGCGGTCCCTTGAAGTCTCAAGGTTATCCGCGAAAACTCTCAGGTTTTAGACAGCTGGGGCGCGCGCCGACATGGGGGAACCCTGAGGCGTGTCGCGTACCTGTCGGAGCCGTTAGATGTCTGAAGACACTTCCTTAAAAACCACACCTCTCACGGGGCTATGGCAAAGCATGGGTGGCCGTATGGTACCCTTTGCTGGCTATTTGATGCCGGTGCAATTTGCCGAAGGGGTAATGAAAGAACATGTGTGGACGCGTGAAAGCTGTGGCCTGTTTGACGTCTCGCACATGGGCCCAGCTTTTTTGAAATTGGATGACACGAGCCTTACAGGCGATGCGGCCCATGCCGCGATTGCGGCACTTGTTGAAACCATTCTGCCTTGTGATGTGGCAGGCCTTGCCCCTGGGCAATTGCGCTATACGACTTTGCCTAATGCGAGCGGTGGCGTGCTCGATGATTTGTTTGTCGGCCGTCCAAAGGCAGAAGCCGACCAAGGGACGCTTTATTTCGTCGTCAATGCCGGCTGCAAGGAGCAAGACTTTGCCATCATTGCGCAAGCTTGCGCCGGTAAAGCCACGCTGACGCGCGCCGATGATCGCGCTTTGATCGCGGTGCAAGGGCCCAAAGCCGTCGACGCCATTGGCAATGTCGGCGATGGACCAAAGCGCTTAGGTTTTATGGAATTCACAACGGTCAAAGGCCCTTATGGCGAAGTTGTTGTGTCTCGCTCTGGCTATACGGGTGAAGATGGCTTTGAAGTGCTGATTGCCGCCGACAAGGCTGAGGCCTTTGTTCGGACCTTGCTGGCGACGGCGCATGTGAAAGCGATCGGCTTGGGAGCACGCGACAGTTTGCGCTTAGAAGCTGGCCTTTGCCTCTATGGCCACGATCTGGATGAGACGACGAGCCCGATTGAGGCAGGCCTTGCTTGGACCATCCAAAAAGTGCGGCGTGAGCGCGGTGATTTTCCAGGTGCCGCCCGCATTTTGAAAGAGCTTGCCGAAAAGCCCAGCCGCAAGCGCGTCGGCCTATTGCCTCGGGATAAGGCCCCTGCGCGCGAAGGCGCTGAAATCCGTAATCTAGCGGGAGAGATGGTCGGCATGGTCACATCCGGCGGCTATGGCCCCAGTGTCGGTGGGCCGATTGCCATGGGCTATGTCGATGCGGCCTATGCGGCTGTTGGCACCGAATTGGATTTGATCGTCCGTGATCAACCCCGCCGCTGGGTCGTCGCGCCCTTACCTTTTGTTCCTCATAAGTATCACCGGAAAGGCTGAACCATGACCACGAAATATACCAAAGACCATGAATGGGTTTCTGTAGCAGGCGACATCGCAACGTGCGGCATCACTGCCTATGCCGCTGAACAATTGGGCGATGTGGTGTTTGTGGAATTGCCAAACATTGGCCGCATCGTGTCACAAGGCGATGAAGTCGCCGTGGTGGAAAGCGTGAAGGCCGCTTCTGATGTCTATGCACCTGTCTCGGGCGAAGTGGTCGACGTAAATGAAGCTTTGGCCGAGGCACCAGAAGGCGTGAATGAGGCAGCGGAATCGACGGGTTGGTTTACCAAACTAAAGCTGACCGACCCGGCCGAGCTCGATGCGTTGATGGATCGTGCCGCTTACGACGCCTATCTAGCAGGTCTTTAGGCCTCATGTATGTGCCGGTTCACAATCGGGTGGACAACCCAGAGGAAGCGTGGGCTTTTGTAAAGGCCCACCCCTTTGCGGTGCTGTGCGTCAATGGCCCTGATGGGCCAGTCGTAGCGCACGTGCCCTTAGTTGTTCGCCAAGATTCAGCAACTGGTATTTATGAACTCATCGGCCATATAGCTCGTGCCAATCCGTTCCATGAGGCGGTTGCGGCAGGCGGCAGCCCGTGTGTGGCCGTCTTCCGGGGGCCTGATGCTTATGTCAGCCCATCGCTTTATCCCTCCAAGCAGATCCACGGCAAAGTCGTGCCGACTTGGGCCTATTTGGCGGCGGAGGCGCGGGGGCATTTGGCTATTGAGACGGATCCACGCGCCATGCGGGAATATCTGGAACCGGCCACGCACGACATGGAGGCACAAGCCCCTAAACCTTGGACGGTTGACGATGCGCCTGCCGATTATATCTCCACGCTTGAACGCGCCATCGTGGGCCTGAAAATTCGGGTCTCGGCCTTGGTTGCCAAACGCAAAATCAATCAAGGCAAGCCACAGGCCGATTACCTATCTGTGCAAGAGGCTTTTTCCGCCTCAACACATACCTCCCACCAGCTTCTTTCCCTTGAAATGCAAAAAGAAAGTCAGAAAACCTGATGCGATATTTGCCCCTTACCCCTGCCGACCGTGAGCAAATGCTGGCGAAGGTCGGCGTTGCTTCGATCGAAGATTTGTTCCTAGATGTCCCTGAAATCGCGCGCCTGGATGGTCCGATCCATAATTTGCCACTCGCCCAAGGTGAATTGGCAGTGGAGCGCCATATGCAGCGCTTGTCTAATGCCAGCGTCGCAGCGGGCAGCGTGCCGTTTTTCTGCGGGGCAGGGGCGTACCGCCATGCTGTGCCTGCCAGCGTTGATCATTTGATCCAACGCTCCGAATTTCTGACCACCTACACGCCTTATCAGCCAGAAATGGCGCAAGGCACAGTGCAAACCCTATTTGAATTCCAAAGCCAAGTGGCAGGTCTACTGGCGTGTGATGTTGCAAATGCATCCATGTATGATGGCTCTACCGCTTGTGCCGAAGCGGTTGTGATGGCTGCGCGCGTCACTAAGCGCACGAAGGTCGTGTTCTCTGGCGGTCTGCACCCCCATTACCGTCGTGCTGCGCGCACCTTGGCCAAGCATTCAGGTCTTGAGATTGCAGGCCTTCCGATTGCGATTAATGACGAGGCGGCCGTCCTGGCCGCGGTGGACCAAAACACCGCCTGCGTTGTGGTCCAATGCCCGAACGTGTTTGGCACGCTGACCGACTTCACAGAACTTGCCAAAGCCGTGCAAGCTAAGGGTGCCTTGTTGATCGCGGTCTTCACGGAAGCAGTCGCTTTTGGTCTGATCACGCCACCGGGCGAAATGGGGGCGGATATTGTTGCCGGTGAAGGCCAGTCTATTGGCAATAGTTTGAATTTCGGTGGCCCCTATGTTGGCCTCTTTGCTACCAAAGACAAATATGTCCGTCAGATGCCCGGTCGTCTGGCGGGGGAGACGGTGGACGCCGATGGGACACGCGGCTTTGTGTTGACCCTGTCCACACGCGAGCAGCATATTCGTCGCGACAAGGCGACCAGCAATATCTGCACCAATTCAGGGCTTTGCGCCTTGGCGTTTACAATTCACATGACCCTTTTGGGCGATAAGGGCCTGAAGCATTTGGCCCAGCTCAACCATGAGGCAGCTTGCGAGACCGCCGATGCGGTATCGTCGATCCCAGGTGTGGAGCTTTTGAGCGACAGCTTCTTCAACGAGTTTGCCGTGCGGCTGCCTGTCGATGCCGCCAAAGCTGTAGAGGCCATGGCCGCCCAAAACGTGCTGGGTGGCGTGCCTTATTCGCGCCTGCGCCAAGAAGCGGGCTTTGAAAATGTGCTGTTGATTGCAGCGACCGAGACCACAACGGCTGAGGATATTGCATCTCTCGCCGATACGCTGAAAAAGGTGATCTAAACATGGCTATGAATAATGTCGGCCGTCCTACCGCTGCTGTGGCCAATGATGCAGCAGCTCCAACCACTTTCTCAGGCGCACGCGGGCTTCTGCAGCCAACGTCATTGATCTTTGAGACGGGTTCTATCGACCGTACCGGCGTTGACTTACCGCCGGTCAAGGGCGTGAAGTCGCGCTTGGGTAGCCTCGCCCGCCAGAGCTCAACAGGTAATCCTGGTCTGTCCGAGCCAGAGGCCGTGCGCCACTATGTGCGACTGAGCCAACGCAATTATGCGATTGATTTGGGCATGTTCCCCTTGGGCTCGTGCACCATGAAGCATAATGCGCGCCTGAACGAGAAAATGGCCCGTCTGCCAGGCTTTGCCGACGTGCATCCGCTGCAGCCGGTCTCGACGGTTCAAGGCGCATTGGGCGTGATGGATCAATTGTCGCATTGGCTGATCACCTTGACCGGCATGAAGGCCGTCGCCCTGTCGCCTAAAGCTGGTGCGCATGGCGAATTATGCGGCATGTTGGCGATCCGGGCCGCTTTGGACGCGCAAGGCCAAACCCATCGCCGCCGGGTGCTGGTGCCTGAAAGCGCCCATGGCACCAATCCCGCTACCGCCGTCCAATGCGGCTTTATTGTCGATGAAATCAAAGCGGCCCCCGATGGCCGGGTTGACCTTAGCGATCTTAAGACCAAGCTCGGTGACGATGTGGCTGGCATCATGCTGACCAACCCAAACACCTGCGGCCTGTTTGAACGCGACATACGGGAGATCGCGGACCTGATCCATGCAGCTGGCGGCTATTTCTATTGCGATGGCGCGAACTTCAATGCGATTGCTGGCAAGGTTCGTCCGGGCGATTTGGGCGTGGATGCCATGCATATTAATCTGCACAAGACTTTTTCAACGCCGCACGGCGGGGGTGGGCCAGGTTCTGGTCCCACGGTCTTATCCGATGCTTTGGCTCCTTTCGCGCCTGTGCCTTATGTTGTCACCCGCGCGGATGGCACTTTGGACCTTGTCGAGCACGAGGCCGATAGCGATGGCGAGCCATTTGGCCGCATGGTCGCTTTCCATGGTCAGATGGGCATGTATAGCCGCGCTTTGACCTATATGTTGAGCCATGGTGCCGATGGTATCAAGCAAGCTTCTGAGGACGCGGTGTTGAATGCCAATTATGTCCAAGCCTGTTTAAAAGAGCATATGAGCCCGGCGTTTGACGGCGTGTGCATGCACGAAGCCCTGTTTGACGATTCTTGGCTGGAAGGTACTGGCGTCACCACGCTTGATTTTGCCAAAGCCATGATCGACGAAGGCTATCACCCCATGACCATGTACTTCCCGCTGGTTGTGCATGGGGCCATGCTGATTGAGCCGACCGAAAGCGAAAGTAAGGCAAGCTTGGATGCCTTTGTCGCCTCGATGACGGGCCTAGCGAAAGCGGCTAAGTCGGGCGACACGGCCCGGTTCACCGGCGCGCCCTATCATGCCCCTGTGAAGCGTTTGGATGAGACTCGCGCAGCCCGTAAGCCCGTGTTGAAATGGTCGCCACCTGTGGAAGCCACGAAGATCGCTGCGGAATAAGGTGTCGACGATCCGGCTGGCGGCGTCTTTAAAATGGTGCCGTCAGCTGCCTTTAGCGCGCTTGCCGCGCAGGCGAGCAGCCAGTTTCTGCACGGGCCGATCAAAGCCGACATGCAGGATCCAGCCCGAGATAATTGCCGCTACCAACGCCAAAATCAGCAAAACAAGATTATCGACAGGGCCAGGCTGAGAGAAAGGTGCTGCGAAGCGGCCTAAAGCTGCAAAGACTGGCACGTGGATCAAATAAAGTGCGTAGGACCAGTCGCCGAGAGAATTTGACCAATTAGGGCTTTTATAGCCCGCATGTTCCAAGCCAACACAGCCCCATACCAAGAGTGTGGCCGGGATACCAAAGTAGAAAAGGCGCGGCCATTCTTGCCCGAACATAGCTGGTGCATTCTCCCGCAGCGCCAGTGCGCTCAGCAGCATCCAAAAGCCACCGAACTGAACCATCAGGCGCGGGCTCGGGAAAACACGTCTTTGCGCCAATAAGCCAACAGCGGCCCCTAAAATGAACTCAAGCGTTAGCGGATGGCGGATCAGCGCCACAAAGGCGTTTTCGGGCTTCGGCCAAACATAAGCGGTTGCTGACGTCACAATGGCCCATATTGCCAGCGCTGCGGGAAACCAGCGGGCGGGCAACAGCAGCATGAAGCCAAAGATAAGATAAAACCAAAGCTCATGAATCAAGGTCCAACCAACCGCATGCAGCGGCAGTTCCTTGTCCGGTAGTAGAAGATAGGATTTCCAGAGTTCAGGGCTCGACTCATGGCTCGCATAAACCCAATCGGGTTTGATCATCCAGACGGCCACCAGCGCCGACAAGACCAGCCACCAGAGCGGATAGATGCGGGCAAGGCGGGCAAACCAAAAGCCGGGCAGGGCGGCAGGCCGACCTTGATCGGCCCGTGTAACCCAAACCATCACAAAGCCGGAAATCACGAAAAATAGATCGACGCCGCCGAAACCTACTAGCGCCCACTCACCCAAAAGCGGCGTGCCCCCGAAGCGATTTTCCACGGCATGCAGATGCGCGATTGCGACCATTAAAGCCGCGAGTCCACGCAAGGTTTGAATGGTAGAAAGAGAGGCAATTAAGGGCGGTTTAGCTGTCACCAGTTCCGCCCTTTGAAGCTTGTTCAGCCGAATTTGCTTTCAACTGCGGCAATGCCATTGGCAACCAGCTTTTCGCCGGCTTTGCCCTTGACGCTGGCAATCAAGACACGCTCTGCAACGGCCATCGCGGCATTAGAGGCAGCCGTGCGAACCTCAGAAATGGCGGCTTCTTCGGCGCGACGAATACGCTCTTCCGCCTGCTTGCTGCGGGTAGCAATCGAACGCTCGAGCTGGGCTTCTGCTTCCGCCTTGACGCGAACCGCATCTTCTTCAGCTTTGGCGATGATGGCGGCAGCGTCGGCAACAGCCTTAGCATGTTGGGCCTCATAAGAGGCCCAGAGAGCTTCCGCCTCTTCGCGCAAGCGCTTAGCTTCGGCCAATTCTTTTGAGATTTTAGCTGCTTGATCGTCCAAAGCCTTAGTCAACATGCCGGGGACTTTGAGATAGATCATCCCACCAATAAAGGTGGTGAAGCCGAGGGCGGCGACGAGGGTCGCGTCAAATCCAAGTGCCATTATGCTGCCCCTGTGACGGATTTAACCGCCGTGTCTAGCGCTTTGGCTGTTGGCTTGATCCCAGAAACACGTTCCACAATCGCCACAGCCAATTCGCCGACGGTTTCATTCACGCTGGCCAAAGCCGCATCACGGGAAGCCGAAATTTTCTCTTCAGCCTTGGCGATTTTGGTATTGGCTTTTTTAGTGGCAGCAGCCTCAGCTTTCGCTGCGGCTGCTTCATGGGCATGGCGGGCTGCTTCAACCGTCTTACGGGCTTGCGCCCGGGCTTCAGCTTGGGCCTTCTCAGCTTCAAGGCGCGCAGCTTGGGCGGCAGCAGTTTGCTCTGCCGCAGCTTTTAGATCACCTTCAATGGCATTTTTACGATCAGCCAGTGTCTTCGCAAAACGTGGGATAACCACCGATGCCAACACCAGATAGAGCGCGCCAAAGGCAAGCCAAAACCAAAAGATCTGCGAAGAAAACAAGCTGGGGTCAAACGGTGGGAAGCCACCGCCTGCTTGCTCGCCTGCCTGTCCAGCAGCATTTGCTGCGTGGGATTCGCCAGCCATTGTGGATGTCCCCTAAATGTTCACTGATTAGCCAAGTTTTGGCAAAGGAACGAACAAACAGATGATCGCGATCAAAAGTGAGAAGATGCCGAGCGCTTCGGTCACAGCGAACCCGAAGATCAGGTTGCCGAACTGGCCCTGAGCTGCAGATGGATTACGCATCGAGCCTTCCAAAAAGCTGCCGAAAATGTTGCCCACGCCGATAGCGGCGCCCAACATGCCCAAGCAAGCAAGGCCTGCGCCAATATAACGTGCTGCTTCTGCGTCCATGAAAAAATCTCCTGAGTGGTTTAGGGACGAAACGAAAGAGGTGACCTAGTGATCGGCTGCGTGCAGCGCGTCATTAAGATAAATACAAGTCAGCATTGCGAACACATAGGCTTGCAAGAAAGCAACCAACGTTTCCAAGGCGTAGAGCAAAACTGTCATTATGAAGGGCAAGATCGCCCCGACAGCACCCACGGCTCCGGTCTCGGCCATCATCGGCACGAAACCAGCGAACACTTTAACCAGAATGTGGCCGGCCAGAATGTTTGCCCAGAGACGAACAGCATGTGACAAAGGACGCGAGAAGAAGGAAATGATCTCGATCGGGGTCACAATGATATAAAGCGGCCAAGGGATGCCCGATGGTACGAACAGCTTGAGGAAGCCCAAGCCATTTTTCGCAAAGCCCACGATGATTACGGTGAAAAACACCAAAAGCGCCATCATAGCTGTGACGATGATCTGGCTGGTTGGCGTAAAATTGTAGGCAAACAGGCCGACCATATTCACCGTAAAAATGAACAGGAACAAGCTCAAAACGAGTGGGAAGAATTTTTTGACGCCTTCCGAACCCGCCGAGCTATAGAGCATGTTATAGACGAAACCATAAGCGGTCTCGCCCAAGGTTTGCATACGCCCTGGAACCAAAGCCGCCTTGGCAGAACTTGCCAACATAAAGGCCGCAGGCAGTGCCGCGCCTAAGACAAGGAACAGGCTCGCGTTCGTGAACGACACATCATAGCCCGCCAACTCCATGGGGATCATGGGGGCGATATGGAACTGGTGCATCGGATCGCTGGCCACGCCGCTTGTCTCCTGCTTCACGCGTCTTCGTCTGTGTCGTCCTTCAAGCCGGATGCTTGGGGATCAACGGGATTGGCCTCTGTCATCTGACGGGAGGCCCGAATTAAATTCACCGTGCCGGTCACAAAGCCGAGCGCCAAGCCGACCAAAAGGCCCCATGGCTGCGTCGTCAAAACAACATCGACACCATATCCTAAAAGCCCGCCAACCAAAATTGCCGAAGCAAATTCAGAAGCCAGACGTAGCCCCAAGGACATGCCTGACCGATCCACCTTGATCTTTGGCCCTGCAGCCTCTCGCTCTTGATGGAGCGCAGCCACTCGTTTGGCCAACTCATCAAGGGCATCAGAGCCATGTGGGTGTCTAGGATCAGCCATGAACCAGCCGTGCGAACAACAAAAGTGCGGACTTGCCCCTTTGCCGACGCGGGCGGAAACTAGAGGCGCCCTCTATGCAAGTCAACCCGAGCAGATGTGCATCTACGGTTCTGATTTTGATCACTTTTTCGGGATTTCTACAGTAAGATGGTGCAGTGCGGCATTTTTCGAGTCATTTCCGAGGTGAAAATTAGGATTCCGGACCGGGTTTGGGCGATCCTTGCGGCTCACCAGACTACTTGCTCTAGCGTGCCCGTCAAACCGCCCACGAACAATCGAAATTGGCCTTTGGGGCAGGTAGGGCCTGCACCAAAGCCTTCTAGATGGAAAAAACCTTAAACGATGTCATCCCAGTCAGCGTGAGCCGAGCCGGGGCCTTGATCCGCAAACTCCCCTGAGGCCCCCGCTTTCCGGCGGGGATGGCGGAGGTATTGAAGAGCAATTTTGTCTGGAAGCGGTTTTGGTGATCCTTCTGTCTCACCAAACCGCTAACGAAATTGTTTTGGCGACTTCTGGGTAGTCAAGTGTCCGTTTTCTTCGAAAACGGATCACTTGCGACGCAGCAAAGCTGCGCACTTGACGACCCAGATGTCGCGCTCATGCTCGATGATCCATTTTGATGAAACAGGGTTTCCACCAAAATGGGTCTAGACGGAAAAATCCTCAAGCAATGTCATCCCCGATGGCGTCAGCCAATCGGGGATCTCCTGCCGCAAGGTCCCCTGAGGTCCCCACGCTGCGTTGGCGCTCCAGCGGGGATGGTGGTGATGTGAGAAGGTTTTTGTCTGGAAGCGGTTTTGGTGATCCCTTTGGTCCACCAAACCGCTTTGAATAGCGTGATCGGGCGATCTGACGAGTCAAGTCCGCTTCGCGCCGCTGCGCGGCAGATTTCCAAAG
>JAIXQA010000052.1 GCA_027485915.1 Alphaproteobacteria bacterium | reverse complement strand
GCCAATAAAATGCGTTCCGACGTCGGTGCCTATGACCGCGTGCGTGAATCGGCAGATCGTGCAGCCTCGATCCTCGATACCGGCATTGCCGCTGGCGAGAGCATCATGGAACTCTTGAACGAAATGAAGGGCAAGGCCTTGGCCGGTACCCAAGCTGGTAACTCCGCCTCGGCCCAAGCAGCCCTCGCTGCCGACTTTGCTCAATTGCGGGATCAAATTACCAGCATCGTCGCCAACGCTTCGTTCGACGGTGCCAACATGATCTCAGCAACCCCAAGTGCTGCCGTTTCATTAGGTGACGCAGCAGGCGGTAACACCATTTCGATCGCCGGTGCCAGCTTGGCCTTGGGTGGTGCAACGGTTACCGTAACCGGTACTTCAGCCGTCGACTCCAATGCCAACGCAACAACCGCTTTGGGTTTGGTCAATACGTCCATCAACAACCTCGGCACCCAATTGGCGACTTGGGGTGCAGGCGCGAAGCGCTTGGACGTACACCGCACCTTCATCGGCAAGCTGCAAGACGCTTTGAATAACGGGATCGGGGCCATTGTTGACGCCGACCTCGCCAAAGAAAGCGCGAAGCTGCAAGCGTTGCAAGTTAAACAACAGCTGGGCGTTCAAGCCCTGTCGATTGCCAACAGCTCTTCGCAAACAGCGCTGTCGTTGTTCCGCTAAGACTAGCACAAAACTTAAAATAGAATGGGCTTGGATTGATTCAATCCAAGCCCTTTTTTATTCAGTATATCTGCAAAAACAGCAAAGTTTCTCACCAGTTATACTTAGTTAGATAAAATTGTATCGATCTTCAAAATCATCCCTACGCCTTTGTCCGATAGGATTTGTGCGAGTCTGAAAGACTTTCGCGCCTGAACGGCACGAGACGCGTATGAGTTAGGAGATCAAGAATGATCAGTGTCAACACAAACCAAGGGGCCATGGTGGCCCTACAGACGCTGAACCGCACCAATGACCAAATGGCCAAAACGCAAAATGCGATTGCCACGGGTCTGAAGGTTTCGTCAGCGAAAGACAATGGCGCGCTTTTCGCCATTGCCAATAAAATGCGGTCCGACGTGGGTGCCTATGACCGGGTACGTGAATCGGCCGATCGTGCAACTGCCATTCTCGACACCGGCATTGCTGCTGGTGAAAGCATCATGGAACTGTTGAACGAAATGAAGGGCAAGGCTTTGGCCGGCACACAAGCTGGTAACTCTGCCTCCGCTCAAGCCGCATTGGATGCTGACTTTATCCAACTGCGCAACCAAATCGTCAGCATCGTTGAAAACGCTTCCTTCGACGGTGCCAACATGATCCGTAACTTCCAAGCCAACGGCACCACGGCCAACACCGTGAACGACGCCATTTCTTTGGGCGACGCTGCTGGCGGGAACAACATCACCATTGCTGGTGCCGGTATGCAATTGCGCGCCACCACAGCTGCAGTGGCGGTCGGTGAAATCATGCGATTTGGTCAAGACCAAAACATCTCGTCGACGGCTAACGCGACGACTGCAGTAGGTTTGGTCAACACCACGATCGACAACCTCGGCACCCGCTTGGCAACCTGGGGTGCAGGTGCAAAACGCCTGGAAGTGCACCGCACCTTCATCGGCAAACTACAAGACGCTTTGACTAACGGGATCGGGGCCATTGTTGACGCCGACCTCGCCAAGGAAAGCGCCAAACTGCAAGCCTTGCAGGTCAAACAACAATTGGGCGTTCAAGCCCTCTCGATCGCAAATAGCTCTTCGCAGACAGCACTGTCGCTGTTCCGTTAAGCGAAAGCTGGCAAGCAAATTTCGGGCCCGGTCTTACCACCGGGCCCGCTTTTTTCGCCGATCACAAGCGCGCAATAAGTCTTAATTTTATCTAAAATGCGGTCGATTGGGAAAACCTTCCCTTGATGGTCCTGTGTTACCGTAGGGATGGGTCATTATGACCTAGGCACTTTAGTAAATGTGCCTGGTACACAAGAACTGGAGGGGACCGGTGGCGACATCGGCCTAGGATCGGATGAACATCGAGACGAAAAATATCTCGCTGGCACAAACCGCACCAATTGCTCCACTCCGTCAGGGGCAGGAGGCGGTTGTGGTACAACCAGCGTCCAAAAACATCAGAAACCAGCAAACCAACGACCGCGCGCCGTCGAATGACTATAGACGCTCGGTAGGCCAAGCATCGAACTCTGCACCCAATGAATCTGTGCAAGACGAGCTCGAAGCCCAACAGCGTGTCGCCATGGTCGAAAAAATCATGGGAACTGACAAATCCTTGGTCATTGAGAAGAATAAGGATGCACAAGGCTTCATCTATAAGTCAGTTGATAAGGTGACAGGCGAAGTCACCCGGATCTGGCCGATTGAAGACTTGGCAAGCACCTTGACCAATCTGGTTGCTGAGGATGAGCGCGCCGCGATGCGGGGCGTGATGATCGACGCAAAAGCCTAAACAGGCTGGAGCTTTTTATCTGTTTCCGCGACTGGATCCGTCGCGCTCACCCACCAAAATTGGGCTTTTGGTGGCATTTACCATTGGTTATCCGAATCAAATCACGTCTAGCCCCCTATTTCTGATATATTCGAGGGGGGAAGGATTTGGCTTCGACTGTAAACACCAATTTGGCAGCCTTAGGCGCCGTCCAAAGCTTCAACAGCGTCAATCGCGGCGTCGATCACGTTCAAAATCGGATATCAACTGGATTAAAGGCCAGCGGCGCACGAGATGGGGCCGCCACCTTCGGTATTGCGCAACAACAACGCGCGGAGGCAAGCAGCCTAGAAGCCGTCACCAACAGCCTCAACCGGGCCGTTAGCATCGCCGATGTTGCCCTCGCCGCGGGTTCGGCACTCTCCGACCTACTGACCCAGATGCGCGAGAAGGCGGTTGCAGCTTCTGATCCGTCAATTACAGACATGAGTCGGTCGATTTTTAATGCTGATTTCAGCGCTCTACGCGATCAGATCGCCGGCGTTATCGCCAATGCTTTGTTTGACGGCCAGAATTTGCTGGGCGGTCCAGGCGGCTCAAGCATGACATTTTTAGCCAGCACCAATGGTTCGGTTAGCCTTGATCTGCCTATCCTCGATCTGCGCTTGCCCGCGACTCCCGGGCCGGTCGCAAGCCCTGCTGCCGCCATATATCTGGGTAGCAGCACCGCTTTGACTAACGCCACTATGAGTGCCGATGCTGCCGCCCGGGTTAGTGCAAGCCTAGACTATCTCAACACTGAATTGTCACGTCTGGGTGCTGCAAGCAAAAAACTTGAGAACCAGATCGTCTATTTCTCCAAGCTGAAGGACAGCGTCACCGCCGGGATTGGCCAGATGGTAGACGCCGATTTAGCTTATGAAAGCGCGCAATTACAAGCACTCCAAACGCGCCAACAATTGTCCCTGCAAGCCATGTCCTTGGCCAACCAAGCACCACGTGCAATCTTGAATCTCTTGCGGGATAGCTAATTCAGGGGTAGGCTCCGCCAACAATAGGTCCCACCCAAATAGAATTTGGTTGCGACAGGAAAGGTGAGTCTGATGTTGATTTCCCTATCGCTGCTGTTGGCGGCAAGCCTCGCTCCTACCACCGAACAATCGACGACTGCCAAACCAGTTGAAGCCAAGCCAGCTGTGGTGGCCCCCTATGCTGGCCGGCCTAGCGCGCGGATCATCTCGTCTCGAAATGTCCGCAATTTCGTTGTGCGGCGCGAAGCAGGTATTGATCAGGTTGTTTATCTTGAGACAACACGCAAGCTTTGGTTTCGCGGTGAAATGATGTGTCATGGCGACGGCGACCCACGTGATGCCCAATCCCTTGAGCCCATTAGCCATTTTTTGGGTATCGACAATAATACCACTCTGGTTTTTCGGGAATTTTCTTCCCAAACTTCAGTCTGTAACTTGATTAATTTAGTGCGTCTGACTGAGGAAGAGGCTTTGGAGCTAAAATTGAACCGTCCGCCAAAGGTGAAGAAGGGCTAAAGCTCTTTCGCAGGTGGCCTAACTCGGGCTAAAGAAGCTTCATGAAGAATCACCCTGCCCATGTCTTGATCGCCGCCACCCTCGTCTTTGCCGCCTCCTGTGCGCCGGCTGCCAAAACCCAAGCCCCTGCGGCTGCTTCGGCGCAGGCCATTCAGGTCACCGAACTTGCTACCGGTCTAGGATATCCTTGGGGGGCCGCAGTTTTGCCAGATGGTTCCATTCTGGTGACCGAGCGCGATGGTCGTTTGCGCATTATTCGCGATGGCAAATTGGTCGAAGCGCCAATCACAGGCGTACCGACTGTTTTGAACGATGGCCAAGGTGGCCTGTTCGATGTGGCCTTGCATCCCGACTTCGCAACCAATGGTCTGGTCTATTTATCCTATGCGAAGGGCACGAAGTCGTCCAACCATACCGCTGTCGTGCGCGGTAAGTTTGATGGCAAAGCCCTAACCAATGTTGAGCCAATCTTTGACGCTGTGCCAGAGCGTCAAACCCAAGCCCATTTTGGCGGCCGCTTGTTGTTTATGCCCGACAAAACCCTCATCGTCACGTTGGGAGATGGCTATAAGTATCGCGATAAGGCCCAAGATTTGTCGAGTGATCTCGGCAAGATTGTTCGCATCACCGATAGCGGTGCGCCTGCCCCCGGCAATCCATTCGAAGGCCAAGCTGGTAAGCGCGCAGAAATCTATTCCTATGGGCACCGCAATGTCCAAGGCATCGCGCGCGATCCTGTTAGCGGTACGCTTTATGCCCACGAGCATGGTCCGAAGGGCGGCGATGAAGTGAATGTCATCCAACCCGGCAAGAATTACGGCTGGCCCGTAATCACCTATGGCGTTGACTATTCCGGTGCCCCAATCAGCTTGGAAAGCAAGCGCGATGGGATGGAACAACCACTGCTTTACTGGGTGCCCTCGATCGCCCCTTCCAGCATGGTATTCTATACCGGCGACCGGTTCCCGCAGTGGAAGGGCGACTTACTTGTAACCGCTTTGGCAGGCCAGCAAATTCGCCGCGTGGACCTAGAAAATGGTGTCGTAAAGGCCCAAGAAACCCTGCTGACGGAGCGGGAAGAGCGCTATCGCGCCATTGTGCAGGCCCCTGATGGCAGCTTGATTGTGCTGACAGACGATCCCGAAGGCAAAGTACTGCGCTTAAGCCCCAACTGATCATGACTTCGATTGCCACTCAAGAGGTTCTGGCGTTCGCCCATGAGCTTGCCGACGTTGCCCGCGCGGCCATCCTCCCGTTTTTTAGGGCCGGTGCGGCGATTGAGAATAAAGCCGAGATAGGCTTTGATCCCGTCACAGCGGCTGATAAAGCCGCCGAAGAAGCGATGCGCGCCAAAATTCGCGCCGAACGCCCGAGCGATAGCATTGTCGGGGAAGAGTTTGACGATCACGACGGCAGCTCTGGCTGGACATGGGTGCTAGACCCAATCGACGGGACGCGCGCTTTCATTGCCGGAACCACCACTTGGGGGGTCCTGATTGGAGCCCGCTTTGAAGATAAGCCATTGGTCGGCATCATGGACCAGCCCTTCGCGGATGAACGCTGGGCCGCAAACCCTGATCGCGGCTTCTGGTCCCGAGGGCGGGCGCGCTATCCCCTAATGACCCGCAAGAATGTGGCGCTGGACCAAGCCTTGCTGGCGACGACTGACCCCTTCTTGTTTCAAGGGGCCCAGCATGATGCGTTTCTGGCCTTACGCGGAGCCACGCGCCTTGCCCGGTATGGGCTTGATTGCACGGCCTACGCGCTTTTGGCGCATGGTCATATCGATTTGGTGGTCGAGCCCGGTTTGAAAGATGTGGACATCGCCGCCCTTATCCCGATCATTGAGACTGCCGGGGGCGTCGTCACAGATTGGCAAGGCCGTCACCACCCCAAGGGTGGTGACATTATCGCCGCAGGCTGCCCTGCTTTGCATGCCAAGGCGTTGGCCTTCGTGGCGGGGAAATAATCCCCACCCCTTAGGTTTTCACGCTATTCTGCCAGTCAACAATAACCGTATCGAGCACGTCGAGGGGCAATGGCCCTGGCAGCAGGACTTGATCGTGGAAGGCCTTAATGTCGAACTTCTCGCCAAGCTTGGTTTTGGCGTCAGCGCGAAGCCGGATCAGATTGGTCTTGCCAACCATGTAGCTGCAGGCTTGGCCGGGCCAAACGCAATAACGTTCCACTTCAGTCACAATGCTATCGCGCGTGTCGCCTGTGGCCTCCAACATATAGTCAACAGCCTGTTCCTTCGTCCACTTTTTGGCATGAAGGCCCGTATCGACAACGAGGCGGGCTGCACGGAAAGCCGCAGATTGAGCATAGCCTAAGCGGCCTGCGATATCATTCTCATAAAGGCCCATTTCATCAGCCAATTGCTCAGCATAGAGTGCCCAGCCTTCACCATAGGCCCCAAACCACAACATTTTCGAGCGCAAGAATGGTAGGCCTTGGGCCTCTTGTGCCAAAGAAATCTGTAGATGGTGGCCGGGTTGGGCCTCATGATAAGTCAAGGTCGGCAAAGACCATTTTGGCCAAGCCGCGGTGTCGCGCAGATTGATATAATAAGCGCCCGGTCGCGACCCATCTGGCGCGGGTGACTGATAATAGCCGCCCGGCGCACCCGCCTCGGTATAGGCCGGGACGCGCTTTACTTCGCAATCGGCCTTGGCCAGCGTGGCAAATACTTCTGGCAAGCGCCCCTTTAGGACCTCCATCTGCTTATTCAAATCCGCCAGCAATTGCTCTTTGCCTGCGTCGGTATTGGGATAGAGATATTTCGGGTCTTTGGACAAAGCGCTCATACGCTCAGCCACGCTACCTTGGGTCATGCCAAGCTTCTTCAAGCCCTCATCCATTTGCGAACCAAACGAACGCACCAGATCGCGGCCCAATTCATGGATCTCGTTGGGCGACATTTTGGTTGTCGTCCAATAGCCGGTGGCAGCTTGATAATAAGCGTCACCTTGCGGCAGTTTCCAAACCCCGGCATCGGCGGTGGATTTAGCGCGCAATTCTTCCATCATGGCAATCTGGGCCTGATAGGCGGGCAGGACTTTCTCAGTCACCAATTTGGCAGCATCTGCCCCCATTTGATCACCATTCAGGCCCGCTTCCTTTGCCTTGCGTACCAAGCCCGAGACCAACACCGTTTCAGCGGCCGGGATTTTCATGAAAGTGCGCAATTGACCAAGGGTACGGTCGATAATGAAGTTTGGCGGAACAACACCTTTTGCGGCGTCGGCTTTGACACGCTCAATCTCATGACCCATTTGCCCCGCAAACCCCTCAACGCGGCTTAGCCAAGCATCGGCATCATCCTTGGTCTTCACCACATGCTGGCTATCCAAGAAATCTGGCATGCCCACATAGCTGCCGGTCAGTTGCGAGACAATGTAGGGATTGGGCGAGCCATAGCCTGCGCTGCCATAGCCCATCGGGGCGGCCGCAGCGGCATAGCGGGTTGAAGAAAGCACCACGGCATGGGTTATCTTATCCGTCGGGTTTAAGCTTTCGGGCTTGATCTTCTCGAGGTCCTTGATCCAACCCGCGACCCATTGATTGCGGGCAGCTTCAGCGGCGGCGGATGCATCTGACACTCGCCCCTTATAGGGCCCGCCGGCCAAAGCCTCCGGCACAGTCAGGCTGGTCGCATATTCAGGCGAGTCCTTCAGCATGGTTGTGGTGATGGAATCGATCACCGCTTTCAAGTCCGGATTGGCGGCGGCCTTATCCGCGCAACCCCACAAAAAGGCCGTGGCCCCGATCGCCCCCGTGCCCAACAGGGCACTCCGCCGTGTCAACTTCATATCCAATTACCTTTTCCTTGCCCTGCCCTCAGCTTGCGAGGACGCATTTGCCATTCTTGATCACAACAACATCGCGGGATTTTACGCGCGCCTCAAACGACACAACATTGCCATCGCGCCACATTTGAACGCTAACCGTCTCACCGGGGAAAACCGGCGATGAAAAGCGCACATCGTGGCTTAAAATCAGGCTGGGGTCATTGCCGCAATAGGCCGACAAAACCGCGCGACAGGTCAAGCCATAGGTGCACAGACCATGCAAAATTGGCCGAGGGAAGCCCACCATTTTCGCAAAATCAGGATCGGCATGCAGCGGATTGCGGTCACCTGACAAACGGTAGATCAAGGCTTGATCGGGGCTAGTTGGAATATCGATTTCCATATCTGGCGCACGATCTGGAATGGGATGCGATTCAGGCCCGCCTTCACTAGGCCCGCCAAAGCCACCATCGGCGCGGGCAAAGATGGAGGAGGTCAAGGTACAGAGCGGGCTATTGTCCTTCTTGTCGCGGATCACCGTTTCGTTGATCAGAACCGCCCCTTTGCCAGCCCCTTTGTCGAGGCACTCCACAAAGCGGCTATCGGCCAAGATTGTTGCAGCGACGGGCAAGGGCTTGTGCATGGTCAAGCGCTGCTCGCCATGTACCACCATCGCATAATTAATGCCGGTATCGCCTACTCGACCCGCCCCCCAAGCAATCACGGTCGCCATGGTTGGAATGGTCTTTAGGCCATTTTCATAGACAAATGGCAGCTCGCCCTTGTCCATCGGGTCGGCACCTAAGCCAATGCCCAAGGCGTAGAGCATGGTCTGGGTATCACCATAAGAAAATTCTTGATCCTTAGATGTCAAAGACATCACGTGTTCATAATTGATCGCCATGGGTGTTCCTCCAGCTGTGCCTATATTCGTTTGGCTTTTCAGCCATGTGACAGAATAATTTGGCCAGGCGCAAGGGGGCGCTCAGGTCGCCACTGCCTTAAGTTCACCTTTGGCAAAGGCCTCAAGCGGCCGATATCGGATCGTGTTCGGCGACCCAATGACCGGGGGCGACTTCCATCAGTTGCGGGCGATATTGCGGGCCATCGCCATCAACTAATTTCGACTTCATGAAACGCAATTGCGCGCGTGGGTCCATGGGGGAGGGTAAATCGCCTTCCAAGCGGATACGGGGGCGCGCTTTTTCCAGCTCAGGGTCGGGAATGGGTGCCGCTGAGATCAAGGCTTGGGTATAGGGGTGGCGCGGGTTCAAATAGATTGAATTACGGTCGGCTGTCTCCACAACCCGCCCCAAATACATGACCATAATACGATGGCTGACTTCGCGGACAACGGCCAAGTCATGGCTGATAAACAACATCGCAAGGCCGAACTCGCGCTGTAAATCCAGCAATAGATCAATAATCTGAGCGCGAATAGACACATCGAGCGCAGAGACGGCTTCATCACACACCACAAATTTGGGCCGCAAGATCATCGCGCGCGCAATCCCAACGCGCTGGTTCTGGCCGCCGGAGAATTCATGCGGATAGCGGTTGATCCAATCAGGATCGAGACCCACCCGGTTCATCATGTCTTTGACCATAGCATCGCGTTCCTGCTTGCCAATGCCAGGCTTATGCACTTCCAAAGGCTCGGCAATCGAGGCGCCAATCGTCATCCGTGGGTCAAGGCTCGCCAGCGGGTCTTGAAAAACGATGGTTAGGTCCTTGCGCGAGGTGCGAAGTTCTTTGCGCGAGGTAACGGTCACGCCCTTGCCGAGCCAAACCACTTGGCCGGCGGTCGTCGGCACCAAGCGCAAAACGCCGCGTGCCAAAGTGGACTTCCCACAGCCCGACTCCCCCACCACGCCGACAGTCTCGCCAGCCCGAATGGTTAGATCGACCCCATCGACAGCGCGTAAAGGCTTGGTCTTGGGAAACAAACCACCCGAGACTTTTACGGGGAAATGGATTTGCAGATTCTTGGCCTCGACAAGAATGGGATCGGTGTCCTTTGGTGGATCAGCCAAGGGCACGCCCTTACGCTCTGGTCGATCAAGGCGCGGCACGGCAGCCAATAGCTTCTGCGTATAGGCATCTTTTGGCGAGCCAAAGATTTGATGCACGTCACCAGTCTCAACATAGAGACCCTTGTTCATCACTTGGACCTTATCGGCCAAGCGCGCCACAACGCCCATATCATGGGTGACAAGGGCAATCGCTGCGCCGGTATCGCGCTTCAGCTCATCCATCAGTTCGAGCACTTGGGCTTGAACCGTGACGTCGAGTGCGGTGGTGGGCTCGTCGGCAATCAGAAGTGCCGGTTCGCACAGCATGGAGATTGCGATCATGACGCGCTGGCGCATCCCGCCTGACAATTCGTGGGGATATTGGTTCAAGCGACGGGCGGCTTCTGGGATACGAACGCGTTCTAGCCAATCCACACAGCGTTTGGTTGCCGCCTCGCCTTGCATGTTCATGTGCAATTTCAGCACTTCATACATTTGCTCCCCCACCTTCATGTGGGGGGTCAAAGAGGTCAACGGATCTTGGAAAATCATCGCCATTTGCTTGCCACGAATGGCATTAAGCTCGGCTGGCTTCAGGCCAAGCAATTCCTGACCCTTGAATTTGATCGAGCCCGTGGCGTGCCCATTGGAAGCCAAAAGACCCATGGTTGCCATGAAGGTCTGGCTCTTGCCTGATCCCGACTCGCCCACAACCGCAACGCATTCGCCAGGCAGAATGTCCAGATCGATGCCCTTTACCGCACGCACGGAACCATCAGGCGTCGAGAACGTCACGGAGAGGTCGCGGACGGACAAAATCGGACTGGACATAAGGGCGAGGTTCCTTGAAGAAACAATTTCGAAACTACGACTTAGCTTTGCATTTCCCTTCGGTCTATGTGTTCAAGCACATGTGACCACATTGCGGCGCACGCACGGTGCCAATAAGGTCGGGGAAAAGTCCTCTTGCTCGGGAAACACACAATGGCCAGCCTTCCTTATTTAACCGATACCCGCTTTGACCACGGTGCCGTAAGCCAAACCGGCAAAGCACTGCAGAGCTTGGGTGCAAGCCGCCCACTGATCGTTACCGATCGTGGCATTGTCGCCGCAGGCCTGTTGCAAACTCTATTGGACGCTCTTGGCGCGCCACCGGCAGCGGTGTTTGACGAGACGCCGGGCAATCCAACCGAAGCGGCCACTTTGTTAGCGACCGCGCTGTATAAAGAAGCCGGGGCCGATTCCATCATTGCGTTAGGCGGCGGATCTTCAATGGATTTGGCCAAAGGCGTTGGCCTATTGGTGAGCGGCGAAGGCCCATTGGCGCGCTATGGTGCAGCCCAACGCGGCTCACGCTTAATCGGCAAAATTCCGCCGCTGATCGCCATTCCCACCACCTCGGGCACAGGCTCTGAAGTCTCGATTGGCGCGGTCATCGTGTTGGAATCGGGTATCAAGGAATTGTTTGTCTCCAAGCATTTGATCCCCGCCATTGCCATCTGCGATCCAGACATGACTTTGGGCTTGCCTCCAGGCTTGACGGCTGCGACCGGCATGGATGCGGTGACCCATTGTATCGAGAGCATCATGTCGCCCGCGATCAATCCCCCGGGCGATGCGATTGCGGCCGACGGCATTGTGCGCGCCGTGCGCGATGGCATGCTGGCACGCGCCGTCAAGGATGGCTCAGACAAGGAAGCGCGCTGGCATATGATGATGGCCTCGACCGAAGGCGCATTGGCCTTTGTGAAGGGCTTGGGCAGCGTCCACGCCCTCTCCCATGCCGCTGGTCGCCTCAAGAGCCCAAGCCTGCATCATGGCACCTTGAACGCCATTTTCCTGCCCCATGTCATGCGCTTTAACGCAGGCGTGCGCCCAGATGCGGAAGCCCGTATTCGCGACGCCATGGGCCTCAAGCCCCATGAAGACTTGGCCGATGCTTTGGCCAGCCTCAACCAGGCCTTAGGCATCCCGGCCAATCTCTCGATTCTTGGCCTGTCGAACGAACATGCAGACGGCATTGTTGCCAATGCTTTGGTCGACATTGCCCATTTGTCTAACCCCAGAAAGGCCAGCGAAGCAGATTATCATGCTTTGTTTGCCGCAGCCCTGAACGGGTAATGAAAGAGACTTAAGTTATGGAAGCCATTTGGCTCTCGACCCTGATTGTCGCCATCGCCGAGATCGGGGACAAAACCCAATTGCTTGCCATTGTTCTGGCCTGCAAGTTTAATAAGCCCATCCCCATCATTGCTGGGATTTTTGTAGCAACCTTGGTCAATCACGCCATGGCCGCCAGTGTCGGTTTTGGCGTGGCGCAATTGATCTCGGGCAAATGGTTTCAAATAGGGGTCGGTGTCGCCTTTATCGCCATGGCCGCGTGGGCGCTGATCCCCGACAAGGAGGATGAAGATGCTGGGGCGAAATCCCATGGCAGCGTGTTTGTCACCACCGTTATCGCCTTTTTCTTGGTGGAAATGGGCGACAAAACCCAGATCGCGACTTCGCTTCTGGCCGCCCGATTTGAGAATATCACGATGGTGACCATCGGGACCACCTTAGGCATGATGCTGGCCAATGTACCGGCCGTCTATCTAGGCCAAGCCGCCACCAAAGTCGTGCCCCTCAATGTCGTCCGCATGATCGCGTCAGGCATTTTTGCTGCGATCGGTGTCTGGGTCGTGGTGGCGGCGCTGACATCAACCTAGCCATCCAACAAAAAAGGCGACCCGCCAAGGGTCGCCTTTGGATATTGTGACATTGAGAAACGCTTAGGCGTTACCGGCAACCACTTCAGGCGGTGCGTTGCGCAGGGTGCGTTGGATCAGCTTTTGCCAATGCAGCAAAGACACCAAATGAGCATAGATCGCGCCCAAGCAACCCTTTTGCTTGAGCTCCAGCAGTTTTGCCGCTGGCAAAGCATTCAGCTTTTCTTCCGACACGCCAATATAATCGGCCACTTTCACAGGCTCACCCTGGCTGCCATCTGGATTGGTTGGCGTGAAGGTGACGGTCTTTTCTTCCAGAATGTCCATGGAGGTAATAACCTGCATGAATTCTTCGGTCGCGCGGCGCTGGCGCTCAAAGTCTTGCAAAAATTCCATCGCATTGTTGGTGTAGGCCGTTGGCTGGCCATTTTCGAACAGGGGAAGGTCTGGGTTTTCACCAATCATTTCGGCTTGCGTGTCGATGCAGACGACATAGTTGTCGCCTTGCTGGTCGGCGGCGAACACAAAAGGATAGCGGCGGATGAAGGCGGGGATATAGCCATCCAGTTCCCAATTGCCACTTGCGTCGACATAGAGGTTTTCACCCGAACGCGCCGACAATACCGCCAATGGTGTCTTCCGGTCTGGTGCGAAAATGATCGGCAGCGAAGTAGCGGCCATGCCAAATTCTTGCACCGTCAACGGGACCACATGGGTGGTTGCCACAAAGCCAAACGGGCGTTCGATATTTTTGAGGCCCAGCTTGTTGTGGGCTTCCAAAGACAAAGGCTCTGGATTTTTGTACAGAAGGACGTTGCCGGTAAGGGCAGGCGCGCCGGTTTGGGCGTCAGACATGGTGAGAAACTCCGTTAGGTCGCGGGCTTCTAGCGGTTTCTTAGCAAAAGGCCAACCTTGCTCTGCAATTGACCTGTGCGGTGCGAGGGTGACAAG
>JAIXQA010000071.1 GCA_027485915.1 Alphaproteobacteria bacterium | reverse complement strand
TGCGTCTTTCCTCGGATCCGCCTGGCAGATTTGGTAAGTACGCCACGCTAAGGTCGCGCCGGCGCGCGGGATTGCCTAAACGGGAAAGCTGTAGCAGTCTGCCTCGATTGGAGGCGCATATGCGAAGCAAGTTATTTTCAAGTCTCATCGCAGGATCAATTTGTTTAACGGTTGCGTGGCCAAGTCTAAGCTTCGCAAAAACCCCATCGGCCACAGCAGAGGCGTTCGCTGCGGCCCCGAATATTTCTCTTGTTTCGATATCTGCCGATGGAAATCGGATCGCCTTTGGCTTCACAACCGCAAGCGGGGAAACCCAAGTACGGGTTCTGGATGTGCCCAGTAAAAAAACGGTAGGGGTGTCGGTCGGAGACAAGAAGCTGCGTGACATCAGATTTGAAGATGGCGGCAACGTACTTATAACTGCCAGCGACACTTTAAGATATTTTGGAACAAAAACAGAGATTTATCGCACTTTTGCTTTCGATTTCGAAACGGCAAATATCCGAAATCTTTTGGCAACCGGGGGGATACTCCGTGAGTATAATTCTGGCGTTCGCTTAAACTCACTTATGCCCGACACACCCAATCGCGTGATCATGTCGACTTATGACGTCAATAATTCCGATTTGATCTCGTGGAATCTCTATGAAGTCGCGACCAATGGGGTGCAAGTCGTCACCAAGGCTTTAGGCAATTCCAACACGTACAGCTGGATCACTGATCGCACCGGGTCGCCGCTCGCACGGGTCGACCATGATCCTGTTCGAATGACCACGAAATTGTTCCTGCTTGGAGAAAACAAGCAATATTGGGAGGCTTTGAAACTAGACGGGACACCAGACCGAGGGATTTTATTCCAAGGCTTATCCAGCAAGGGAAGAATTATCTTTGCCAAACCAATGGAGAGTGAGTTTGGGGAGCTTTTCTCCATCGATCCCAAATCAGGAGCTGTCACAACGTTTATGCGCGCGGAAGGGATTGAATTAGGAGATGCGCGAAAAGATCCATGGTCTGACACGATCGTAGGCGTCAATGTTGGGGGCTTAGATCCTATGCTGCAAATGATCAGTCCTGACCTGCAAGCGGCTCAGGCCACACTCGAAGCAACGTTTCCAGGCAAACTCGTCACGATTATGGACTACACACGCGACCGGAAGAAGATTATTGCACGCATTGAAACCCCCTCCACCCCGCCAGAATATGTGATGCTGGATGTGGACGGGCCGAAATTGACGCGGCTGGGCGAGGCTTTTCCGGGCCTGAAAGATGTGCCGATGGGCCGCCTGCAAGCCACAACATTCAAAGCACGCGATGGGGCGGAAATTCCTGTCTATGTGACCCTCCCACCGGGCACCCAAGGCATTAAAAATGCGCCGACAATCATTTTCCCCCATGGCGGACCAGAATCGCGCGACGAGCCGCGCTATGATTATTGGACGCAATTCATGGCAACGCGCGGCTATGTGGTGATCCAACCCCAGTTCCGCGGCTCAGCGGGCTTTGGCAGAGCCCATAGGCTTGCCGGGTATCGTCAGTGGGGCAAGCGGATGCAGGATGACGTGTCGGACGCGGTGGCCTGGGCGGTTAAGGAAGGCATGAGCGACCCCAAACGGGTCTGCATCGTGGGCGCAAGCTATGGCGGCTATGCTGCTTTGGCAGGCGCCACCATGACGCCCGACCTTTATCGTTGTGTGGTTGCCGTTGCCGGGGTCTCGGATCTACCCAAAGTGATTTCACAGGAAAAGGATGATGCAGGCACCTCCAAATCCAGCTCCGTGAATTATTGGGTTGAACATATCGGGGCGGATGATCGCGCAGCCATGGAAGCGGCTTCTCCGCGACGTTTAGCCGATCAAGTGCGCGCGCCAGTCTTGCTGATACACGGGCGCGATGACACGGTCGTGCGCTTTGAGCAAAGCGTGGGCATGGCAAATGCCCTGAAAGCCGCTGGCAAGCCCTATAAATTGGTGGAACTCAGAGGCGAAGACCATTGGCTTTCCAAAACCGAAACCCGCCTGCAAATGTTGACCGAGCTTGAGACCTTCCTGCGGGAGCATTTGGGGCCGGGGGTGAATTAGGTGCTTCCGCGCGGGACGACCCTAGCCGCATGGGTGATCCTTAGCGGTGCAATCAGCGTGTGGTCAGAAAGATTAACGTTCAGTGCGAAGGAAGTTGAGGTCAGCCAAGCTCTAGGCATCGTCTATATAGTCACTTATGCAATCCTGTTACTCGCGACGATTGGTTTGGCGATTTCCACCATCCAGAGCTGGATCGAGGGGGAACAAAATAATCTTGAAGGCCCTTTTGTGATTCCGCACATCTGGGCTGTCCTTGCCTTTCTATTTGGCTTGGTCATTCTTGTTGAGATACGTCCGGAACTCTGGGCCGAAGTATCTGTCGTCCTCCCTGACTCCAAAGTCCTTCCCCCGACGCGCCATTAGACCTTTCGGCACCCCCCGCCTTCCCCTTCGGCCAATCCCGTCCTAGACTGTTCACACACAATAATGCTCTGGGGAGGGCCTATCATGTTATTACCAATTTTGGCGCTGATTGCGTGGACCATGGTCATGTGGGTGTGGATGTATGCCACCCGACTACCAGCTATGCAAAAACACAACATTGACCCCCAAGGGGCGGCAAAACCGGGTAGTTTGGACGTTTTGCCCATGAAAGTGGCCCAAGTCGCCCATAATTATAACCATTTGCACGAGCAACCGACCCTATTTTACGCGCTGGCTTTAACCGCGCATGTGGGAAATTGGGCCGATGGGCTTTCCATTCAGCTCGCTTGGGGCTATGTGGGCCTTCGTGTACTGCATTCGCTGGTGCAAGCGACCGTCAATCTGGTTGCTGCGCGCTTTGCGGTGTTTGCCTTGGCTTCACTCGTTTTAATGGCACTTTGTGTGAAAACGATCCTGGAAGCACTCGGCAGCTAAGTCAGGTGTGAGGGGCTTTTGCCCCCCCGATCTGCCCGAGTTTAAGTGCACGTCCCACATCAGAGCCACAATGGCTCTTTCATCGCTTTCCGCCGTCTGGGCGTTGCACGTGACCGTGTTTGTTTTCGCGAGGTCACACCGGGCGAAGGATAGCCCTATTGGCGCGCCTGACGAGAAGCAACTCAAGCTCAGGTCCGTCCCAGACGCGTGTGCGCACCCCAAGTGACGGGGGCGATACCGCACGCTTTGACGTGTGAAAGACGACTAAACCATGACTACTTTTGCCGATTTCGGCTTTGCTGAGCCTATTTTGAACGCCATTGCAGGCGAAGGCTATGAGCATCCTACCCCGATCCAGTTGCAAGCCATCCCGCCTGCCATGCAATCGCTCGACATTTTGGGCCTCGCCCAAACTGGTACGGGCAAGACGGCTGCCTTTGCACTGCCTTTGTTGCACCACTTAAGCCAGCGCCGCATCCATGCCGGTGCCCGCGCTTGCCGCGCCCTCATCCTCTGCCCAACCCGTGAATTGGCGGGCCAGATCGCAGACAGCCTACGCACTTACGGGAAATTCGTCGGCCTGTCCGGCGCTTTGGTCTATGGCGGGGCTAACATACGCAAGCAGATCCGCTCCATGGAGCGCGGCGTCGACATCTTGATCGCCACACCGGGCCGTCTGATCGATTTGATGAAGCAGCGCGCCATCCGCCTCGACATGGTCGAGCATCTAATCTTGGACGAAGCCGACCAAATGCTGGACATGGGCTTTATTAAGCCGATCCGCCTGATCGTCGGTGAAATCCCCAAAGCTCGTCAAACCAGTCTGTTCTCGGCAACGATGCCGAAGGAAATCGCGCACCTCGCCGAAGAATTGCTGACTGACCCAAAGCGCATCCAAGTCGCGCCTCTGTCGTCGGCCGCTGAGCGGGTCGACCAGCGCTTGATCATGACCAGCCAAGTGAACAAGCAGCAATTGCTGGAATCCATCTGTCATGAGCCCGAAGTGAAACGCGCCATGATCTTTGTGCGCACCAAACACGGGGCAGAAAAGGTTCTCGACAAGCTGGAACAACAAGGCATGTCGGTTGATGCCGTGCATGGCAATAAGAGCCAGAATGCGCGTGAGCATGCACTAGAGCGCTTCCGCAAGGGCCACACCCGCCTGCTCGTCTGTACCGATGTAGCCGCACGCGGCATTGACGTCGATGGCGTGACCCATGTGTTCAACTTCGATCTGCCAGATGTGCCAGAAGCCTATGTCCATCGCATTGGCCGGACCGCCCGCGCCGGGGCGGAAGGCATCTCTATCTCCTTCTGTGCACCCCATGAGCGCGATAATTTGCGCCAGATTGAGCGCTTGATCAAAAAGTCCATCACCAAAATGGATCCAGCCAATTTGATGAAGGCACCGCGCCCTGCCGCACCTAAGCCTGCTGAAGTCCAATATGATGAAGATGGCGAAGCGATCTTTGTGGAAACCGTGGGTGAAGCCTCCAACACTTTGGCTGCGCCAACCAATGCACATGGCGATGTGATCGGCGTCTTGCGCCGCACTGGCCCGAAAGAAATGCTGTATGAGCCCCGCAACGATCCCCGTCGCGATGGCAAATTCGGCGCACGTGATGGTGGCCGTGAAGGTGGTCGCGGCGGTCGTCCTGGCCCACGTGGCGGGCAATATTCCAATCGCGACCGCAGCGAAGATGGCGATCGTCGTCCCCGCTCGGGCCATTTTGCGACAGGCTCTGTCTTTAATGAAGGCCGCCCACAACAGCGCGAAGAAAACCGCTTTGGTGCCCGTGGTGCAGAAGCTGCTGAGCGTCCAGCTTATGTTCGCCCCGTAGCCGATGCAGGGCGTGAAGAGCGCCCCCGCTTTGACAAGCCCTTCCACGGCAAGCCGCGCGAGGAGCGTAGCTTCCAAGACCGTCCACGCAATGAGCGTCCTCGCGATGATCGCCCTCGGGATGACCGTCCCCGTGGTGATCGTCCAACCGGCGACCGTCCACGCGCCTATGAAGCCCGCAGCGAAGCCTTTGGTCATCGCAATGGCCAAGGCCAACGCGATTTCGCGCCACGCAAGGGCCCCGTCCCACGTGGAGAAGCCCGCATTGAAGGCCGCAGCGATGATCGCAAGTCATCCAAGCCCGCAGCCGGCAAAAAGACCTTCGGCGGCAAGCCCGTTAGCCTCGGCCGCTCCGGTGCGCGCGGTGGGGCCAATGTCGGTCGCGGTGGGGACAGCACCTTCGTGCCTCGTCGCGGTCGCTCTTAATCTGACTGCCGCTACCCGTTCAGGCCCTTAAAGCCTGAACGGGTAGCACCTTAAGCCTCATCGCCTTCGCGCGCCCAAAAGCGCGCCAAGGCCCCCTCGATCGCCTCTGCACGCGGCCTAGCCACTTCAGCGATGTCGCAACCATGGGTGAAGAGGAAGAATTCGTCGGCTTCTATGCCGCGCAAGATACGTTCTGCGGCAGTGATGGCTGGAAGGCCCATGCGGTTCTCATGCCCAAAGGCTGCATCCAAATGGCGTGGCCCACCGAACTTCTCATGCCGATTGCGAAACCCATTCCAGATTTCAGACGCGACCAACCCTGGGCACAGGACCGATACAGATAAGGGTGTGCCCGCATAGTCGCGGGCCATGGCCTCACACAGGCCCACCAGCGCGTGCTTAGAGGCCGTATAGGGCGTTGCCTGCCCACCGCGAACGGGCAAACCCAAGCCATGCTCTGAGGCCGTAATGACCAAACGCGACGGAATGTCTTGTTCGATTAGGCGTGGCGCAAAAGCGCGGACGCCATCAATCGTGCCCATCAAATTGACCGCGAACGTCCATTCAATATTAGCGCGCGAGGCTTTGTGGATCGACCCGCCAGCGCCAATACCTGCATTCAAAAACACCAAAGTTACCCGGCCAAAGCGCTCAAAAGCAAAATCTGCCAAGGCTTGGTTAGACGCGGGATCGGCCACATCGACAAAACAGCCAAGGGCGGCCCCACCTTGATCGCGGATCGCTTGGGCGGCAGCTTCGGCCTTTGGTCCTTCAATATCGGCCAATAGGACGGCGGCCCGCTTTGCCGCGAGGGCTTGGCCCAAAGCCAAACCAATGCCCGAGGCACCGCCTGTAATTACGGCAACATCTGCAGCTCCGATGCTTTGGTTCATGCTCCACCCTTCTTCTCCATTTTGCACATAAGCTTGGCCACATCGTCGCCTAACTAGACAGAGTTAGCAAACCTTGCTGCAAGTTAATTCGACAAGACGGACGTGCCTGTCAAAACAAGTTCAACCAGTTATATCAGGTTCGGAAATCCAAGCGGGGGCACAATCATGAACAGACGTCATTTTCTTTCTTCGAGCGCAGCGGGTGCAGGAGCGGTCATTGCACTACAGACGGGTATGGCAACCTCTTCTTTCGCAGCAGCTACTAAGCCAAAAATCGGCACTTTCGGCTTTGATATGGCTGGCCGTGATCTAAGCGTTCATCCAGGGGATGACTTCTGGCGTTATGGCGGGGGCGTTTGGATGGACAATAATCCTATTCCCGAAGACCGGGTACGTTGGGGCGCTTTTGATCAATTAGCGGCAAAGGCCGAAGCCGATGTGCGCGCGATTATCGACGAACTTGCGGCCAAACAGAGTGCGCCTGGTTCCATTGAACAAAAGATTGGCGATTTTTATCGGTCTTATATGGATACAGACGCCATTGACGCAGCGGGCCTTGCCCCGATTCAGCCGGAGATTGATCTGATCAATTCGGCCAAAACGCATGAGGATATTGCCGCGCTTTTTGGCAAACCCGACCTCCCCACGCCATCGCCTATCGGCTGGGGTATCGGGCCAGATGCCGGCAATCCAGACCGCTATCTTGTTTCAATCGGCCAAGGCGGATTGGGCATGCCAGAGCGGGATTATTATCTCAAAGACGATCCGCGTTTCAACATCTTGCGCGAGAAATACCCCCTCCACATCGCCAAAATGCTGACCCTCGCGGGCCAACAAGATGGTGAGGCGAAAGCCTCCTCCATCATGGCCTTGGAAACCGAGATTGCCAAACTGCATTGGACGATTACGGACAGCCGCGACCGGACCAAAACCTATAATCTTAAGACTCGCGCGCAATTGGACGAAATTGCCCCAGACTTTCCTTGGGCTGCAGGCCTTAATTCCGCGCAACTCAATGACATCCAAGAATGCGTGATACGCCAGATTACAGCCATTGGCCCGTTGGCAAAGCTCTTCCGGTCAACCCCGGTTGAGACGTGGAAGGCATATCTGACCTATCATTTGCTCTCCTCAAGCGCGAGCGTGCTGCCAAAGGCAATCGATGAGGAGCGCTTTGAGTTCTTTGGAAAAACCTTGAATGGGCAACGGGTCCAGCGCGAGCGTTGGAAACGGGCGACCCAAGCCATCAATGGCGCTTTGGGCGAAGCCGTTGGCCAAGTCTATGTTGCCCGCCATTTCAGCCCGTCAGCCAAAGCCAAAATGCTGGTGCTGGTCGAAAACCTACGCAAAGCATTCAAAGTGCGCATCGAGGGGCTTACTTGGATGTCGCCTGAGACAAAGGTCAAGGCATTGCGGAAGCTGGCAACATTCAATCCCAAGATTGGTTATCCAGATAAATGGCGTGACTATAGTGCCTTAGAGATCAAGGCGGGTGACCCACTGGGCAACGAGCGTCGGGTGCAAGCTTTTGAATTCAAAAATGATCTTGAAGACCTTAAGAAAAAAACCGACAAGACGCGTTGGTTTATGACACCACAAACGGTGAATGCCTATTACAATCCGAGTTACAACGAAATCGTGTTCCCGGCCGCGATTCTGCAGCCACCCTTCTTCGATGAGTTCGCAGACCCCGCGGTCAATTATGGGGGCATTGGTGGTGTTATCGGACACGAAATGGGCCATGGCTTTGACGACCAAGGTGCCAAATATGATGAAAACGGCGTCTTGCGCGACTGGTGGACCCCGGCAGATGTGGCCGCGTTTCAAGCGCTTGGGGCGAAAATGGTCGCCCAATATAGTGCCTTTGAACCTTTGCCCGGTCTGAAACTCAATGGCCAACTTGGCCTTGGTGAGAACATTGGTGACCATTGCGGCGTGATCGTCGGCCATCAGGCCTATAAACTATCTCTCAAAGGAAAGAAGGCACCGGTCCTTGATGGTGTAACCGGCGATCAACGCTTCTTCCTCGCATGGAGCCAAGTGTGGCGAGCCCAACAACGCGAAGAATCCCTGCGCAACCAAGTTCAGACTGGCCCCCATTCGCCAGCGCAGTTCCGCGTCAATGGCGCGGTCCAGAACTCAGATGCTTGGTATCAGGCGTTCAATGTAACGCCCGGCAACAAACTCTATGTCGCACCAGAGAACCGCGTTCGGATTTGGTAGTATCTGAGCCCCCCTCTGGCCAAAGAGGGGGGCTAATTCGTTCATTGTGCGGCCAAGTCACAAAGACTTAATTCGGGGCGGCCTGGTTGCGCGAGCGCGGGGCTTTGGTGGACGTGACGCGCCTTTGTGCTGCCACAAAATTTTTGGTCAAAGGAACCCTTGTCAGAAAATGCTGAACTGAGACAGGCTAATACGCCCCTCGCTTTTGCCAAAGCTTCCAGCGCTGGATGCGCGATACTTTGTTTGCAAGGTTGCCGAAATTGCCCAAAATGGCCTGAAGCGTCGCAAAGTTAGCCTTAAAAGTCCCGAGGCCCTGCGATCCGGACAACGCACAGGCCTCCGATTTACCTTGTGCCAAGCCGACGGCCATGATCTCTAGATCGGGATTGCTGCCCCGCATGGTTGGAACAGCTTTCCAATTGGGGTGCAGTGATGACACAGGAACCCATTTTAAATTGGCTGGGACGACAGGAAACACAGGAAGAAACCCTCGCCGCAGGCCCGGCGCAGGGCTTAGCGGCAACTTTGAACCTCAATCCCGCAGATTTTGCCAAAGACGGTGCCGTCCTCCCACCGGTGTGGAACTGGCTTTATTTCTTGCCGCGCGCGCTGAGCCATCAAATCGGCCCAGATGGTCATCCCAAGCGCGGTGGTTTTCTGCCACCCATCACCTTAGCGCGTCGCATGTGGGCAGGCAGTCGCTGTCGCTTTCATCAGGACCTGCGCGTGGGTGACCACGCTACCAAGACCTCCACCATTTCGAAGATCAGCGAAAAGCAAGGTCGCGCTGGCACCATGTTCTTCGTCACCGTCGGCCACACAATCCATGTCGGATCCAATCTGGCTTATGAAGAAGAGCAAGACATTGTCTATATGGACATTCCCCAAGTGTTTACGCCTCCAGAACCGGTGGCTTTACCAGCCTGCAGCTGGCAGCACGCGGTCGCACTGGACCCCGTCCTATTGTTTCGCTTTTCTGCCCTGACCTTTAACGGCCACCGCATCCATTATGATCGCGACTATGCGATGGGGGTGGAAAATTATCCGGGGCTCGTAGTCCATGGGCCGCTACAAGCCATTTTGGCCTTCCACTATGGCTGTTTGGAACAGGCAGACCGCCGGCCGCAGGCGTTTCGGTTTAAGGGCGTCCGTCCTCTGTTCGATTTCGACACCCTGACCGTCAATGGGGCCACCTCTGACGCAACAAGCACCAACATCTATGCCGCCAATGGCGACAACACCGTGACGATGGAGGCCCAAATGACTTGGGCCTGAGGCAGAGCACACCAAAGGCCGACCCACAGAAGCTTGCAACAGGGTCGGCGGGGGAAACATGATGAACAGAATTTTGGACGGTATGCGCGTGGTGGAAGGGTCAGCCTTTGTGGCCGCCCCCTTGGCAGGCATGACTTTGGCGCAAATGGGGGCTGATGTGATCCGTTTTGACCGCTTACAAGGCGGTCTGGATGCCGAGCGTTGGCCCGTCACCAAGTCTGGGAAGAGCCTCTTTTGGGCGGGCTTAAACAAAGGCAAGCGCAGCCTCGCCGTGGATATGACGACGCCGCAGGGCCGCGAAATCCTGACCCGGCTGATTTGTCGGCCCGGCGAAGATGCGGGCATTTTTCTGACCAATCTGCGTTTGCGCGGCTGGATGTCCTATGAGGGGTTGAAGCAGCATCGCGAAGACCTGATCATGATGGCGGTGCTGGGGGATCGCCACGGCGGTCCGCAGGTTGATTATACGGTCAATCCCGCAGTTGGCTTTCCGATGGCAACAGGGCCTGAAGGTTCGAGCGAACCTGTCGGCCACGCTTTGCCCGCTTGGGACTGTATCACCGGCCAGCAGGCCGCCATGGCCATTGTTGCAGCCGATCGTCACCGTCGAAAGACAGGCAAAGGTCAATTGATGGAATTGGCCTTGAAGGACACAGCCCTCGCCATGCTGGGCAATCTTGGCATCATTGCCGAAGCCAGCATTAATGGCATCGACCGACCCAAGATGGGGAATTCGTTGTTTGGGGCCTATGCGCAGGATTTTGTCTGCCAAGATGGTCAGCGTGTGATGGTGGTGGCCCTCACCGATCGACAATGGCGCAATCTAAAAGCTGCAACGGGGACAGAGGCAGCCATGGCAGACCTGAGCCAACGGCTCGACGCCGATCTCGATCAAGAAGGGGAGCGTTTCATCCATCGCCACGCCATCACGGCGCTCTTGAAGCCCTATTTCGAAGTGCGCACCTTGTCGGAAGTGGCAACCAGCCTTGCAGGTTCGGACGTAACCTGGAGCCAATATCGGACGTTCAAGCAGGCGGTGGAGGAAGACCCAGATTGCAGTCTCGATAATCCAATGTTCGAAATGCTGCACCATGCCGGCATTGGCAGCTATTTGACTCCGGGCAGCCCGATCCATTTTATGGGCGTAGACCGCTTGGGCCCTGCGCCTGCCCCAATCCTTGGGCAACATACGTTGGAAATCCTGACCGAAATCGGCTTTTCCAACACCGAAATTGCCTCGCTGCACGATAGCAAAATTGTCGCCAGCCCCGAATAAAAAGGGGGCTTGAAGCTTTCGCCTCAAGCCCCTCTTTTCAGCATTGGGATCGGATCAATCCGCTTTAGGCTTGCGCTTACGGAAGGCGGGATTGAGTTCCATTTTGCGGATACGGATCGATTTTGGCGTGATTTCCACCAATTCATCATCGTCAATCCAAGCAATGGCTTGTTCGAGCGTCATACGACGTGGGGGGGTCAGGCGCATGGCTTCATCTTTGCCTGATGAGCGCACATTCGACAGCTTCTTTTCCTTCAGAGGGTTGACGTCCATGTCTTCTGGTTTGGCATTTTCACCAATGATCATCCCTTGATAGACATCTTCGCCGCCATCAATGAACAAAACGCCGCGTTCTTCGAGATACCAGAGCGCATAGACAACCGACTTGCCGCTGTCATTGGCGATCAAAGCGCCATTGTGACGTCCATTGATATTGCCCTTCCAAGGCGTCCAGCTGTGGAAGATGCGGTTCATAATGCCAGAGCCGCGCGTGTCGGTCAGGAATTCAGAGTGATAGCCGATGAGACCGCGAGCAGGCGCTAAGAAGGTGACGCGGGTCTTGCCACCGCCCGAAGGACGCATGTCTTGCAACTCGCCCTTGCGGATCGACATTTTCTCAACCACAACGCCCGCGTATTCGTCATCCACATCGATGACGACTTCTTCCAAGGGCTCCATCTTTTGGCCGGTGTCTTCGTCGAGCTTGGTCAAGACGCGGGGGCGGGAGATCGACATCTCAAAGCCTTCGCGACGCATGCCTTCCAGCAACACACCGATTTGCAATTCGCCACGACCTTGCAGTTCATACGCGTCCTTGTCCGCGGTCTCAGTCACTTTGATCGCCACGTCGGTTTCAGCTTGCTTCAACAGACGGTCGCGGATCACGCGGCTTTGCACTTTGTCGCCATCGCGACCAGCCAACGGGCTTGAGTTCACCATCACCGTAACCGACAGGGTTGGCGGATCAATTGGTGTTGCGTGAATGGCTTCAGTGACGTCCATATCACCAATGGTGTCGGCCACCGTCGTGGTGGACAGACCAGCGATGGAGACGATGTCGCCTGCTTCTGCTTCGTCAATCGGCTGACGGCGCAGACCGCGGAAAGCCAAGACTTTAGAAACGCGCGAGCGCTCAATGGTTTTGCCATCAATGCTCATGCCTTTTACAACTGTGCCAGCCGTCAGGCGGCCGCTTTCAACCCGACCCGTTAGGATCCGGCCCAAGAAGGGGTCTGAATCCAGCATGGTCACCAGCATTTTGAAAGGCTCGTCGCGGCGCAGTGCTGCATCTGGCGCGGGTACATGCTCAATGATGGTTTCAAACAGTGGATTGAGGTTCTCGCGCGCGCCATCGAGGACCAAGGTCGCCCAACCATCGCGGCCGGAAGCATAAACAGCTGGGAAGTCCAATTGTTCATTGGTGGCATTCAGCGCCATGAACAACTCAAACACTTCGTCAAGTACTTCGTCAGGACGCGCGGTTGGACGGTCAACCTTGTTGAGAACCACGATAGGGCGCAGGCCGAGCGCGAGTGCCTTGGTCAGCACGAATTTGGTCTGTGGCATTGGGCCTTCAGTCGCATCGACCAAGAGCAGACAGCCATCGACCATCGAGAGAACGCGCTCCACTTCGCCGCCAAAGTCGGCGTGACCCGGGGTGTCGACGATATTGATGCGGACTTCATCGGCGCCTTGACCGTACACAATGCTGGTGCACTTCGCCAAAATCGTAATGCCGCGTTCTTTTTCTTGCGGGTTGGAATCCATTGCGCGTTCGGCGCGGGCTTCGTTTTCGCGGTAAGCACCACCTTGGGCCAATAATTGATCGGTAAGGGTGGTCTTGCCATGATCAACGTGGGCGATGATCGCAATATTGCGTAGCGCAGCCGATGAAACTGGCGCGTCAGAAAGGGTGGTCACGGGTCATGCTCCGGGAGGAAATCTGCAGTGGAGGCCCCATCTACCCACGATCGAAATCAGGTGGCGGAGGCCTTAGTGTGCCGGGCCTATAGCAGCAAGGTGGGGGGTGCGGCAAATCGACCGCTGCGCAAAACTGATTGGGTGTCCCAAACGCTCGACAAACAAGGGCCTATCAGACTATGCCGAAGACGACTTGTAGGGGAAAACCATGTCCAATGATGTGATCGTCGTGTTTGGTGGCTCAGGCTTTGTTGGGCGCTATGTCGTGCGTGCGCTGGCAAAAGCGGGCAAACGCGTGCGCGTGGCGATGCGACGCCCCCATTTAGGCCAAGATTTGCGGGTTATGGGCGATGTCGGGCAGATCCAGCTGGTACAGGCCAATGTGCGTAACCCGGAAAGCGTTGCCCGCGCCCTTGAAGGGGCCACCGGTGTGATCAATCTGGTCGGCATTTTATATGAGACAGGCAAGCAATCCTTCGAGGCCACTCAATTGGAAGGCGCGCGTATCGTTGCTGCCGAATCAGCCAAGGCCGGGATCACGCGCTTTGTTCATATGTCGGCCCTCGGCGCAGACCCCGCATCGGCTTCAAAATACGGTCGAACAAAGGGTGCAGCTGAACAGGCTGTCCTGGGGTTGATCCCAAGTGCTGCGATCCTGCGGCCTTCCATTATCTTTGGCGCAGAGGATAATTTCTTCAATCAATTTGCTGGCATGGCCCGTATGTCCCCGGCCCTGCCTTTGATTGGCGGCGGCAACACCAAATTCCAACCCGTCTATGTTGGCGATGTGGCCGAAGCGACCGTGAATGCGCTCGATTGCGGCGGCGGCACCTATGAATTGGGCGGGCCGCGCACTTATAGCTTCAAGGAAATTCTCGAATATATTTTAAAGGAGATTGAGCGCCCGCGCTTCCTCGCACCTCTGCCCTTCTTCATCGCGCAGCCTTTGGGTGCAGTCTTGGATGCGGTGTTCAAGCTCTATCCCTTTGCTGGCCCACCTTTGACGGACGATCAGGTGGTGATGCTCAAAACCGATAATGTTGTCAGTGCCGACGCTAAAACCTTGGCCGATCTCAGGGTAACCACTTTAGAGAGTGTTGAGGCAATCGTGCCAACTTATCTGTACCGTTTTAAGCCATACGGCCAGTTTCAGGCAAAACGCAAAGCTGCCTAGAAACACAAATTAAGTATAACTTATGCGTAATTTACACAAGTACATGATTTTATAACAAAAATACAACTGGCACATTGCTTGCACCCTGCTCTCTGACCACAGCGTTATTAGAGTAGGATGTTCCAGAATGGTACGTACTGAACAGCATCGGGTGTTTAGCAACAAAACCCTTTGGATGTGTGCAACCGCAATTTGTTTCATGCCCGGCTTTGCGTCGGCGGAGCAGCAAGGCGCGGATCAAATTCGTCGCACCTATGGCGTTACGCCAGACGTCGAAGCCAGCCCTTACCGTTTTCCCAGCCGCGACCCAAATGGTGTTCGCCTTGTTGTAAACGGTCGGCCGGTAGACTTGGGTGGTTCCCGCGCTGCGGGCCCCGCACGATTGGCTGATCCCAACGCGGGATTAGGTGGCCAACTTTCCAGTTCGACACGTTCAGGTCGGCTTGCCAATTCGACGCTGCCCAGCACAACCGCCGTCGGCAATAATGTGACGATCAGCAATGTGCGCAATTCCACCATCTCGATCACTCAGATCAACACGGGCCGCATTACCGCGACCTCCAACACGCCGCGATAAAATCGCGCGCTAGCCTCGGTGAACCCCATGTCCCACAAAAGTCGAGCTACCCGCCTCTTACTGGTCTGCACCGCTTTAAGTACCCTGCTCGCCGGGTGCGCGAGCGTCGGCGGTACGGATGCTTACGTCGCCCCCGTTGCCCCGCTAAAGGGCAGCGCCGTAGCCCAAACCCAGACCGATTACACCGCCGCGCTGAGATGCGTCGCCGATGTCGCGGAGAGCCAAGACTTTCCAGCACCGCGCGTCGCCGTTGGGCATATTACTGACATGACTGGTGCGGATGACCTGTACTTAGGCCGTCGCCTAACCCAGGGCGCAACTTTGATGGCCATCACGGCCGTGTCCAATGCCGGGATGCGAGTCATTGAGCGCTTTGATACAGGCGTCACACAAGTAGATCTGGACTTTGCCAATAACCGCCTACTTCGCGACTCCCCAACGGTGATCCGGACTCCACAAGAGGGCCAAATCCAAGGCGTCGACCTCTACATTGTCGGCGGGATCAGCGAATATAACCACAATCTGCAATCGAGCGGCCAAGATGCTGCGTTCAGCAAGTCTGGACGTAAGGGCGGTTCGGCCTTTGTGACCAATGGCGATTATGTCGTGGATGTCGGGATGGACCTGCGCCTGATTGATGCGCGTACGACCGAAGTGATTGCGGTCAAGTCTTATCGTAAACAAGTTCGTGGCCAACAGCGTGAATTAGGTGCGCTCCTCGCCAACGGCTCTGATACGATTGATATCGGCATTGGCGGTCGCAAGAATGAACCTATTCAAACTGCCATCCGCAGCATCATTGACCGCTCGGTATTCGAATTCACTGCAGGGCTTTATGGCAATGACGCGTCGCACTGTAAAAACCTAGCGCGACAAGTTGAAGCCATGCCGATGCGCACGGCAGCGCCCACCTCACGGGCTTTGGCACCTCGAGCCATGATGCCTCAAGGCGCGATGCGCCACGCGCCTGCCCCAACCCAGACTTCCAGAATGGAACCTTCTGCCTTCGCGCCATCATCGGTGCCGCTGGCTCCTTGGCTACAGCAATCACGCGTCGGCCAGAGTCAATTTCAGGCCGATCCATGGCAGGATAGACCACAGTCGCCGGAATTGGCTGACGGTCAAACAAACTTCGGGCAGACCCAAATGAATGCTCCATTGCGGGGCCTTCGGGCGGGTCAATTAGATCAACCCTTCGCGCCCGGGGATCGGTCCAACAATGAGACGATGCAGGAGCGCCTGCGTCGCGAGGGGAATTAGCGGCATTGTTGACCTCATGCTCGGCGAGGCAAGCGAAAAAGCCAACTCAACGGGCCTGTTTGTAACCAGCCAATCTGAAACAAAAAGTTTCAGTGGCATTCAAGAGGGAAGTATCCAGTGACTAGAAATTCACTTTTCATCACCGCAACCGCAATCGCGCTCAGCGCTTCGGTTGTTTCGTCGGCCATGGCGCAACGCGTCTATGTCAACACCAACCAGAACAACATTGCCCGCACGATTGCGGAGACCAATGCTGGCCTCACCAGTACCCTGACCACAACCGGTGGTACGGTGGAAGCGACGACCGCTGCAATCGGCAACTCTTTGTCGGTCAATGTTGAGAAAGTTGCGACTGTCAGCAACACTCAGGTGAACAAAAATGTCGTCAGCGCGACCTTGAACTTGGGCAGTGCAACAAGCCCTGTTAACAATGTTAAGGATGTGACCGCAACCGCCGCTGCCATCGGCAACTCGGCTTCGATCAACATCAAGAACGTCGCGAACGTCAATTCTGACATCAACAACTATCAGTTCCAGTCGGGCAATGTCACCTCGACGCTGAACAGCAACCTCAACGGTGTAACGGGTAAAGTTGAGCAAACCTCTGCAGCCATCGGCAACAGCTTCTCAGCTGAAGTCAGCGGCCCAATTGGTGCGATCAACAATACCCAGCGCTATTTTGGTAATGTTGTCAGCGAGATGAACACCCGCGTGAACAATGTCAGCGGCGACGTGAATGCAACCACAGCTGCGATCTGCAACAGCGGCTCTGTGAAAGCCACCACCGCTGCCAGCATCTACATCAAAAACGACCAAGCTTGTAACATCGACCCAACTGCCACCACCAATGCTGTGGTGAGCAATGTCGGTGGTGCAGTCACCTTGACCACGGCTGCGATTGGCAACACCTTCTCGGCTACAACCCTGCCAGGTTCGACCCTGACGCTGAACAACCGTCAGATCAACGCCGCTCAAAACGTTGCAACGGCAAACCTGTCGCTGTCGAACGTGGCCGGCAATGTCGCTCTGACGACGGCTGCGATTGGCAACAGCTTGAGCGTCACCGGCGTGACCGTTCAATAAGTGATTTTCGGACTGGGCAACAGCCCGTCGAAGACACTGGAAAGGCCAATCTGCCCTGCGGCAGGTTGGCCTTTTTCCTTAAGTGGACGATGTGCCGGCTGTGTCTGAGCTATAGCCTAAAATAGGACGACTCACCCTCATTTCCCGCCAGCGGGGGCATAAGTCTCGACCCATTTCTTGACTTCTTCATACCAGAATAAGGAATTCTGAGGGCGAAGAATCCAATGGTTCTCATTGGCATAATAGATGAGCCGTGATGGTATGCCCTTCTTCTGCAAGGTATTGAACAACTCAATCCCGTGATTGACCGGCACCCGTAAATCTAACTGGCCATGTATGACTAAGGTTGGTGTCTGAAAATTGGCCGCCATCATATTCGGACTAATGGCCTGGAACTTTGCAGGCTCTTCCCACGCCTCATAATAGCGGTTCTGATTGGCACCATAATCCGCCCCGATTTGGGTGTATTGATTATAGACAGGGGCATGGGCCACCAAAGCTTTGAACGGATGAGGACGGCCCAAAAGAACCGTCGCCAAATAGCCGCCATAGCTTCCCCCGGCGGCCACCATGCGTTCGGAATCCACCCATTTTTGAGCCTTTAGATAGTCTGCTGCTGCTAAGGTATCCTGATAGGGCAAGGTCACCCAATCTGGTTGGATGGCATCGGTGAAGGCATCCCCAAAGCCCGAAGAGCCATGGAAATTGTGCCACGTCGTCACATAGCCCCACCCCGCAAAGACTTGCGCGTTCCAACGGTAAGACCATTGATCGGTAATGCCGACATGGGGCCCACCGTGCAGCAAGAACATAACCGGATATTTTTTGGCGGCATCAAAGCGGGGTGGTTTCACTACCCACATTTGGATGTCTGCTCCATTGCCACCGCGATAGCTTATCGACTCCACTTTGCCCATTTCAACTTTTGCAAGCAAAGCGTCATTAAAGCGTGAGAGCTGCGTTGTTTGCCCCGTTGCCCCATCGATCCGAACCAAAGTAGCTGGGCTGGAGAAACTCGCCTGCAGGCCCACCACAGTGCGTCCAGCAGCAGCAACCCCAGCGAAATCGCCATCTTTCGTGATGCGACGGGGGGTTGCCCCGGTCAGGTCCATCCGGAACAAGCGCCGCGTTGGCCGGTCCTCAGCAATGACCAAGAGTGATTTCGAATCCGCTGCCCAAGTAACTTCGGCAGCCGACCAGTCCCAAGTTGCAGATAGGTCTCGAGGTGCGGCTTCGTTTACTTGGCGATCCAGCAGCATCACACGCTGGCGATCAGCCGCTGCGACGATCACATTCGAGCTCCAGCTCAGATAGCGGCCATCGGGACTATAATGCGGCTCACTATCGCCTGCCTGATTGGCCTTGGTCAGATTGCGAACCGTCCCAGCGGAGAGCGACAGAGCGAAAACATCGGAATTGGGACGCGTGCCATTGGTATCGCTTTCCCCAACAAAAGCGATCTCCTGACCATCGGGTGCAATGTCGTAATCTTCCAAGCCCGGTGTGCGGAATTCAATCGCCACACCGGCAGGGCGGGTCAGCGCGACTGGGTCGCCAGCATTGATCGATATCGCGTACAGGTGGGGCTGGCGCTCGTCCAAAAAGCGATCCCAATAGCTAATGGGCGCTTTGTCCCAGACACGTGCCTGCATGGTTGTCGACGCGCGATCCTTCAAACGCTTGGCCTGCTCGTCCCAGCTCTGAAGATCAGTCCAGACAGAACTAATGAAAGCGATCCTTTGGCTATCTGGAAACCATTTGGGCGCAGACACGCCAGTTGGCACGCCAGTTAGTCGGCGTGCTTCTCCACCGTCGGGCGCGATCACATAAAGCTGGTTTGCTTGGTCATTACCACGCTTTGAAACAAAGGCGATCCATTTGCCATCAGGGCTCCAGACAGGTGAGAGGTCATTGCCCTCGCCAGTGGTCAATTGTCGACTTGTGCCCGTGTCATTGGCGATCACCCAGAGTGCCGTAAAGCTGCGGTCGTTTTCAGCATCAAAACGAGTGACCGTGACAACGGAGAACTTACCATCTGGCGACAAAGAAGGCACACCAACGCGTTGGAGTTGCCACATGAGTTCCGGCGTGAGCGGGCCCTTTGCCGCATTGGATTGCGCAAGGCCCTCACTAGCCCAAACCAATCCGACAGCCGCTAAACCGATCAAGCCCCAGTTCTTCATAATTCGCACTTGCGCCCCTCCAGCAAACCTCGCGTTTTGTCTTCTCTACGCACATCACGTTTGAAATCTAGTTCGGGGGCCAATTGTTCAGTTTATTTTTCACCCAAGGTGCGTGCTGTAGACGGGCGACGCGGGCGTAAATTGGCGAAATGCCCCCCTAAATCCGCGCCAAAGCAAACCATGCTTAGGAGAAATTTACTGCGATTTCCCGTTTCACAAATTGGCTTAGGATAATGGACAAACATGCTTCCATCCAAATTTGAGCTATTTTTGACTAAAAAGGCCGAACGAAAGGGTAGAAATTCTATGCCTTGTTTCAAAATCCCCCTTTAAAACTTCGGATATATCGGTCCCCCACTAAATTCACTTTCGGGGACGACCAATGAAAGCCATTCTACTTTCCATGACTGCTTTTGCAGGCCTCATTCCTTGCAGCGCTGCCCTTGCCCAAACAGCCGCCCTTCCAACAGGCCAAGAACTCGCATGGTCTTCTGCGGCCTCACGCGTTGGCGCATTTAAGCCACGCCCTTGGGCGGCACGCGGCACCAATGTCACCATCGCAATCATTGATTCCGGGATCCGACGCGACCACATCGATTTTGCCGGCGCGATCACAGGCGGCTATAACGCCTTTACCAATTTGACTGGTGCCGCAGCGGTAAATGATACCAGTGGCCACGGCACGCATGTGGCTTCACTCGCAGCCGCCCGTGCCAATCGGGTCGGTATGGTAGGCGTTGCCTCCAATGCGCGCATTCTGCCAGTACAAGTTTTCATGGGTTCTTCGACGTCAGACTTTTATGTGGCGCGCGGCATTAATTATGCGACCAGCCAGCGCGCGTTTGTGATGAACCTTAGCTTGGGCGGCTCGACCATGAGCCCAACCATCCGCACCGCCTTACAAGGGGCCCAAGCCGCTGGCCTGTTGATGGTTATTGCAGCAGGCAATGAAGGCCTCGCAAACCCATCCTTTCCTGCCCGCCACGCCTCTGAAGCTTGGGCTCGGGGCCAGATCATTGCCGTGGGTGCGGTGGACGCCAATAATGTCATCGCCAGCTTCTCAAACCGGGCTGGCGATGCCCGCAATTTCTATTTGGTAGCCCCAGGCGTCAATCTGATTGGTGCCTTTCCATCTGCCCCCAACGCCTATGCCTATATGAGCGGCACGTCGATGGCTGCCCCAGTGGTGGCAGGGGCTGCGGCCGTGGTCAAAAGCGCTTGGCCTTATTTGACCGCGCCAAAGGTAGCCGAAGTCCTGTTTGTGACCGCAACAGACCTTGGTGCAAGGGGTATTGACCCGATTTACGGCCGTGGGCTTCTGAATCTGGAACGTGCCCTCTTGCCCGTCGGCACCGTGACCACAGTCAGCTCGGCTGGAACAACCCCCCTCGCCCTTGCCCCCACGAATGCGGGTGCCGTCGCAATTGGCGCAAAATCCTTCGCGGTTGAGGGTGGCGCTTTTGAGGGCGTGGTTTTTGACGCGTTTGGTCGTGATTTCGCTTATGACTTCGGTGCGCGAGCGAAAGACCTGCGGCCTGATACGGTCTCCATCTTGGCCGCAACCTTGTCCAATAAACTGCAATCGACTTTGGCCAGCGTTGCAACCCCAAGCGGAACCCTCTCCCTGGTGGCAAGCCCCGCTCAATCGGCAGATAATGACACCAGCGGTGGCCTGCACTTTGTCGGCAATCAAGGCCAGTCTTGGGCCGTCGCGATAGGCCAAGCTTCCCCGATCTTGGGTGCAAGCCTGACCGCAGGTACTGCCCCCAGTGGCCGCCTCTTGGGCTTTGCCGACCATAGCGCCTTGTTTGAAGGCACTGCTGCCAGCGTCGCCAGCCAACAGACTTTTGACAGCGGCATCAGCTTAACCTTTGGGGCGCGCTTACAGGGTGAACAAGACAAGCGCCGGGGCCTAAATTGGACGCCAAATACAACAAGCCAAGCCAGCAGCCTCGAAGCTGGCGTGAGCCGCCAGTTTGAGCGTATCAGCCTCAGTGCCAGTGTTGCGGCTATCCAAGAAGCCCAAGGCCGATTGGGCGACGTCGATAGCGAACTCTTTGGCCTATCGGGCCCCGCCCACACCTTGGCCATCCAAACCGATTTAGCTTGGACCTTGACTTCCAAGGCGTCGCTGAGCGCCCGGATGACCCATACACAAACTGCCTCGCAGGTGGGTTCCGGCGCAAGCTTGGTCAGCTCGATCAGCGCAACCGAGGCCACTGCTTATGCGATCAATTTCGCCCAGCGTGACCTGTTGGCCAAGGGAGACCAACTCGACCTCGCTATCGGGACGCCTTTGACCAGCCGCAGCGGCATGATGAATTTGTTCTTGGCAACAGGTGCCGATCCTGAAACTGGCGCGCCCATCATGACCCGTCGTGGCATCAGCCTCGCCTCCAAAACACCCGAACAACGCATAGAGGCCATCTATACGCGGACCTTGAGCCCAGACTCCGCCCTCGCCTTCGCCGTTATGGCGCGGCAAGATGCTGATGGCATCTCGGGTCAAAAAGATCAGGCCGTGATGGTCCGTTATCAGACCAGCTTCTGATCGAAGCGAAAGGTTTCCAAACCACAAGCCCCGCGATTGGCACGTCCAGTCGCGGGGTTTGGTGTTTTCGGGCTATAAGGTTTGGTAGGGACGGCCGGACTTGAACCGGCACGGATTGCTCCAACGGATTTTAAGTCCGGTGCGTCTACCTATTTCGCCACGTCCCCATCTGCGCGCTTTGTGCGTCATACGCGCTTTTTGAGCAAGAGTGTGATGATGTAATCCATCGCCTTTCTGCACGCACACGTGGGCGAGCATGCAGCGTCTGGGCCAGGTTTTAGCTGGCGCTTGGCTTGCCGAAGCCTGAAAGCTCAGCCAGATTGGTTCATCTGGGCCAAGGGATTGGCAGATTTGGTTGAAAGTATTCCAACATGTCAAAAGCACTGATTATCCTCGCGGCACTTGTTTTGGGGCTTCTGGCTGGCATTTGGCTGGGCTCAAGCGAGGGGATCAAGGCGACGGCCGACACGATTGGCTCGGTGTGGTTGAATGGCTTGCGGATGACGGTGGTGCCCTTGGTGGTTGCCCTCCTGATCACCGGGATCGCGCAAACGGCCTTAGCAGCGCGCGCTGGAAGGCTGGCTGCGCGCGGGGTTGGCACCATGCTGGTCATCCTTTGGTGCTCGTCCATTATGGCGGCACTGACTTTGCCTCTGATCCTCAACATTTTCCCGATGCCCGATGGATCGGCGGACGCTTTGCGAGAAGCCCTGAGCATTACCGAAAAGCCTGGCCCTGTGCCGCCGTTGGGCGATTTCCTGCGCGCCATGATTCCGACCAATCCGATTGCGGCTGCCGCCAATGACGCCATCTTGCCGCTGATTATCTTTACGGCTGCCTTTGGCTTTGCCTTGACGCGCCTGCCGCTGGAAAAGCGCGCGCCTGTGACAGGCTTTTTTGAAGCCGTGGCTGAGGCGATGATTTTGGTGATTGGCTGGGTTTTGGCGCTCGCCCCCATTGGCGTGTTTGCTTTGGCCTTTGTGGTTGGGGCAAAAGCTGGGGCAGAAGCCTTTGGCGCATTGGCCCATTATGTCATCGTGCTGTCGGCCTTGGGTGTGATTGTGTGGCTGGCGTCCTTTGCTTTGGCGGTTTTTGGGGCCAAGCGGGGTTTGGGGGAGTTCTTCAAAGCTGCCATTCCCGCCCAAGCAGTGGCCATCTCGACCCAGTCCTCGCTGGCGTCGCTGCCCGCTATGCTGAAGGGCGTGCAGGCTATGGGCGTGCCAGCGGCCAAGGCCGATGTGATCTTGCCGATTGCGGTTGCCATCTTTCGCGCCACCGGTCCTGCCATGAACCTTGGCGTGGCACTTTACATTGCCAATTGGTTTGGGGTGGAGTTAGGTCCCGCCCAGATTGCTCTAGGCATTGCGGCCGGTGCCACGACGACTTTGGGCGCGGTTAGCCTTCCAGGTTCCATCAGTTTTATCAGTTCCATTGCGCCCATTTGCTTGGCCCTGGGTGCACCAGTCGAGCCACTGGCCTTGTTGATTGCGGTTGAAACCTTCCCCGACATCTTCCGTACTTTAGGCAATGTGACGATGGATATGGCCGTCACCGCGACCGTTGCGCGGCAAGATGACGATGAAGCCGAGCAATCCACATAAGACCCCCTGCCCAAAAGCCATTTTGAAGGCTATATGACAGGGATGTATATCGACGCAGACACCGCACCCGACAGCCGTAATGACCATGCGATCAAATTGCATGGGCCAGAGGCTTTTGCTGGCATGCGTGCCGCAGGCCGCGCCGCCGCCGAAGTGCTGGACATGCTGGTTAGCGAAGTCAAAGAAGGCGTTACCGCAGAACGCATTGATACGCTGGCGCGTGACTATGTCTTAGACCATGGGTGGATTCCAGCCTGTATGGGCTATCGGGGCTATAATCATACCACCTGCATCTCTTTGAACCATGTGGTCTGCCACGGCATTCCTGGTCCGCGCCAATTCAGAAGCGGCGATATTGCCAATATCGACGTCACCGTGATTGTCGATGGGTGGCATGGCGACCATTCCCGCATGTACGGCATTGGCGATGTGTCGCGCAAAGCGCGCCGCTTGATGGATGTCACATGGGAAAGCCTGCAGCGGGGCATCGCGGCGGTAAAGCCCGGTGCGACCTTGGGCGATATCGGTCATGCGATCCAAAGTTTTGTCGAAGCACAGCGTTGCTCTGTCGTGCGTGACTTCTGTGGCCACGGCTTGGGCCGCGTGTTCCATGACAATCCGAATATTGTGCATTTCGGCAAGCCGGGCCAAGGCCCTGAATTGCGCGCCGGCATGTTTTTCACCATTGAGCCGATGGTGAATTTAGGCAAGCATTCAGTATCGATCCTGCCTGATGGCTGGACCGCTGTGACGCGCGACCGTTCCTTATCCGCGCAGTTTGAACACTCGATTGGTGTGACTGAGGACGGATGCGAGATTTTCACCCTCTCCCCTCTTGGCTTGGACACACCCCACACACTGTCTGATCCAGTTTGAGGGCCCATGGGAACAATCAACAAGTCGAATGCCCATCTGGAAGGCCATCGTGAACGGCTGCGTGAGCGTTTCTTGCGCGCCGGGCCAGATGGTCTAGCCGACCATGAATTGCTTGAGCTGTGGTTGTTCGGCGTGATCAAGCGGCAAGACACCAAAGCCTTAGCCCGCAACTTGCTGACACAGTTTGGCGGGATAAATGAGGTCCTTCAAGCCCCATTAAACGACCTGCTGCGCGTTGATGGCGTCGGCCAAGTCGCAGCCATCCATTTGAAATCCATGCATGCGCTTCAAGTTCGGGGCAGCCAAAGCGAGATTATGAGCAAGCCCGTTTTGGGGTCTTGGTCGAGTGTATTGTCTTATCTTAAACTCAATCTAGGCGGGGCAAAGCGCGAAGAATTCCGTGTGCTCTTCCTCGACAAAAAGCTACGCTTGATCGTGGATGAAAAGATGAGCGAAGGCACGGTTGACCACGCACCCGTCTACCCCCGAGAGATTGCCCGCAGGGCCTTAGAATTATCCGCAAGCTCTGTCATTTTGGCCCATAACCACCCGTCCGGCGACCCAACACCTTCGAGCGCGGATATTGCAATGACCCGCGAAATCATAAATGCACTCGCCCCCCTTAAAGTAACGGTGATTGATCACATAATTGTTGGAGCCCAAGATACACGAAGCCTTAAGGCTTTTGGTTTAATATAGGCATTGTATAGCGATATTCTATACGCGTTAGTATCCGTCAAATAATCAGTAAAATGGCCGGGTAATTTTGCGTATCTGAAATTACTCATAGGGAAGTACTCTCTATGACTATGCATTCTCGTAACTTCAGCACTCCAAGTACTACCGGTGTCCGCAGTCTGGCGGCGCTCGCAAAAACCTGCTCCACAAGTCGAGTACTTAACCTGAACTCCGTCGATGCGTCGGTACAGGGTGCGAACATCAAGCAACATACGCCATTCTTTCAAGATCGCCTCTTGAATAGCGCCATCATCACCAAGCATCGCCCAAGACCGAATGAGATCGACCTTTTCCATGAGAATGTGCCTGTCGCAACCAAGATCATCTTTCCGCTCGACAATCATGACCTGAGGGTCGGGGGAAGAGCTCTGTTTGTTAATCAGATTGGCTACCTCAACACGATCTGCGACTTTTTGGGTAAGGATGCTGTTTCACTCGATGCGGATTTGACAGTCCTGGAGCTGTTGAACGAATTGCCATCCCTAGATCCCTTTTTGGTTCGTGAGCAACTCAAGCGGCACGAGTTCACGCCCTCGGACGACTATTTTGCGATCACACCAAACGACACGGCACGCCTCGAAAAATTTGCCTACAACGAAATTCGCGATTTAGTCATCCTGGCTTTCCAATCCGGCGGTGAGGCTGGGGGCGAATTGGTGAAACGCATGTCAAACGCCATTCTTGCGACGAATGCCGACCACCGTTTGGCTCCACTTCAAATGACACTTGGTTTAGAGGGCGAACAATTCCAACGCGGCATCTTCAGTTGGAAGGGCTTTTTGTACTACAAATGGCAACTCTACGAGACAAAGCCAGAGCTCGACAAAGTGGTTTCCCAAATGCTTTCGATGAAGATTTGGAGCCGCCTTGACCCAACCATGGGCTATTTGATCGGCTCGGTACGCGCCTCGATTAAGGCACGCATCCAAGCGGCCCTTGAGCGAACTAAGGTTATTCTGGCCTTGTATGACGATGGGCTTGCAGGGCTAACAAAAAAGGGCAATGCGGTTGAATTCCGCAGATTCTTGCTTGAAGCACCCGGCCTTTTTATCGAGCTGGGCCATGCGATGGGCATGATCTCGCATATCGTTTCCTATTGGCGCTATCAATTCCGGCCTTCGCAGACGGAAGTGCATAATGTTGAGGAATTCCTCGAACTCTTGAAAGACTTCGACATGGGCCTATCCCCAAGGGAGGCCCGTTAGTTTATGCAACTTGTCGTATTTTTTGGCAATCTACCTGAACAAATGTAACCAAGGTTTACGAATTCTCAATTGGACTTGACCTACTAGTAGGCTGCCGAACAAAAGCGTCTTTAGATTCGCCAGTTGGAAATTTGGGGTGTGTGTCCATGAGTGGCGTAAGAAGCTTAGCAGCATTGACTACCACCGCCTCTACCAGTCGGGTGTTGAACCTGCATTTGGTCACCGTGGAGTTTGCCGACGATTTGGCGCGGGTGAGTGCCCCCTTCTTCTTCGACGCCGTGCTTAATCGCGCGATCATCATCAAGCATCGGCTGCGTACCGATGAAACTTATCTCCTAAGTGATGGGACTTCGGTTGCCACCAAGATCATGTTCCCGCTGGACAGATCCGACCTGAAAGCAGGTGGCCGCTCAATTCTTGTCAACCAAATGGGTTGGCGCGCGACATTGTGCGATGTGCTCGGTGCCACCGAAGCGGAGCTGCAAAAGGATTTTGAAATCCTCGAAATGCTCAATGAGTTACCCTCGCTCGACCCTTTTCTGGTGCGCGAGCAATTGCGCCGCTATCACCATCACCCTGCCGATTGCTATTTTGCGATCTCACCAGCCGATAATGCGCGGATGCAGAGCTTTACTTCCAACGAAATGGCGCCGCTGATCGCCATGGCGTTTGGCAGCAAGAACGGCAGTATTCCGCCCGAGCTCGTCAAGAAATTGGCAGATGCGCTCTTGTCGACCAATGCAGATTCCCGGCTTGATCCTTTGCGCATGACGCTTGGCCTTGAAGGCGAAAAGTTCACCCAAGGCATCTTCAGCTGGAAGGGCTTCATCTATTATAAGTGGCAGTTTTCTGAGACCTTCCACAAGCTAACCCGTATCAGTGCGGAGATGGACTCGATCAAGATAAAAGGCCGGATCGACAAGAATATTCGCGAAGAAATTGATGACCTAAAAAAATCGATCCGCGGCCGAATTCGCGACAGCGCCAAAGGCTGCCAACAAGTATTGTCGCTATATGACGATGCATTCCGCGACCTGGTCGACAAGGGTAACACGGCCGCATTCCGCAAATTCCTGCTTGATGCGCCTGTTCTCTTCATTGAACTCGGCCATTCCATGGGCATTATCTCGCATATCTCATCCTTTTGGGCATATCGCTTCAATAAGGACAAGGAAAAGAATGTTGAGGTCTTGGAATATCTCGACATCCTGCGCGAGTTCGAAAATGGCCTGGCTCCCAAGCGCTCAACCATGGTGACTTGGTAGGCTTCAAGCCCGCTACCGTTGCTTCATCACTTCAATTACGGCCAATAGGGCTTACCCCGGGCTGCCTTTAAGCCTGCTCGCGAGCGAGTTTTCCATAAGTTGCCAAGGCCGTCCGCATCGCTTCGCCAATCGCGACTTGCGTGACAGGCTTTGCGACATGTAGGTCTGCCCCCGAAGCTAATGCCTCGCGCCGATGGTTTTCGCCGGCATTGGCTGTCAGCATAATGATGGGTGTGGGCTTGGCTCCAGTTTGCGCTTCAAGTGCCCGGATTTGACGTGTCGCGGCCAGCCCATCTTTCACGGGCATTTGCATGTCCATGAAGATGATGTCGAAGGTCGCGGTCTCGAATGCTTCCACACCCTCGTCCCCATTGGTTGCAGTGAAAAACTCTGCCCCGAACGGCTCCATCATGAAGCCAAAGACTTGTTGGTTTAACAATTGATCTTCCACCAAGAGGACGCGCAAGTCCTTTGGGATATCGCGGCAAATCTCGGCCAGATCCTCGCCTGCTTGGGATAAAGTCACGGCGCGGTGCAACGGTAGCGGCAAGTCCAACGTAAACACGGAACCGACTTGGGGCGTCGACTTGGCTGTGATTGTGCCGCCCATCAATTCAGTCAGCGATTTAGAGATCGCAAGGCCAAGCCCGGTGCCGCCAAAGCGGCGGGTGATGGAACTATCGGCTTGAGAGAAGCGCTCGAACAATCTTTGACTTTGCGCCTCATCAAACCCAATGCCGGTGTCGGCCACTTCAATGATTAAACCTGCCCCTGTTGGGCGGGGCGACGCCGTCACGCGTATGCTGCCCACGGACGTAAACTTAACGGCATTGGAGACCAAATTTGTTACAATTTGGCGTAAGCGAACTGGGTCGCCAAGATAAAGCTGTTTGGCGGGTAATCGATTGTCAAAAGCGAGCGCAAGTCTCTTTTGCGCACATGCACCAGACATCAGGGCAACCACGTCTTGAATGATCAAACCAATATCTGTTGGGACGGCTTCGAGCTGTAGTTCGCCAGCTTCGACTTTGGTCAAATCCAAAATGTCTGACAATTGACGCTCAAGATCTTTGCCAGACGAGCGGATTAGTTCCACCATCCGCTTTTGTCGATCATCCAAAGGGGTATTTGCTAACGCAGAGGCCACACCAACAACCCCATTCAGGGGGGTGCGCAACTCGTGGCTCATATTTGCCAAAAATTGCGTTTTGGCAGCGTTGGCGGCGTTGGCCTTCACGGACAGTTCGCGCAAATGCTCTTGTTGGGCTTTCAGATGCGTAATGTCCGAGAAAGTGGAAACAACAAAGGATGGCGTCTCATCGAAGGGTTCAAACAATGGGCTGGCCGAAAGATGCAGCCATTTGATGCCGCCGTCGTCATCCGGGACACCAACCACTTCATTGCTGACCGGAATTCCGCTACGCAAAACCTCAATGGCTGGGATTTCATGCGCTAGGTAAGAAGTCCCATCCTCTCGCAAGCGTCGCCAGCGGACGTCGTTGACCATCATGCCAACAAGCTCATCGCGGGCCAAGCCGAGGATCTTGCACGCGCTAAGGTTGGCTTCGACAACCTTTCCGATACGATTCTTGATCAACACCCCTTCAGACATGGTCTCAAGAATCACGCGGGCATGACCCGCTTCGCGGTTCAGTGTTTCATTAGCCTCCGCCAAAGCCAAAGCATCGCGCGTGGAGCGGGTGATTTCCAATTGACCGACAACGATTTTTGCCAGTGACTTCATTTGCTCAATTTGGGTCGGGGTGATGGTGCGAGGCTTTAGGTCGATCGCACACAAAGTGCCAAGTCGCAGATCTGGACCGACAATCAAGGGGAAGCCAAAATAAGCGCGAATATTGGGCGCACCCAAAACCAACGGATTATTGGCAAAGCGCGGATCTTCCAGCGCATTTGTGACAATCAGCGGCTCATCATCCATGATTGCATGCGCGCAGAATGCGCTTTCTCGATCCGTCTCGCAAGCATCCAAGCCAACACGCGCCTTAAACCATTGCCGCTCGGCATCGACCAATGAAACCAGCGCAATTGGCACATCCATAATGCTCGAAGCTAAAGCCACAATGGCGTCGAGGGACGGATCGGGCAGTGTATCGAGAACCGCAAAGTCTATCAGTTCCGCGAGACGCTGAGCTTCATTGTGGGGAGTAGGCGCAGCCATAGTCTATCCTCAAAACAGAGACTAATGGCATCGCACAAACACTTTAAGGGAGTATTAGTGCGACAAGAAAAGGCCCGAATAGTTTTGAGGCATGACCATAATTCAATCTAAAGTGTAGGTATACGGATCAAATTGCACAATTTACCTTATCGCAAACCAGCCAAGTACAACGGTAAACTTCACCTTATTTTTACTTGGGAGTTCTAGGGTTTGACCCGGCGATTTTTTCCACGATAAAGAATTGGTCAGATTTTATGGACAAGCACGCAGCTGGTTTTGCCGAGGTCGGCCTTAATCGGGCCAAGGAGCTGAAAACGCGCCTCGCGGTCGCCGTGTTCCTTTCGCTTGCCTGTTATTTCATCGTGGGGGGGGTTGAACCCGTCATTTGGCTGGCCGTTGTCATTGTTGGCCAAGCACTGGATTGGTTTATTTTCAAGCCCTTGCGCATGAATCCAGACGGTGATGTTCTGCTGGGACGGCAAATTGCTTGCGTCCTAATCGTGACCCTCAATGCCTTTATCTACACAAGTATTGCCGCCCTTTTGTGGGCAAAAGGTGGGGAAGCTGGGCGCATCTTTGCGACTTTGATCATTTGTGGCGCTTTGCTGCACTCCACCTTGCATGCCGCGAGATCAACGGCCCTCTTGGCCGCGTCAACTGTGCCGATGTGCCTCTATTTGATCGGCCTTCCCATCACTTCCTGGCTTTATTTCCAGATGGAGCCTGCTACATCAACCGTGATTTTGATAGGGGCGTTAGTCTATCTCGGCCATTTGGCGATCATTATTCGCCGATCCTATGAATCTACAGACCTACTGGTCCGGGCCAATGAGGAGGCCCAAGATCAAAAGAAACGCGCCGAGAGCGCCAGCCAGACCAAGTCTGACTTTTTGGCCACGGTCACCCATGAAATTCGCACGCCCATGAATGCGGTTATGGCCTCCGCGATCCTTCTCCGCCGCACAAAACTGACCAAGGCCCAGAGTGAGCATGTCGACATGCTCAATGATGCGGTCGATACTCTGTTGGCGCTCTTGAACGACGTGCTCGACATGTCCAAAATCGAAGCCGGCAAAATGACGGTCGAACGCGTTGACTTCCCGGTCATTGACGAATTACAGGCCGCTGTCCGCATTTGGGACCCCCGTGCATCAGACAAAAATCTTGTTTTGCGCTTTGAAGCCGCGCCGGACTTCCCCAGTGCGATCAAAGGTGACCCGCTGCGCATCCGCCAGATCTTGTTCAATCTCATATCCAACGCCGTTAAATTCACCGAAACGGGCTCGATCGACGTTTCCGCGCGGACCTGCATCGATGCGAGAGGCCGCCGCGCCATGGTGTTGGAAGTTGCCGATACGGGTTGTGGCATTTCGCCTGCAATCCTGTCGCGTCTTTTCGCCGAGTTCGAGCAAGGCAATCAGATGATTGCACGCAAAAAAGGCGGTACAGGCCTTGGCCTTGCGATCAGCCGCCGTTTGGCCGAACTCATGGATGGTTCCTTAGACGTGCGAAGCATTGAGGGCGAAGGCTCCATCTTTACCGTCACCCTGCCCTATGAATTGGCCGAGAGCCAAGATGCACTGGCTGAAGACGAGGATGTGGAATTAGACGTGCGGCCCTTGCGGATATTGGTCGCCGAAGATCATCCAACCAATCAAAAGATCGTCAGCCTGTTCTTATCGACGATGGGTTGGTCGTTGGCGATGGCTAATGATGGGGTAGAAGCCCTTGAAATGGCCGCCTTGGAAGAGTTTGATGCCATTCTGATGGACATGCAAATGCCCAATATGGACGGCCTAGAGGCGACGCGACGCTTGCGCGCGACACCCGGCTATACCCAGCATGTCCCCATCATTGCGCTAACTGCAAATGCCATGGACCACCACCGCGCCGCCTTTATGGAGGCCGGTGCCGATGCCTTTGTGCCAAAGCCATTGGACCCAAGTGTCTTAATCCAAACCATCCTGACTTGCGCCAAAGCTAGCATGGCCGATGTGACAAGCCCCGTGACCCAAGCGTCCGAGCCAGCCATTGCGTCAAACCTGTCGGTACCAGCCTGGCAACTCGACCAAAACCTCGCTTGAGGCTACCCTAGGCCGCCCGTTGTGCAATCAGATGACGCGCGGACAAAGCGGCATGTCTCGTCCATGCCTCCAAAGCGCGCCCACATAGCCTCTATCTGGGGCGCTATTTTCTCCATCAGGCACCGACTAGAACCAATCCAACTGGCGCGCCCATAGGGCCCTTTGCCCCTGCGTCCTTGCCCGAAGCCTATAAGATGCTTAGTTCCGCAAGCGCAGCGGGATGGAGTCCGCGCCACCGGCCCGATTACCAACGCCATCTGGTACCGGCACGGGCGAGCCATCATAATCGGAATTGATGACCAGATTGGACGAGTTGGACGTAATCACATAGCGGGCGACCACGACACTCCATTGCGAGTCTTGCGCCACATTGCCCGGTGCCGTGACATAGACAGTTGTGTTCGGCAGATAGATCGTTCCCAGAAGTCGGTCGATTTGGGTCGACTTAAAACTTACATGCTTGGTGCTAGTCCGGTTGCTCACAATGACAAAGCCAGCCCAAGGGCCCACAGTCCGACCTTCCAAAGAGACATAGGCATTGCCGTCAACCATCATTGTGACATTCATCAGGACCATGACCAAGTCTTCGCCGACAAGGCGCGAGCTATCGGTGAAAGTCAGGTCGCTACAGAAATAATGCTCCCCCGGCAGGAGCTCTAAGGTTGCTGTTCCGCTCATCTTATATTGGGTCTTATGCACGCCGGGGCTTAAGGTCACCGTGCCTGCCGAATGGGCTTGCAGACCGCCACTGGGTAATGACGCGCATGTGACCGGCGCTTGAATAGTGCGGTCGATAAATGGGTCTGGGATTGCTAAGGCACCGGTTTGCGGCAAGGGCGAATATGCAGTGCCACTTGCCGTTCCCGTCATCCGAACCGTGCCTGCTTGGATGGAGGCAAGCTGTCTGACTTCGTGATTGGCATTGGAGTGGACAACACACCCCTTGGCCGTGATCTTTGAAGAACCAGCGCTGGAAATCGCAAAATTGCCGGCCGTTGCATCAATACCGAGGATACAAAGCGGCTGCTTGACCAATGCCTCCGCCACCGATTGGACCGAGATTTTGAATCCCCCACGTGGCACAAAATCTCCAAAGAACGAGTGCCTCGTCGCATATCCGCGCACGGTGAACGATCCATCCGGGCCATCGCTGGCAACGAAGCGCACTTTTGCCCGGCGCGCGAAATCACCAACTTGGCCAAGCGCGAATTTTTGGGCAAATTCAGTGGCGCTCTTGTCGTTGGTTCCTGCAATGGTCCGGCTTTGCGCGCCGGCCAGTGCGGCAGCATCTGCCGCCGCTTGCATCAAGGCGCGCTCATTGCTGAGGGAGGTTAATTCTACCGCACCGACGATGGCCAAGGAGACGGGCAAGACCGCGAGCGCGGTCAATAAAGTAACGTTGCCGCGCTTGGGGCGCAGCTTGGCCGAAGCCCAGTTCAGAGAAGACCGATACGGGCCTTGTACCAACAGATGCCAATCCAAGTATAAGTAAAGACAAGTTTAGTGTGGCATAGCTTAGTTTGAATTACGTAAAGGAATTCAACTCGTTTTAAGTGAAAAAGCGGGTGTGAAGCCACATGCTGACAAGCTTGACGCTCTCGTAATTGAGTACAACACGGGAGGCCATTGGTGTGTCGGATGGTTTGCGCTGCTTTGCGCCAAGGATTGCCGATTTGGCGAAGCTTTGGCGGCATTCTAGCCCAGGGCGACTTTAACGCCCTTCGCTTTGCGCAATAACTTCATCGAAAAGCTTTACGCCAAAGCCAACAGCCCCAGGAGGAATGGTTGGTTTGCGTGTGGTGGCCCAAGCGACACCAGCGATATCAAGATGTACCCAAGCGGTTTCTGGCTTAACCCATTCCTCAATAAAGGCGGCTCCAATTGACGCGCCGGGTGCGCCGCCTTCAACGACGTTTTTGACGTCAGCTACATCAGATTTGATATCAGCACGGGTTGATGGGTGTATCGGCAAACGCCACGTCATTTCTCCGACTTTGGCACCAGCTTCTTCAACGCGCTTGGCCGCGGTCTCATTATTATGGAACAAGGCTGCATAATCATCGCCGAGCGCGCCCCGTGCGGATCCCGTGAGGGTCGCGATATTGATCATGAGGCTGGGCTTGAAGGTTTCCTGAGTCCACCAATTGGCATCGGCCAAGACCATTCGCCCCTCAGCATCGGTATTGAGGATTTCCATGGTTTTGCCAGACATGGAGGTGAGTACATCGCCTGGACGGATGGCGTTGCCGTCTGGCATATTCTCGGCCAAGGCTGCCACGCCCACGACATTGACCTTGGCACCGCGCTTAGCTGCGGCCAATACTGCGCCCATCGATGCCGCCGAACCCGCCATATCATAGCGCATACGCCACATGCCTTCGCCGGGCTTGAGTGAAATGCCACCGGTATCGAACGTGATGCCTTTGCCGACAAAACTAATTGGAGCGCTGTTACGATCCCCACCACGATACTGGATCGCGAGCAGACGTACAGGCCGTGTTGAGCCTTGCCCGACCCCCACCAATCCACCCATGCCAAGGCGCGCTGCCTCTTTCTCGTCAATGACTGTGATGGACACATTGGGAATCCCTTCAAAAGCCTTGCTAACAAAGTCGACATACCATTGCGGGCTTTTGATGTTGGACGGGGTCGAGATTAGATCACGCGCGAGCTTCACGCCTTCACCAACCGGTTGCCAGCGTCCTGTCCAAGCCGAATTTGCGGCGCTTGCGTTGGCAACATGCAAGCGAAGCGCTCGGTCTGTGGTGGTCCGGGCCGTTTTGCCAAGGTGCGGGAAGTCATAAGAGCCAAGTCGTGCACCCAATGCCACCAACGCGCCAGCATCGACAAAAGCCGGCGCATCGGGGAGCACGACGGACCAGCTGGTTGCTTGACCTTCGAGTGCGGCACGCGCCACTCTGCCGCCAAAGTCTTCAAGGCTGGTGCGACTATTGGCACTCTCGCCAATGCCGATCAAAGTCACGCGGCTGTATGGCCCAACGCTGTAAAGGTTTAGGGTGTCACCTGAATTGCCTTTGAACGAAGCAGCAGTGATGGCGCGCGAAATCCCGCCATTTGTGGTCCGATCAACTACCATAGCCGCCTCGCCCAGCCTGCCATCTTTGGCAACCGGTAGGGCAATCGCACCTGTGCTCGGTGGTGCCGCAGTCACAAACGAAATGGGCAAAGCCATTGCAGATGTCGATACCACGCTGCCAAGCACGATACTCAATGACGACAAAATCAATGCACGCATAAAAGCCCCCCCGGAAAACGCATCGTGCATGCGGCTTGTGTGCCCAACCCCGGCCTGTCAAATCACACTATAGTGAAAGGCTGGATGGCACTTCACATGCGCGGGCGACGGAGACAGGTCGTTTGGTTTCCGTGGATGCTGGCGGCATGGCTCGCCATGCGGAGAAAGCCTTTGCCTTTTGGCCGAGGCAATCGGCGACAGAGCCAGATGCAGCCGACCCCCAGCTAAGGAGAGACCCTACTTTGTGCGTTCGGATCGCTCCGCATACCTTATCGGTACAACAGATTGGGTAGCCAAGTTGCCAAGCCTGGCATGAACCAAATGAAGGCAACAGCAAGGAGCTGCAGGCCGATGAAAGGTACGACGCCACGGTAAATGTCGATTGTCTTGACCTCCGGCGGGGCTACGCCGCGCAGGTAGAATAGGGCAAAGCCAAATGGTGGCGTCAAAAAGGATGTTTGCAAGACCATCGCCATCATCACCGCCAACCAAATCGGATCTGCGCCCATGACAATGAGTGGTACGGCTACCAATGGCACGACCACGAAACAAATCTCGATAAAGTCGAGGAAAAAACCCAAAATAAACATGACTGTAAGCGTAAACAGCAACGCTCCGGTAAGGCCGCCTGGAACAGCTTCCAGCATGCCCTTGACCCACTCATCGCCACCAAGCCCGCGGAACACCAAGGTAAATAGCGCCGCTCCAATCAAGATTGTAAACACCATCGCATTGATGTCGGTGGTGGACTTTAACGCCGGCCCAAGCGACTTGGCCCGGTGCATAGCCCAAAGTCCTGCGATCACAGCTGCACCGGCAAATAGGCTCAACGTCACCGAGACAAACATCACAAGCTGGCCAGAGAAAGTTGGCTGCGCGGTGAGGCTTGGGATATCGATGAACAATCGGAACGCGACCAATAGGGCCAGCGCTGCAGCACCGAACCCGATGACCCTTACCGTTAGACTGCGCGGTCTGCCTGCGTCTTGCTCGATCCGTTGCCCTGCGAGCATGGCTGCCCCAGCAGCGCCGACCGCCGCCCCTTCGGTTGCGGTTGCAATGCCAGCAAGAATGGAACCGAGAACAGCTAAGATCAACAATAAGGGAGCCAGCAATGCTCGAATTACCCGCGACAATTTGGGGTAATCACCGCCAGCAGCAGGGGCCGCTTGAGGCTGGCTCCACGCAATAAAGACTTGGTAAAGCAGATAGAGCCCAACCAAAACTAAGCCCGGAATAATCGCGCCAGCAAACAAATCCCCAACCGAAACAGCTTCGCCGCCTGCCTTACCCATTTCAATCTGCGCACGTTGATTGGCATTGCCAATGACATCGCCCAACAGGATCAAAACAATGGATGGGGGAATGATTTGGCCCAATGTGCCAGAAGCTGCGATCGAACCAGTTGCGATTTTCACATCATAACCGCGCGCCAACATCGCAGGCAAAGCCAACAGACCCATGGTGACCACGGTGGCGCCGACAACACCGGTCGAAGCAGCCAAGAGCGCGCCCACAAGGGTGGTGGAATACAGCAAACCACCCCGAAATCGCCCAAATAGGTCGCCCATTGTCGTCAACAGGTCCTCGGCGATCCGCGAACGTTCTAAAATCACTCCCATCAGGACAAACAGCGGCACCGCAGTCAAGGTCGTATTTGTCATGGTGCCAAACACACGCTGCGGGAAGGCGGCAAAAAAAGAGGGTTCAAACACGCCAAGTACCATGCCCAAAAGCCCGAAAGCCAAGGCCACACCTGCCAGCGTAAAGGCCACCGGATAGCCCATCATCAAAACCACGATGAGGGTCAGAAACATCGCAATGTCCAAAATCCCGTGTAGGTCCATCTATTATGTCCCCGCTTGCTGAGCGGATGCGGAAGAGTCGACGGCCTCAAGCCCGCGCCAGCGTAGGGCAGCGTGTCCTGCATGGGCCACACCTGCCATGAGCATGGTGACCGCAAAGATTGGCATGGCGGTCTTCAAGAGGAATACGAACGGCAATCCGTCTGTCTCTGGGCTTCTCTCGCCGATGCGCCAAGCCAACTCGACAACGGGGCCGCTATAAATCAGCAGCAGCAACATCACGGGGGCCAGAAGCAGACAAAAGCCAATGAGATCCAATAAGGCCTTCGTTCGTTCGCTGACTTGCTCATAGACAATATCGACCCGCACATGCCCATTTGTAATCAAGGCGACCGGTGCCGCCATCAGAAAGCCTAGCGCGTGGGCATACATCACGGTTTCATTGAGACGGGTGAAACTCTCGCCAAAAATATAGCGAAAGAGGACGGTGGTCAGCATTCCAATTGCCAGCACAAGCAAACACATTTGGGCAAAACGGCCGAGCCACGTCGCAATATCCTCAGCAATTCCATTCAAAGTCCGCTGGACCTTTGCCACAGGCCCACCCCAGATGGCTGTTGCGAGAGGCGAGATCAAAAAAGGTGACAATCCGCCAAGCATGATAAGGGCTACCGCCCCCAAGGGCTCCCCTAAAACCTGCGGACTCATGGGGCACCCAAGATCAAATTGCGCTTGCGTTCGGCGAGATAAATCCCTTCAGCTTCTTCACTCCAAGGCCGCATCGCGCGATAGGCTTTCAGCCAGCTTTGATAGATGCGGCCCGCCAGCGGGTCCGTGGCACCTGCCTCAGCCCACATGACTTGTGCGATTTTGGCAGCTTCCTTTAAGACATCATCGGGTAGTCGACGCAAGGTGACCCCGTATTGGGTCTTCATCGCTTCCAAGGCCACGCCATTTTGATAGGTGAATTCGCCGACCGAAATAGCATAACTTTCCCGGCACGCCGCGCGCAGGATCTCTTGATGTACTTGGGAGAGCTTATCAAACTTGGCCTTATTCACGCCCACCGCCAAGATCGCACCCGGCTCTTGTAAGCCTGGCGCATAATAATAAGGGGCCTCGCGATAAAAGCCCAAGCCAATGTCATTCCAAGGGCCAACAAATTCGGCCGCATCAATCACACCAGATTGTAGCGCTTGATAAATTTCCCCACCCGGCATCGCCACAGCAGCACCACCCAATCGCCGGATCATTTCCCCACCGATGCCAGGTATCCGCATTTTGAGGCCCTTGAGGTCAGCCAAGCTGTTGATCTCGCGCTTAAACCAGCCGCCCGCCTGATGACATGTGTTTGCCGCTGCAATGGGCACAATGCCAAAGCCTGCTGCCAATTCTTCCCAGAGAGCTTGGCCACCACCGTGTTCGAGCCAGCCCATCTGCTCCATCGCCGTCATGCCAAAGGGCACCGCTGTAAAGAACGGATAGGCGGGGTTTTTGCCCTGCCAATAATACTCAGCTGAGTGGTAGAGATCGGCGGACCCTGTCGCCACAGCATCAAACACTTCAAACGCGCCAACGAGCTCGCCTGCCGCATAAACTTTGATATCCAGCGTGCCGCCTGACAAGGCCAGCGCCCGTTGAGAGATGCGCTCTGCGCTCATCCCCAAGCCCGGCATGCCTTTAGGCCAAGAGGTGACCATATTCAGCCGAACCGCCCCGGCAACCGCCGTTTGTGTAGCCGCCTTGCCTAGTGAAGTCGCACCCGCTCCAGCACCTGCAACGCGCGCCGCAGCAATGCCTGCCCCAGCACCCGACAGCGTGCCAATTGCTACGGCCGTGACCAAAGTTCGCCGATCCATCCCCGCACTTCCCCTTTAACCTATCTCGATCAGATAGAATCAAGCCCATTTTAGGAAACCAATACAAATGTTTAGTCGATTGCCCAAGGTCTGGCGATGGCTGCTAGTCAGGTATTGGTAACGTACCATTTGTAACGCCCTCCACCCTGCTTGCAATCGCCAAACCAGTCAATTTTACTTTAACGAATTGTCATCCGCTTGTTCTCTGTTGCCTGCAAACTTGGCCATTCAAGATTGAAATTTATTGTCACGCTGAACTTTGGTTGGCTGCAATGGTTTGCCAAAAATCCACCAAAGGCACGCGCGGCCAGAAGCTGGTCATCGTGCAAATGGGCATGTTTGGCTCTGCGTGCCTCCGCTTGGTTGCAATTGGCCAAGGGTCTTCCAGATGACGTTGGCCAAATGGGCCCCCGACACGACGTGCGAGCCTCTAAACCATCACCCAAATGTTGCCTTCCATGGGCAGACTAAGGCATGCCAGTCTGACAAGGGTCGAATTGGTCGGGTTTAAAACTTGGCGCATTTAGGTTGCGTCCGAAGCAGGCTTCTCAACAAATGCTTGGATGTGTGCGGCAACCACCATGGGACGTTCTCGCAATGGATTATGTCCAATGCCCTCTAGGGAGATGACGCTTAAGTCATGCACATAGGTGTGCAGGCCATCTCTCAGGACCGGCAGGAAAATCGGGTCAGCATCACCCCAAATCAGGAGGGCTGGGCACGAAATCTGCCAGTTAGTTGCAGCTGTCCAATCCTCACGGCTCGGTCCATCAGAAAGCTCGAAAGGCGACGCGCGATACCAATGGATCATGGCCGTCCAAGCCATGGGGCTGGCCCACGCCGCCTTGTAGAGATCAGCCTCAGCCTCGCTCATGGCACCACTTTCTCGAAGTGGCGCGGTCCTGCTCTCAAATAAGGTGTTTGTCCCGGCCTGCAGCCACAGAGTTTCCGCCACGCCAGAGCGCAGATGTTCGATATAGGCGGACGCGGCGCGTTGGTTAGGGTCAGTCCACAAAGTCCGCTGAAAATGGGCCGGATGCGTACTATTGATCAAGACAAGCTTTCGAATCTTTGTTGGATGCAGCGCGGCAAACCAAGATGCGAGGATGCCGCCCCAATCATGGCCAATCAGAATGACTGGCTGATCGGGAGAAAGCGCGGCAATCAAAGCTTCAATATCGGCGAGCAGATGACTCGGCGCATAATCCGCCACATCTATGGGACGGCTGGTTAGATTATACCCGCGCAGGTCTGGTGCCAGGCAAACGCAACTGCCACTTAATTGACCCATGATGCGGGCCCAACCGCACCATAAGTCGGGGAAACCGTGCAGAAAAATGAGGATAGGCTTGTCGGCACTTGGCCTGCCAAGCTTAGCGATATGCATTTCAAGCCCGTTAAGTTCGATGAACTCATGGTCAAAAGCGCCGAGAGCTGGTTCAGAACCGAATTTCTCCTTGGGATCATGGGCCGGTGGCATTTGACTAATTCACATAGTCTGGGCAGAGACGATCAAGCATGCGGAGCGCACCCGGCCAAGCCAATTCTGCCGATGTTCCCTTAGAGATCTGCTGCGCAACGGTTTCCTGCGCCGCCATGGGCGCCAAGCGAGCATGGGCCAATCCGCCACTTAGGGCGGCAATTTGGATTGAACAGGCTCGCTCTAGATAATACATCGCGTTCCAACACGCTGCCGCAGACGACCCTAACGCCAATGTTCCGTGGTTGCGAAGGAGCATCAAGTGCTTGTCTCCCAAATCTTCAACCAATCGCGCCCGTTCTGCATGATCTAGTGCGATGCCCTCATACGCATGCAGGGCAAGTCTGGGCAAAACAATCAGTGCGTGTTGAGACAGCGGTAATAGCCCATGCTCTTGAGCGGCGACACCGATGCCGTCCCGTGTGTGCAAGTGCATCACAAAATGCGCGTCCGCGCGTGCGCTATGGATCGCGGAGTGGATGGTGAATCCCGCAGGATTCACTCTATAAGGCGTTTCTTGGCAAATTGTGCCGTGCGCGTCGACTTCGATTAGCGAAGATGCTGTTATCTCATCAAAGTAGAGGCCATAGGGATTGATCAAAAAGCGATCTTCCGTTCCGGGAACACGCGCAGAAATATGGGTATAAATCGCGTCCGCCCAGCCATGGATTGCTACCAATCGATACAAAGCTGCAAGCTCTACCCGCACCTTCTCCACGTCAGTTGCGGCGTCTCTAGGTTCGGCCATAAGCCCGCACCTTAGAACTTGCTCGACAAAATGATCCCAAACGTTCGTGGGTCCATGATGGTGGCATTTCGGAAACGTCCAACCAAAGAGTCTTGCACGGTTAGGCCAGTGATATTGTCCTTGTCCTCAAGGTTCTTCACGAAGAAGTCGATTTCCAGCGGTACATTCGGCTTTGAGAGCGAGACCTTGAGATTCATTTGGCTCCAACCGGCCAATCGATCGTTGCGGGTATTGTATTCACGGGCAAAGAAAGCATCTTGCTGGAAGTAATCCAAGCGTGCCATCGCGTTCCACCCGCCCATCAGATCAAAGCGATATTGGGCACCCAGCTTGTACGACCACTCCGGCGAATAAGGCAGGCGATTACCTGACAAATTGACCACCACAACAGGCGTTGCGCTTGTTGTACTTTGGGCTGGGTTAGCCGCATCCACAGAACTAAACCCCAAAACCTCTGTATCTAGCAAGGAGAGGTTTGCGTCGATACGAAGTCGATCTGTCAACTTGGCAAACAATTCAAACTCAGCACCGCGAATATCGGCATTGCTGTTGGTGGTTACAGATGAGGCCGCAATACGCTGGGTCAATTGCAGATTTTGATAGTCGTATTGAAATAGGGTGACATTGGCTTGGGCCTTGCCGCCCCAGAGTGTGTTCTTGAGACCCATTTCAATGGCGTCAACATACTCAGGTTCAAAGGTGGGGTTGGGGTTTGTGGCGTTTACCGGGTTAAATCCACCAGCCTTATAGCCCCGCGACCAGGAGACATAGCCCAAGCTGGCGTCTGTTAAAGGCACCGGGATCTTATAGTCAAAGCTGGCGCGTCCAGTCCAAACTTCGAATTCGGTTTGCCGCTTCACATAGGCTGGGTTGCTCAACAAGACCGAGCGGCTTTCAGAGCCGACCTTGTCGACTGTGTAGCGTGCCCCAATTGTCAACTTTGCCCGTTCGGTAAACTGATAATAGACTTGTCCGAAAGCCGCTTGGCTCTTTGTTGGCCTCGCAATCGTATCAACATCGCTGACAGAGATAGCAGCCGGGAGTCCCAAAGCCTGCCCCCGAGCCGCTAAAGCTGAATTGAACACACGCTGACGGCTTGGTGTATCCGCGTCGAGCCAATAGAGCCCGACATTGAAGTTGAGGGCACCATCAAAGTCCGAGGCAAGACTGAGCTCATGGGTTTCAATTGTGCTGCGAGAATCAAAGCGATTGGCGATTTGTATCCGGTCTGACGTGATGCTTGTGTCGCCATCCAGCGTATAGGTGATGGGCCGCGTCAGGCGCACCTCAGTCGACACATTGTCATAATCTTGCTGATAGCGAAACTGCGTCTTGGTGTTCCCATAGACATAGGCAAGTTTAAGCGAACCGAAGTTTTTGGTGAGGTTTAGAGTAACGTTCTTCTCACTTGCAAAATAGTAGGGGTTCACATCCACCGATACTTCACGCAGGTCGCTTGGATTGACCGCCCCCGCATAAAAGTCCGCGGTTGGGGCAGTTAAAAGCCCGAGAGCTGCGTAGAATGTGTGGAAAACGGTGGCGCGACTGTCTGGTGCGCCAGTGCTCAATTCTGCAGGGCTACACCCAAGGGCACGGTTTGACGTGCACAATGACTTCGTCAAAAAGGCCCGATCATCCTCTTCTTCGAAATAGCTAGCATAAAGCTTGACCTCAACACCACCGAGTTCAAACTCTGTCGTGCTGCGGACCGCATATTGATCGCGCCCATCGATTTGATTGCCGGTGTAGATATTCTTGATATAGCCGTTTCTGCCTTGTTTGTAGCCTGCAAAGCGTTGGCGGACTGGACCTAGTGGGACGTCGACAGCCGCCTCAAACCGCCGGGAATTGAAGTTCCCGATCATAATGGATCCCTCAGCCGAGAACGCCTCTCCGGCCCGACGGGTTTGGACGTTAACCAGACCGGCGGTGGCATTGCGTCCATAGAGGGTACCTTGAGGACCTCGCAGGACCTCAATGCGTTGCAGATCAAAAAATTCATTGCCAAGCAAAGGTGCTGTGTAAACGCCATTTACATAGGTGGCGACACCCTGTTCCCCGGTAAGCGCTCGGCCGACGCCACGGATTGTTACCGCCGTTGACGCGGCAATCAAAGTATTGGGAATTGAGAACTGCAGATCGAGAGGGGATTCAATCTGTTGCGCTTTCAGTGCCGACCCACTCAAAGAGGTCACAGCAAGCGGCGTTTCCTGCAGGCGCGTTTCTCGCCGCTCTGCAGTTACGATAACGACCTCTGCTTCAGGCTCGCTACGCGGGTCTGGACTGGCATTGGGCGTAGTTTGGGCTAGGGCCGGTCCAGCCAACAGCGCCACCGCCGAAGTCCCAGCAATGAGCCAAGATTTGAACTGGCTGGTGCCCTGCGATGATACACGTGCGCGAGTTGGTTTCATGTTTCTCTCTCCCATGTGCCAACGCCCTCTCGAGGGGGCTTAATGCACTTTAGTGCATTAGAGTGGGAAAGTAGCTCTTGGTCAAGCCTTAATTGACTTTATTTAATTAGTGAAAATTCTGCGATCACTCTGCTTGGGCTTCAAATTTCTTGAGGCTGGTCAGGCCGCCCACGATCATGTTCAGAGTCAGGTCTTCCGCAAGCTCTTTTGTGGTCAGCCGATCGGCAACTTGTCGACCAGCTTGGGCAACCAAAGCCAGGATGAGACCAACCGCATCGCCCAAGACAGGTTCAGAAAGGCCAAAATGAGTTTTGACCAATTGCCGGGTGACACCTTTGGCTTGCGCCCAAATTGTCAAACATTCCTGTGGTAAAGCTTCAACGACGAGGGGATCAGAAACAAACACTTGTAGAAGTGGGCCACGTTCACCTACATGATTGAAATAAATGGATAAAACATTACGAACCGCTTGTGAAAATTCCTCTTCCCGTGCAGCATTAAAGATGCGCCGCTCGATGAGGTCCTTAATCTCGCGCTCGGCCAGCGCAGCCAATAACTGCTCCCGGCTTTCAAAATGTTGGTAGAGCAAGCCCTTTGTCACAGACAGATCGCTGGCAATACGCTCAATTGTAATCCCACGCACGCCTTCTTCCAAAGCGATCTCAGTTGCTACTTTGAAGATCAACTCGCGTCGATTTTCGCGCGTGAGGCGCTCACGTTTACGAAGAGGGCCAGCAGCTGCAGGCATGAAATGGTCTTCCCATAGAGTGTCGGACCATGCTCCTATTACACTTTACTCAACTTGCAAACCGGCTTGCCGCGTATTTTCTAGCGTGACAAGGTTTTCATTGTGGCGAGATCGACTGATTTGATACCGAGACAGCGCCAGAACCCCGACGATCAAGAGAAGAATGAAGATTGGCAAATAGGTCCAAACCAAGAGGTCAATGGTCGCCTCTGGTACTTCTCCTGGCTTTGCTTTCTTGGGGAAATCAACTAGCGACAGGATTGCACCGGCACTGGCAACACCCGCACCACCAACCGCATTCTTGGCAAAATTTCGGACGGAGAAGAACACGCCTTCGTCTCGGCGACCCGTCTTAATTTCAGAATCCTCAACAATATCAGCGACCATTGAAGAGGTTAGAATGGTCGCTGAGATGATCATCGCCAAATCCAAAGTGTTGGTTATAAGCAAGATCAACATCAGGTTTGGATCGCCATTCGCTGGCAGGAGTCCCATCTCCCGCAAGGCAAAGGGTAAGGGTATCAGGGCGATTGCACCGAATGAGGCACCAATGGCTGCCACATGCTTGTCAAAAGTCTTTCCAATCACGTGGGTCAAAACCATTGCCAGAACAATGGCAACTGGACTGAAGAGTGAGAATAATTTTAGCTGCTCAGAGGCTAGGTTCCAATAGAATGTGTTTACGTATACGGCCAACGCGCCGCTCATACCGAATGCCAAACTCGTCAGGACACTGAAAACGATCAAAAGGCGGAAAGATGGGTTTGAGAAGCTCTCTATGACAGCCCGAAACGCCATTTTGAGAGTCTGGTTAGGGGCTTTACTCGCGGCTTGAACGGCTCGCGACTGCGCCATCATTGGCCAGGTCCCAAAGGCGCAAAGGCCCAAGGATAACGCAATGACCGCCGCACCAAAGAGGCTGAAAGGAAGATAGGCTTCTGGGTTCAGCACGCCATTTGGATGCTCTGCGCTAGCCTTAAAAAAGATAGCAAAGCCCCCAAGCGTTGCAGTCATCCCACCCAAGAATTGGGCAGCATAGCGCCAGCCCATCAGCCGCGTCCGCTCCTGATAGTCAGAGATGATCTCGGGCAACATGGCAGCGGCTGGGATCTCAAAGATGGATAGGCACATGCGCGACAAGGCAGCGCAGACCAGCAGATAGACAAATAGTCCAGTCTCAGTGAGTGAACTGGGCGGGTTCCACAAGCAGATAAAAAGCAAGGCTGCAGGAATAATTGCCGCAAACAAATAAGGATGACGCCGACCTAGTTTTGAACGGGTCCGGTCTGAAATAGCCCCGACGATGGGGTCGGAAACTGCATCAAACAACAGCGACACCCCAATCGCTAAGCCGGCTAGCCCAGCCGAAAGGCCCAGCACTTGGCTATAATAGAGGAGCAGAAAGGCACGGGTAGCTGCATCAAAAAAACCAAACCCAACGGTCCCCACACTATAGGCCAGCCGACCTGTGACGGGTGGGAGCAGACTATGCCTCGTGTCGGTGATATTTGCCATATTTCCCCCAGTTTATATTTGTTTTATTGTTTTTTCTTAGTTGCGCGCGCCTCGGACTGAAGCTAGGCCGCCAGCAATGCCCCCATGGTTTCTCCGAAGAATTTTTTTGAGACTGTCTCTGGAAATGGTTCGAGCGCCCGTCGATAGTGCGCGACAGCATCGGCTGATCCCTCGGGATGGGGGTAATCAGAAGAAAACACGACCATATCCTCGCCAACCCCATGAATCAGGGCAGCCACGTCCATATCTGGCAGGGGCGTAAACTTCACATTGCGGCGGGCATAGTCGATGGGACGCATGCTAAGCTTATCTAAGACCGGCTTGGACAAAGTCTGATGCGTGATGTCCTCTAAGTTCTGAAGCCAGAATGGTGCCCAACCGACGCCATATTCCGCAACAATGATGTGAAGCTTTGGATGGCGCTCAAACACGCCCCCAAATATCATGGCGTTCAGGGCAACTTGGGGAACTTGATGGACCATCGAGAAGGTCAAGAGCGAGAGCTCGGCAAAGCCGCCCTGAGAATTGCCCCAGCCCGGATCAAGTGTGGGGCGCCCGCCACCCACATGCATGATCGCGATCATCCCTAAATCTGTTGCGGCTGACCACAGCCGATCATAGTCTGCATGAGCCAGCGAACGACCATTTTGTGGAAAGGCCCCAAAGGAAAAAGACTGACTGCCTAAGGCCCGCGTTCTGGTTAACTCTGCGACCGCCCAATCCACATCGGCGATATCCAACATTGTCGATTGCATCAGACGATCGGTATGGCCGTAAGTCGTGTTGGCAGCCCAGCTGTTGTAAGCTTTCACGGCTCGTAGAGCGATCTTCATATCGACCCGCTTCATAGCGGCAGCGGCACGGAAGCCGAATGTCGGCAGAATAAACTGTGCGTCCACGCCGCGTGCCTCCATAAAAGCCAGTCTGTCACTGGCCTGATAAGCACCTTGTGGCGAGAAAGTGGTCTGACCCTGTAAGTCGCGCAGAACTTTGGCGACTTCGGTCATGGGTGCATTGCGGTACTTTTCCGCCAAAGGCCGCAGGCGATCAGGCAGCAAGGACATAGGATCTGGCCGCAATTCTGGTGGCAGGCTCGCTAGCAAATCCCCGGCAATCGACGTTGTCATTAAGGTGACGATATCAATTTTTGGAATCTCTGCGGCCAACTTCGGGTCCGTTTGTTCCAGCCAGTCGACGGGCTCGTAGAAATGGGAATCGACATCGATAATTGTCATGGCTGGTCGCTCCGCAATGTTTTTGCTTGGCGGGAAGCGTTGTTGACCTGCCCGATCAACGCGTCTGGGTCGACCAAGGCGCCGCGCGCCCATACTTCTACTAAGCTGTCCAATGCATCTGAGCGCGTGATGTTATGCCGATCACAAATCGCGGGATCCATGGCAGTTCGGACAGCTGCAAAAAACAACTCCAAAGCGACACCCGGGCTAAGCCCCGGCCGCAGCCAAAATGCCATCCGCTCCAGTGAATGTTCGCGAAGCGCGTCCATGCGCTTGCGATACTTCTCGAATGCGTCTGGGCAGTAGTCGCGAACCTCAGTCCAAAAGCGGGGTGAGTATTGACCAATACCCTGCGACCACTCTGAAGCCCAGCGCTTTAGGCTTTGGACGCAGGTTTCATCGCTATTCCAGCGGTTAGCAGATTGGTGTTCAACCTTCGTCGCCCAATTGTCTAAAAGCTCTTCAATCAGCGCCATTTTGCTGGGGAAATGCAGATAAATGGTCCGCTTGCTCATCCGCAAGTCGCGCGCCAACTCCGCCATGACAACGTCATGTACACCCGTGCGGGCACGCTGGGAAAAGAGTTCCAGAATTCGCCCATGCGCTGATCGTGGATCGTCCGAAAGTGTGGTAACGCTACCCATCATTTAGATACCCATAAAACTCATAAGATATCTATTGGTACCATTGCCTTTCAATTTGTCCAGCGTAAAATTCGCTAATTAACTTGTGTCAATTAGCTTGACAGGAAACTCAAGTTCGATGCAGATGATCAAAAAGGCTGACGGAAACGAACAAGCCAATACTTGGGAGATAGTCAGAAAGTGATTATTGGAATCAATGCAATAGACATGAAAGTGCGGTCAGAGGCTGACGTCTCAGGCATTTTGAGCCAATTGGCTGCACAAAGGCTCGAAATCGAGCTTGGCGATGAAAATGCGACCAACCATTCCTCAACTTCTGCTTGGGCGATCCGCAATCTGGTCCTCAATATCAATGTCGATGACCACTTCGATCAGTCTCCATCCGCACCCAAGGTGTATGAACCCGGAATCACTCACATTTGCCTACAGGCGCGCGACGCGCCGCGCCTCAAAGCCGAGCTTGAAACCTCTGACATCACATTCAATGCGGACCTAACCACCTTAGGAAACGGAACGTGGTACGCCTATGGCAACACGGCATCAGGCTTTGTTGTTGAAGTGGAGAGCGCCGAATACGCCCCTGAAGATGCGCCAAAAGCTTGGTTGTCCCATGTTGCTTTGTGTACGCACGATCTGGAAAATCTTTCGAACTTCTATGCTAAGCTGACGGGTCGGCCGTGGTTTGGCGGGTATCGCGTCAAGCAGAACCCCGCGAATGACTTGATTACCGGTGTTGCCAATGTTGATCTGAAGGTTTGTTGGGTTGCATGTGGCAATATCATGCTGGAGTTTTGGCAATATCTACACCCTGAGACCCAACCTCGGCCCGCGACCCAAAGCCAGAAATCGGCAGGCCTAAACGCACTCACCTTTGAAGTCGAAGACGTGAGATCGGCATTGCCGCACTTAGTGGAAGCAGGCGTCGAGTTTGCTGACAACCTCATTCAGGAAGACAAGAACCGATTGTGGCTTGAAGGGACCGACCCTGACGGTAATGCCCTTACGTTTGTGTCGTTTGACAAATCCTCAGACGATCCCCGCTCTTTGCGGCAGCGATCCGATTTTGGCTGGATGCCTCGCTTGGGCGAAATCCGCGCGAACTTACAAACCCTTTCATTCCGCCCGAGGTTCCAATGGTAAAACCCCTTGATCAACAAGTTGCTCTCATCTCCGGTGCATCTCGCGGCATTGGCCTTGCGACCGCAAAGCGGCTGGCATCCGATGGTGCCCACATTGTCGCAATGGACCTTGCTAGCGCCGACTTCAGCGAGCTAGAGGCTGCAATTGGAAGCCTAGATCGGCAGGTCATTTGTAATCGAGGCGATGTGCGCGTGTTTTCGGATTGGACAGCAGCCGTTCAATCTGGGGTCCAAGCCTTTGGCCGGATTGATATTCTCGTCAATAATGCAGGCATTTCAGGGCCGTTTGCGCCCATTGACCAATATGCGATTGAAGACTTCGACGCCGTGGTCGGCATCAACCTCAAAGGCAGCTGGCTCGGCATCCGCGCAACAGCAGCCGAGTTGCGCAAGACCAAGGGGCGGATCATCAATGTTTCCTCCACCGCAGGGCTTGGTGGCGGCCAGAACACAGTCGGTTATACGACAAGCAAACATGCTGTCATTGGCCTCACCAAACTGGCAGCGGTCGAAATGGCAAGCTCCGGCGTTCGCGCGAATGCAGTTTGTCCATCGCCCACCAATACAGACATGATGCGCAAGCTGGAAATCGGCCGCAGCGAAGATGAAATTCGCTTTATCCGGAGCCGGTTTGAAAACAACTGCCCAATGGGACGCTATGGCGAACCAGAAGAGATTGCTGCGGCCATCGCGTTTCTGGCAGGGCCGGACTCATCTTTCATTACAGGCGCAGTCTTGTCCGTCGATGGCGGCGTCAAGGCGAAATAATCAGCTCATTTGTGGAGGTTTTGGCCATGGATCTTGGTCTACAGGGTAAGCGCGCGCTTGTGACGGGTGGCAGCAAAGGTATCGGGCGTGCCATTGTTGAAACGCTGATCGCTGATGGTGCCTCGGTATCCTTTTGTGCGCGAACCGAAAGCGACGTTCGGTTAGCTGAAGATCAGTTGCGCGCCCAAGGCGCAAACATATTCGGGACCAGCTTGGATGTCAGAGATGAGGCGGCATTTAATGCGTGGGTGGATCAATCCGCTGAGCATTTGGGCGGTATCGACATCCTCATCAGCAATGTAACCACGCGCATTTACTCGCAAGGCGAGGCGATGTGGCGGGATTGTTTTGATGTCGACTTCCTCCAACATGTGCGCGTTGTGAATGCCTGCCTATCCTATCTTGAAAAGGCAAAAGGCGGTTCGGTCACGATCATTTCGTCAATTGCGTCAGTCTTGACCCATCTTCCCCCAGGCGAGGAAGGTTATGGGGCCATGAAGGCGGCCCTAATCAATTATGTTGGCCAGATGGGTGCCACTCAGGCTCGCAAGGCCATCCGATTTAATGCGGTGTCCCCGGGACCTGTTGATTTCCCCGGGGGGTTCTGGGATCAAGTCCGACAGAAGAGCCCCGCCATGTTTGAACGCGCGGCAAGTTTAGCTCCCTTGGGACGTCACGCGACGGCCCAAGAAGTTGCCACAGCCGCTGTGTTTCTTGCCAGTCCAAAGGCTTCATTCATTACCGGCGCCAATCTACGGGTGGATGGCGGGGGCATTAAGTCCGCAAACTTTTAAGTGCTTTGTTTCCGCCCCTACACCAAGCCCTGAAGCCAGTGGCCATTTGCGCTTGCGGATAAAGCGCATCAAGTAAAGCGCATCAAGTGTCGCCACCTGATGGAGCCTTGGTTGTTTCGTCTAAGGATGGGGCGTTGGAATATTGTGGCGCATAGAAAGGGCAGAGAGGATATCATCCTTGCCTGCCACAAACTGTCGCCCCCTAAAATTGCTGGCACCAGACTGGTCTGTGGCATCATCTGCAAAGATGAGAACTGGGAGTGATTGATTTTCTTCACCGATCAAGCAGATGACTTCTTGCCTTGGTTTAGTCCATTCTATCCGAACAATATTTAGCCGAGTTAGTAGAGCGGGAAAGCTAACCAATACGCCCTCAAGCAAAGCGCAATGCCAACAATAAAAGCGCGTATCGGGAAAGGCGGGATCCAAAAAGTCTGGCTTAATCAATATCAGCGTGTCGCGATCCACCATCATAAACATTCCTTCGCTGAACCCATTTTGACAACTAGATTGTATGTGGCGGTTTTCCAAATTGGTCTAATTTAAAGCGCAATCCATCGCGGGACGGCTGCTTTCACGGACAAAGCTCCCAAAACCAAACCTAATGCGTTTTGCCTTCATGATTCTGTCGATTGGCGCGGGCTCGCAAGGCCCCGAGCTCAACGTGTGAGAAGCGGGAAAAGGTTGAAAGTCGAAGACTGGCTATTCACGCACGGGTTAGCAGAAATGCGCTTCGCCCTGTAGGGGGCATTCCGACAGGAATGCACCACATATACATAACTGTTTTTAGATTATTTTTTACCTAGATCGCCTTTGCCACAGGCTAGGCCTATGCAAAAGCCGTGTTCGAGTTTTGGCGCGCAAGATGGAGCTTCAAGGCAAGCGAAGTACGGCCATGAACCGTTCCAAGTGCTTTAGCTAAGGCCCAGCATCGACGAACTCAGGAATTGCTTGACCACGGTGCATTCCATGGATGGAATGCACCCTACCGCGCGGAGCGCATTGCTAAGGCTCATGACGACTTATTCATTGGGATAGCGTTTTCGCATCTCAACTTTTCGATCTAGGTCTCGATCTTTCATTTCGGCTTCTGAAGCTGTGCGGGCGAACACCATCTCGATTTTGGGCCGTTTCCTTGATGAAACATAGCAAAAGACCCAACTTTCATTACGAAAGCGGCAAAGGAAATGTTCATTTCTGCGAACCTCTTCGAAGCTCTTTGGATTGAGTGGCCGGTACCAAAATGCGCCTTCAACATCACTCCCGTCTCTTCCAAAAGAGTAAACATAATGATCGAGATTGGCGCATTCAATCTGTCTGCAGAGAGCAATGAGAGCGCGCCTGGCAATCTGTGTATCAGTCATATCGGCAAATATAGGCTTGCTGTCAGGTTCAGTTCGTACCGCAGCCTGTTCATCCGTTCTGTATATTGACTTATAGGGGTTCTTACCGAACTCAGACTCCACTCGCTGCCGCGTATCCCAAGACAGTTTCAGGGCTGTCATGGAGGCTACAAGCGACAGCGTCACCCCGATTGCGACTGCGAATGCAAAAAAAGTGCGGCTCATATCAGTTGTCACGAAGTCTTTCGGCTGGGAACACGCTTACGTTACCGCCTGGCTTTCCTAGCAGCAAACCCTGAAATCTATCCAGTTGTGGCGAAGTCGCAAATGCAAGTGCTTTGCCATTCAATATGTCATCGGTGCTAAATTCCGACCCATTTGGATGATTGTGTATAACCCACAGCAATTTGCGGTTTTGATTCGCCTGCATTAATCCTTTAGCAAACCCAGTCGCGGGAACAGTGTCCTGTGAACCCGCCGATAGCCAATAGAGCACGATCTTCTCGCCTTCTTCAAAGACTGCAGCGCCTGCTTCTGTGTTCGAGCCGCCTTCACGCGCACCTTTACTTCCAATTGCCGAGGCAAAACTCATTGCAAGGCGCTCGGCGATCTGAAGCCGGTTTGCAGGATCAGAACTGGACCCGCCAGAGATTACCCCGCTCCTTGGCGAGGAGCCTACAGTTGAATTTTGCCCAAACCAGCCAGCATTCTGCAGCCCGTCTAGCCCGCCAGTCAAATTAGGGCCGTCGGCATCGCCAAGTCCGGGAATAACCCGTCCATTAAGTGTATAGTAAACACGCTGGTAAACCTCAGTAACGCCGTCGTTTGGGTTACGATCGTAGGCACCGCCAAATTTATGCCCCTGCACGCTATAACCATTGGCCTCGAGTTCTTTTACCAATTTTAAGAAGTCTTCTTTCGACGATTTCCTCAGGTCATTAAGTTGTTGGTTCAAATTATTAGCAGCTTGATGATTTTCATAACGTTCAACAAGTGGGTTAGCGTACTGACTGGTTACGCGAGCCGAAGGTTCGAGACTGAAAAAATAGCTGCCACCTTGGTGATGGGATTGAACGATTGAGTTTAAGAACTCCTCCCTCGCGCTCTCCACTTCCATTTGATATTTAGGCCATGGCACACCAAGCGCCTTCGCAAGTGAATTGTTGTAGTTCTCAAAATCAATCGCGGTCGCTTGCTCTTCGGTTAACTCCCTATGCCGACCTTCTGGAAACATATCACTGCTGCTCAACCAAAATGAGGGGTCTTGGAGGTCAATTTCAACGAAGATTGCTTCGCTCTCAATGGGCAACGGAGTGTTCAGATACTCGTCAATATTCCAACCGGGGGGAGGTTGGTAAGAGCCGAGATCGAAGGTGAAGTTTGAGCCGATCGTCACGGTGTCGGTCGCCTGGGGCGGCGGGGGCAGTGGGGGTGGCGGCGTGGTTGTGACAGGCGGCGCATCGTCAAGGCCGACTTCATTCGGTTCGCCCCAAGCGTTCCAAGTAAGGCCACCCAGATTCCAGCTGAAATTGAACGGATTCACACCACTCATGGCAAACCTCCTCAGACGAGGTATGGATAATCAATTCTGATAGAATTGCTGTGAGTTAGTTAAATTTTACTTAAGAGTTAAATATATTTTTTTCTGCTTTAGGTTTCTTGTCTGGATAGCGTTTCCCCGGGAACGGAGTAGAAGGCGCGTCGTGTCCCATCTGGCCCGTTTGAATAAACCATCGCCCAGTAAGCAGCAAAGTTCACCAAAGAGATGCGGCTGATATCCATAGCGATGGAGGCTAGATCAAGGCTGAACTGTTCTTGAACCACAGCGCGATCAAAGACATCGGCATTGTCATAAAGAAACTGGTCGCGCTCCTCTGACTTAAAGAGGGGCCGAGGATGACGAAAGAATAAGACTGCATCAATGTCCTTGGGAAACTCCTTATCAGAGCAAAAGCTGCCGCCTAACCAAATTTGTTCGATGAAAAGGGCTTCGGTAGCCAGCCTTGCCCAAGCCTCAAATTTGTCGGCCAAAGCGTGGCGATAAGGCGTTTTGGCGAACCGCGCTCTGATATCCTGCCAATCCATTTGATACGGCGAAGCAGCAATGACCTTTCGATCTTGGCTGAACAGAATTGCAGGCTCTAGGTTTGTTAGCGGTGCTCCACCCGATGGATGCTTTTGCATAGGCGCTCCTCTCAATTCTATCAAAGAGAGAGGAATTTGCTTCGGTTAATTTTGTCTTTGTGCGATTTTCGCTAACGAGGTACCCCAGCTTAAGCTTATCCGACCTCCACTATTCCCCCCAACCTATGTCCGCTTTCGGGCTCCATTGAATTGCGGTTTAGTGACCTAGTTTGGCACAAAGCAGACCGAGTTAGTTTGCGTATCCACGACCCAAATGAAGCAAACAAGAGCCACGCTCTAGGACGCCTAGGAACAGCTTCAATGCGGCGCTGTGCTTGCCCTGAAGCTGTTGAGTGATTTTATAGCCCCCAATCTGGCCCTCAAGGGGTCACGCCTTAGCGCGTTTCGATCCGCAAGGGTCGAAGTTGCGCGTTGATCGAAATTAGCGTGATCGGCAGGCCGACCATTCCCCTTGACCGCCAGCCTTGGACGCATTTCACAAGGACAACGGCCGCGATCAAGTTTGATTAGAATCCGAGCCGCCAGTTCAAGCGCAAGTTGAAGCAATGAGTCATTAGTCAAAGCTCAGATTGATGACGAATGCCGAATACTAAGAAGCTGGGCTATTCACGCACGCGTTAACAGCGAAAATCGTTACTAAAGAAAAGTGCCGTCTGCGTCATTAGTGAAGACGCATTGCACAGCCATCGAAACGAATCGTAACGATCAGAATGGGCTGGAAACACTCAGAAAGCGCCGAAATGCCCGTTTGCTACCAATGTTCTGGTGGTCACTGCTGCTACCACTGCAGAAAAAAGTCGTTCCAGATAACTTCACTAGGTTTTTGGTATTTGGCTGCAGACCCCGCTAGGGGTTTGGCTTGAACCGAAAATGTCTCGGAGAAAATGGCGCGCCCGGAGCGATTCGAACGCCCGACCCTCAGATTCGTAGTCTTTTCATGCCACATTTTTGCCTTATTCCTGAACGTTCCAATTTGTGATTTTTCATATATATTTCATCGGGTTGCCATTCCGCCTCATTCTTGACGCTTCCGTCATTTTCTGACGAAATCCGTTCAGTTGGTAGCAAATTGGTAGCAAACTGCGAGATTCAGACTGACGATTTGGCACGTTTTATGCGTCTGAAAGGTAGCAAAATCTGGCAGTCGAAAATTGGGTCAAGTTTGTTCGACAGGAGTAGATTATGGGCGAGCGGGTTAAACTAACAAAGCGACTTCTCGATTCAGTTGTGCGGCCTGCGTCTGGCGAGACGCGCCTTTGGGACAGCGACGCGAAAGGTTTTGTCGCGCGCATCTTTCATAACGGTCGGGTGTCCTTTGGAGTGAAGCTTCGCATCGGCTCGCTGCAACGCTGGATGACGATCGGAGACTTAGGCAGCCCCTGGACGGTCGAGCAAGCACGCGAACGGGCACGCTATATGTTGGCTGACGCTCTCGATGGCATTGATCCCCAACTTGAGAAGCAGGAAGCGCGCGCCGCTTTGACCGTGGCGGCGCTGATTGAACGCTATATGGTAGAAGGCCGGATGGCGAAGCCTAACAAGCGGGAATCCTCTTGGGCCAACGATGCATCGCTCCTGCGACGCCATGCCATTCCCCTCATCGGCAAGCGATTTGCCCGCGATCTCACCCGCCAAGATATTGAGCGGATGCAGGCAGACGTCGCCGCAGGGAAAACAGCCGCAAGGATCAAAACCAAGGCCCGAGGCCTCGCACGCATCTCGGGCGGGCAAACCTCAGCTGGTGGCCTCATTCGTTCGTTTTCGGCCATGATGTCTTGGGCTGTGCGCAACGGGTTTAGCGAGACCAATCCCTGCATTGGGGTCGAGAAATTTAAGCCAGGTCGCCGTGAGCGCTTCCTGACGACCGAAGAAGCGCGAAACCTGTTAGCCAAACTCGTGGTCTTGACCGAGAATGCCGAGATCGACGAGAGTCATGCAACCATTATCCGCCTGCTTCTGTTCACTGGTGCCAGAAAGAGCGAGATCTTGGGCCTGATGTGGAACGAGCTCGACCTTGAACGTGGCCGGATTGTCCTGCCCCGAGGACGCTCCAAAACCGGCGAGAAAGTCATTCCCCTAAACTCTGCCTCTCTGGCCGAGCTAACAGACCGCCCCCGCTCTTCCCGCTATGTGTTCCCTTCTCTCACTGGGTCAGATGGCCCAACGGTCGGGCTCTACAAGTCTTGGGAAAAAGTCCGCCAAAGCCTGAACCTTCAGGGTGTGCGGCTGCATGACCTACGCCATTCGTTCGCCAGCTTCGCCGCCGCACGCGGCGCGAGCCTCTACGTAATCGGCAAAGCCCTCGGCCACACGCAAGCCTCAACGACGCAACGCTACGCGCACTTGTCGGATGACCCGGTCCGCCGCGCGGCGGAAACCGTGGCGGATCAGATTTTGGGGACGCGCGTGGGGTGAGCGAGGCGTTGAGTGGGAGCCATCTCGTCTGCTTTGCGCCAAGGGTTGCCGATAGAGGTGTGTTGGCGGTGGCTCGAAAGCGGACATTAACTGGGAAGCAGAATGGGTGCACTTCAAGTCGATTATAGATACTGATAGCGTGCAGCACATGCTACGGGCCTGGGTCATACCTCAGGTGTCTTAACACTAGCGAGTAGCCCAAAGCTGAGAGGTATTGTTTGGCCTCAGTTTCGCCTTTTCCGAGACCGAGAGGTCAACCAAGGTAGGCGAAATTCAAAGTAGTTTTTCGGACTAGTGAAAGTGGCCCCAGTGTCGTGTTCTAAGCTGGATTTTGTGTCCTACCCAATCTTTTGCTGAGACTCTGTTTGATGCGAAGGCCAAGCCATGTTGCAGCTAGCGCACAAAAGAGGCAGGGTACTGTTGTGTCCTTTAAGTAGTCGTGTGTTTCTATGATAATCCGCAACTCAGGTTTGATTGCCTTCGCATTTGTAGTCCTACTATTCGTGTCCGCCGGGCTCCAAGAATATTTCCGAAACCAAGAGCTTCAAAGGTTGCCAGCTGATGCGCTTTTCTTGCCAACTGCCAGGGAAGGCAATAACCGAGGGCCGGGGCGTCTTCCAAGTGATCCGGGGCGGGCGATTTATTTTGGTCGGTGCAGCGCGGCATTACAAAATCTCGCGGGCACATTGCCAAACCAGCAAGCTACTTTGAGCCTTGGGGCTGCAAGACTTCGGCAGAATGACCTTCTAAAGGCCTCCTTAGTTATCGGCACACTTTCGCGGATGCTTGAAGTAAACGAAGAACGGCCTAGCCTAGATCGTAATCGCGAACTTCGATTGTTTGCACGCCAATTTCCAGGCCAAGATGAGCGGCTAGTTGTATTTGCAACAAATTGCGTGCAAGCTTCCTACAAATATGCTAACCAATATTCTCGTGCTCGCGGAGCGCTAGCTAGAGAGAATAAGTAATTATTTATTCGGCAACCAAGCCTTCTGGAGTGGTAAGATGATCAAGAAAAGAGCTCTTATTTTACTAGGCTTGCTTGGAGTGATGGCTGTAGCGGTCCCGTTTGCATCTGCGGAAACCTACACTTACGATGCACTTGGCAGGCTTGTACAAGTTGTTAAAGATAATGGCAAAACAGTCAATTATGCTTTTGATAAAGCTGACAACCGTGTTTCGGTGTCGTCTCCGGCAGCAAGAGCTGCTATGTCTGCTCCGGCGACAAGCTGTCCTGAAATGAGCGGCCAGCCACTCACATGGACTGTTGCCGGAAAAACCTGCACGTCAGGCGATAGCTTTGTTCCCGCAGTCAGTCCCGGCGTCTCGCAGTCATTTGTGGATCCTGGCCGGTTTATCTGGACTGGTACTGCGACTTATGTTTGTTCAGGCGGGACGCGTGTTTTGCAAACTGCGAGTTGCAACTAAAAGAATTCACTATTAGATTGTAGGCTAATGACAATTTTAAAGCGAGCCGTAAGCGCCTAGTAAATCGTAAACCGCCGGGACGCGCTGCGTTACCCGCATTGGCTGCTCAAAGTCCGTTCGTCTAATCGCGGCAAGGTCGTCATTGTCTTGGCCTTTAAATGATCAGCCCTGTCAATCAGGTTGTAAGGTCCCGCGCGCATCAGTCGCCTTCACGATGTTCGAACACTCCAAGCCTAGCTTGCCGGAGGTACTAAAACATTGGAGTTATATTACCCCTAACGGGGCAGTCCAGCTCAATGATCGAGATGCTATTGGCAAGAGTCGTAGCTACTGTGATGGTCTTGTACTTTCGCTTTTGGGGACTCAGGCTGCCCTAGAGTCCAAAGCTTTAAAGCGAATATGTCGCTCTACATCCGTGGGTCTGACCATTGCGTTACATCAACCAACTACACCTCCGGTCCGCCAAGCTTGAACGCTTACCCTTCCGCAGTACTCAACCTTGCTCTTCCGATGCCATCAGATCTCACAGGGCCCTTGAAAAATGGTGGTTCACGTGCTGGCAAGCCGCGCCAATATCATTTAGTCACATGTCCTGAAAACAATAGATGAATCAGAGTAATTTTAGTACTTCATTCGAACATTGTCCTGTTTCTGGATCCACATCATATACTCGCCCAACCCAATTTTCAGCTTTAATTTTTCCATCGACAAACGCCACCCCAATGAACGGTTGGTGTTCGCCAAAATCTGTAAACCCATGAATAATCCATCTGACGCTTCCATCATGGTTTGTCGCCACGATATTGCTGTTCGCATATTTGAAAAGGAAAATCTTGTAATAGGCCAATCGCTCTTCATAGTTTAAATTGACAGCCGGCTTTCGTTTGTCAGTTATGTCGTCGATCGTCCCATTTTCAGTCTCGTAACACGCGATCCTGCCCCAAGGCATCGCAACGGACATGGTTATTTGACGCGACAAAAGGATTTGAAGGTCTCTATCCAAAACAACTGTCCTTAAATGCTATTAATGCTGTGGAAGGGGTGGCCGTTCCCCTATTGGAACCGGGTCACCCCAATTACTGCTTGGAACTCTTTCAAGCAATCGGATTTGAACGCTGCTCGAAGGCGGAGCCGCTAAGCCTGGCTGTTGGCCCACCATACCAATTTGTGTCTCGGTGCCAGCGGGAATGCGGACCATTGAAACGTGAGTTGGCGTGGTTGGCAATTGTAGTGCGATCTGAATCTCTTTCGGTGTCATGGCCAGTAGCGCTGGATCGTTTGGCGCAACCCACCCACCTTGCCCCTTGGGATTGGTTGCAGATGGCGCCGAAAACCGCAAAGTGATCATTTCTCGTGTAGTGCGTCCTTCTACAACAGTTGTGCCAGCGCGATATGGTGGCGCATTATACTGGCCAAAGGCAGCGTCTCTGTTTGCGGCTTCCGCGCTTATTCTCTGATTTCGCGCATAACCTGGCGAAGATACTCCTATTCGGCCTCCGTAGAAATTAACGCCCGCCATATCTGCGGGCATCATCATATTTGGCGAAATTGGACACCCGCCAGGCATGGCTGCTGTTCCGTTTCCGCAATCTTGCGCTAGCCCTGTGGGGTCGCTCTTGTTAATAGGATCATTACCAACATAAGCATACAGGTTGATCTGATCCGTATATCCAATTGGGTCAGTCTGCATGAATCGACCAAGGTCAGGTCGATACTGGCGAGCCTTATAGTGATAGAGTTGCAAAGTAGGCAGCCACATTTGCCCGGTATATTGCAGCCTTCCCGAGTTCGATGCCGAGGGAATGCCAAATTCGTCATATGTATTGACTGCACCTACGAGGTTACCCGCACTATCTGATCGCGCGACAATCGAACCGCGTTCATCAGCGTGGTACCAATATTTCGTACCGTTCTCGATTGCCAAGACGGGCTCATCGGGCCCTACCCCGTGCACAAAAAGCCGCTGTGACCCATCCTCGCTGCTTTCCCAAATCAATTGCCTGCCATCATAAAGGAACTGAGCAGTTCCGATCAAGGCCGCACTTGTGCTAGCAAGCCTTCCCAGGGCGTCATACTTAATGGCAATACCACGCGAAGGTGATGCGATTAGCCGATTTTCTTTGTCGTATTGAAACGTGTTGTTGCCGTCAGAAGTGAGGTTGCCTTGTGTGTCATAGGAAAAGGCAATTCCGTTTCGTGAACCGATCTGGTTGAGTCCGTTTGGAACATAAGCATCATTGACCAATGTTGACGCATTCCAACGGTAAGCAGCATTTGAAATGTTTCGCGTAGTGATTTGGCCAACGCTATTATAGTCAAAGGCACTTGCGGTGTCGTTGACTGTCCCCGCAAGATCGTGAGACAAACTATCAAGTCCCCCGCTGGCTTCATAGGCATAGTTAGTTGTTGTTGAATTGCCACGCGCAATTTGCGAGCGTCGGCCTAAATTGTCATAATTGTAGCTCACCAAAAGTGCTGCAGTGTTGTCCCTAATCGCTTTTAAGGCATTAGTCCTGTCATATTCGTATGTAACAAAATAACCATTGGGCCAAGTCAGGCGAGCCCTGCGATCAGCCGCATCATAGACATAACTGACAGTGCCATTTGGCGTCGTATCGGTAATCTGCCGATCAAATGCATCGTAGGTTGCCGATGCAATGGTGCTTACACCCGACTGAACATTTGTGGTGCTTAGTGTTCGGCCCTTTACGTCATACGCAAAGGCATAAGTTGTTGAATTTCCAGCTCCAATACGCGACACAACCCGACTGAGGTTGTCGTAACTCAAAGTAAAGACATAACCGCTTCGCGTGCGCTGAGTTTTCGGTCGACCGAAATTATCAAAGGTTTCGGCGGTGTAGTCAGTAGTAGAGCTGGTCCCGGCCGTTGTCGCACTAGGGAAACGCGTCTTAATCAGACGATTAAATCCATCATATGAATAAGTAGTCCGGTTCCCATTGGCGTCAGAAATTGTGGAGACTTGCCCTGGTGCCAGATAGGTCATGACTCGTGCATTTCGCAAAAGCGGTGTGCCTAAGCCCTCTTCAATCTTCGAAATGTCGCCATTCGCCGTATAGCTAGTACGGGTAATTCGATCTGGACCAAAGCTTGGATTTTGAGTTGTCTGGACGCACGCCGAAACTGCCTGCAGAAAGGAGGCGGGGTTCATGCGATTTGCTTCACATTGGACCCTTCCTGCACCATCATAGCTCCAGTTTGTTGCCCTTTGGATGGCTCCGCCCGCCAAAGTATAATCGCGCACCAGTTGGCGCGTTTTCCTCCCATAGCTATCGTATGCTGTTTCCTCTCGTTTAAGGACGGTAAGGCTGGCCCAATTTTGTGGCGAAGCAACCGTCCCGATATCTGTCAGTGTAACAAGCCCAGCAGCGTTTAGAGTCAATTTTTGAGCACGGGGCAATAGTGGCCCCCCTTCGTCTGGATCAGGCCCTACTGTTGCAACTTTTCGGCGCATCACATCGTAAAAAGCCCACGACTTATCAAAGGTGCCAGGCAACGGTCCGTCCGTCGACTCCAGGTCACCAAGTGCGGTGTAAGTCAGTGCTGTCGTGGCCGTAATGGCACCATCTCCAGAGGACTTTGTCTCGTCTGACAAGAGATAGTTGGGATGATTGTAATTGAATTGAACTACTGAATTGCTTGCGCTTCCGGAGCAAGTCGCTGCTATGGCACATATTGAGGTCGTCTTGAGTTTCCAGATACCGGAGCCGCCAACATTCTCATAGGTATAATTGGTTGTTGGGCGCACTGTTGCATAGGGCCCCGTTCCACCCGGAGCCGGTGCAATCTTGCTCAGTAAGTCACCGCGGGCAGCCTCATAAATATAATCTGTTTGGTTACCTGCCGCGTCCCTAGTCGAGATAGGTTGATTGCAGGTTTTCCGGTTAACGCACAAAAGACTGCCAACCTCTGGGTAAACAGCAGTTTCAACGATCACAGCGAGGCCAGAACCTGGCTTCGGGGTCTTTATAAGCTTTAGAATATTGCCCCGCTTATCGTATTGAACATCGGTATAGTCTCCATCATGCTGAGTCACACGGATTAATCGCTTAGGATTCCAATCAGTCATCATGCATTCAGGGTTGGCACAGCCATAGGCATACCTTGTGGTGCGGCCATTGACGGTTACTGTCGAAAGAAGATCAGGACTGCAAATGCCGAAGACTGTAAACTGACACTGCTGATCGGTGGTCCAACTGGAGGTATAGCTCGCGGGTCCAGTTACTGAACCGCCAATTATCCGCAATGGCTCAATAATCCCGTTTTGACCTCCGCCTTGGGTATCAAACCGATAGTTGAACGAACCATTGCGTGATACTTGGCTCGTTTGAATATAGTTGGTAAAGCGGGTCGCCTGATAGCTTCCAATCGAAATGCTGTTTCCAGCTGCGCTTTGAATGCTCAATTCCGCTTTTGCCCAACTACCTGGCATATAGGTTGCGGTATTTGAGTATTCAGACCTAAATTTTGTTAAGCGCCCGTCTGAATAGCTGCCCACCAGCATAAGCCCAGCTGATTCCCGCCTAAAAGTAACGGAAGGCCAAGTCACTCCGTTGAATGCATCAGCGCAGATTACCGCCAGCGGGTCGCACGGATAAATTCTCGTATTAATCCCGACAACTTTGGTTATCTCAAAGCTATGCTCGCTCACTTCATATCTCAGACCTGTACCGGGAGAGCCGTACTGGAAGTGAAGCATATAGCCCGCGTTGGAGGTCACCGACCGCAGAATTTCTCGCGTATAGCCAGAATCCAAAACACTTGCGTAGTTATATGTAATCACAATTCCATTTGGCTTTTCGACGGACCTCAAAAGACGCCGCTCAAAAACTAATCGGCTTCCGTCCCTTTTGTAGAAAGAAAAGCGACTGCGATCAGTGAATTGATTATTGAATAAATCGATTTCTAGAGTTTCGCCGTTTGCTGCTTGCGAGATATATGTGCCGCCAGCTTCAGCACCACCTGTGAGTTCGAAAACTTGGCTGCCGTGCCCATACGTGACGCCATAGCCGAGATAAGCTGAATAGTCTTCCGCCACCCAACCATTGGTCCCAACTACCTGCTCGGACCCCGGACTGACTGTCCAGCTCCCAAAGAGACCTCCGTGTACTGTATTGAAGGACCTCGAAAACTCGAGGCCACCAACTTGGGGATCACCAATTGTAACGTCGGTTACGACAAAACTGGGCCCCGCCAACAAGTTTACATTGTTGCTGTCCATGCTCCGCACAAGTGGAGCATGCAAACCTGCGTAAGCTGGACTGGCTTGGGCTAAAGCCAGATTGCCGGACAGGAGGCCGATTAAGAAGGCAAGAAGCGCCGCCCATCTTGGAGCAGCGAGTTCCAAACAATTTGAATTGGCAATAACTTTATTCTCTAAGTCAGCCATGAAAACCCACCCAATTTTATTTTCTTGGTTATTAAACATTTAAGGTAAGGAAATTTGCCACGGATTTAGGATTACACAAGCAAAAAATAATCTCTGTCCGTAATAATCGTTTGCTAAGGACTAGACTAAGGCTCTGAGGCCTAAGTGAAGGCTAGTTTGTTATATTTAAAAGGAGAGAATCCGGCCTGCTTACCGGGATCATTTCTGACTAAAATTATTCGGCGATTGAAGTGCTCCCACTCTTCGGAACGGCAGCTTTCCCACCTTACGCACCCCAAACCAGACCGTCCGCTTTCGGCCAAGAGTGGTAATTCGTTCAAGGCAGACGAACCAACCAGTCAGACATTTGGAACCGCATTCGCGACCAGTCTTTCGCTGGCTTGTGAGGCAGAGAGGGGGCAAATGCTGTTGCCAAACCCAAGCAGAGCGCATTCTGCAAACCAAATGCCGATCATGTCTCCGACTTTGCCTTTATGTCGTCGAGAACGCGACTGACGTTGGACCAGATTGCCAAGCGCGCAATCGGCTCCCAGTAGGGGATCGGATCAATTCCTAGCACATGTTCTGAAGTGATCTGTAGCCGCGTCCGATCCTTTGTAAGGGGGACCAGATCAAAGCGGGTCTCCCCGGTTACAAAATAGCCTTCTACATGCGGGGCATGGACCCGCCGGTAAGGGCTCATTTCTTCCATGGCAGCAGGCTGATGCTGGACCTTGAAGGCTAGCAGTCTATTGGGAACCCACTTGGTGACGACTTCTGTCGCTTGGCCAGTGGAGAAGGTGCCTAAGCGTTTTGCGCCGACGCCTTCACCTTCAAGTTTCGAGCGTATTGGATAGGCAAGGCCAGCTACGGCAGGTAGCCCCGGCGAAATTCTAATTGGCTCATCGCTGACTAAGGCAGCCCAGACCTTTTCCGCCGGCGCACTAATCTCGACATCATAGCGCGTATGAATCGGCGCTTCAGGTGGAATAGCTCCCTCCAGCATGAAGATTATTGGCAGCACGGCAACACTCATGAGTGGGGTGCCACGCGTATGGCGAGCCTTGGCAATAGCCCGGCCTAGCCCTGCGCCGATCATCACCAACGGAAGGGCCAAGGGGGCTGCAAGTATGATGCAGACAATTCCTTCCAGTGCCATGACAATTAGGGCGAGGCTTCCAAGCCCGCCAGCCAATACGGACAGGCTTAGCGTTGTACTAAGGCCAAGGTCGGACTCTGAGTTTAGCAAGTACCCAGTGACCGCCCCCACAAGAAAAGGCGTCATCACGAATAGGCCCCAACCGTAGGCACCAAATGTGACAGCAGAAATGAGGACTGCGAGGACAATGATTGCAGTCCCAGCTATCAGCCCCACAACAATGCTCTTTGCCACATGATTTGAAGTGCGACTATCGTCGTTAGTTTCCTTTCTAGAAGGAAGAAGTGTGTTGATGACGATCGCGCCAAGCTGGATCACAGGAACTACACACAACACCGCAAGCGTGAAGCCACGCTTTGTTCGGCGGGCGAGGCTGAATGCGAGCAAAGCAAGTATGTAGGCGACCCCGAGAAAGTAGGCGAAAAACAGGGCGCCCCACAGAGGCGGAAGGCCTATGATTTCAAGCGCACTGCGCAATGGGGTTAGCCAAAACTCTGAGTCAAGCGATGCATCGGGCGCAAAAGTTTGCATTGCCTTCCAAACCATAAGATTTTGGCTAGCAATGAGTGAGAGCGAAAGCACCAAATAGCGCACGCGCCGGGCGAGTTCAGTGAAAAAGATGTTCATGATGCCCGACTCCCCAGTTCGCGCTGGTCGGAAATCAGATCGGATTGAACGGATCTAATCGCCCACGCGCGGTCCAAATGCTCGGGTAAAATGATATCCCATGCTAGGCCCATTCGTTCGAGGAGCGAGATAAATCTGAAGCCCCAATCGGATTGACCGGGATAGAGTCCCATCCGTGCCGAACCCGGATAAGCATGATGATTATTATGCCAAGCCTCGCCCATAGTGGGGATCGCAGCCCATGGCACGTCGTGGGCTTGAACACCGGCGGCTACAACTTGCCAACTCTGCGGCCCGCGCGTGTGTGCCAAATGGCCAACAAACCAATGACCCGTGACAGATGCGGTCACCCGCATACAAATGCCCCAAACCACCCAACTCCATCCTCCGAGACCAAATAGCACAGCCGCAATGGGGAGCTGCTGCAACATCCAGGTTCGTTCTAAGAATTGGTAGAACGGATCGCGCCCGATCCGCCCAAGATCAAAGCGAGGCGGATTATCCAGCGCAAGGCGACAATGTACTTGCCAATAATAGTCCCGCAGCATCCCACCTCGGTGCGCCAGGTAGTCGTGGCAATGCGGGTTCCTTTGCGCCCAATCTCGTAAATCATGCGTCCTGATCATCCAGAACGGTCCGCTCATACCAACACAGGTGCCTACCCAAACCAGGAACCGCTCTAACCAAAGTGGGCAGGCAAAGCTGCGATGGATAAGTCGGCGGTGAAAGCCAACGCTATGCCCGAGGAGCAGCGATACCCCAGTCAGAAGGAGGAAAACCAAAACTGCGTCCCATGTCACCAAGACCGGGCCCAGTATGATCGAAGCGGCAAGCATTCCACCATTCCATAGCGAGTGCACGGGGTCCCAATGCACCGAGCCGCGCGTAGGATCGCAGCCAGGTGTCTCCTCAAGGCTGTTTACACGACAGCGGTCTTCCCCTTGTTGGCCGGCCTCCATTGCCCCCTCCCATTTTGCAAAGTAATTAACTCATAGCTTAATCACACAAGGGGGCTTGTCAAGTGATTAGCTTATTCCTTAATTATAACTATGCAGAAAATTTTCGAAGCACTCGCCTCTACCCCCCGACGGAAGATCCTTGCTTATTTGTCTGAGGCAGAGCTCAGTGCGGGTGAGATTGCCGCGCGCTTTGACATGTCCAAGCCAGCGGTATCTCAGCATCTTTCGATCCTAGAAAATGCCGGCTTAATCGCCGGTGAAAAGCGTGGCCAATATGTTTATTACCGCCTGATTGGCGAGAATCTGGTCAACACTCTGAATTCCTACGTCCAAGAAGTTTGTCCAGTTTCGCGCCCATTAAAGCGTGAAAGCGCCGAATTGTCTGCCTTGAAATCGCACGATAACGAATAGTGCGAGCTTAGGAAACAACCATCATAAAAAAAGGTGCGGCCTGCCGTCGAGCCGCAGCTTCCGCGATTTATCGGAAGAATCTGTTCGCCATTAAAAGGCAGCTTTCACCGCCCTCGCTCCCCAAACCAGACCATCCGCAATCGGCCAACTATTGCCGAAATGCCGACCGTCTCAAACGCGCCAAGGGTGGTTGTTTGGGGTGGGCTGGCGGTTGCTTGAAAGCCGACATTAAATGGCTCAAGTAATAAGTGCGCTCCAAATTCGTCTAAGGATGCCACAGGCTCATGGCTAAATTCTAGGAAAGTTGGACCACCAGAACTCAAGGTTGATGACTGTTCGGAACTGGATTAGGCGTTGGAGGATTGATGCCACTTTTTGAGGTGGGCTGTAGCTAGGCCAATTGCGAGGTGTTCATGAGTAATTCCGACCAGGTAATGACTGAAGAGGAGCTCGTGAGTATTGGTGTGCCGAGACCCGTCGCTGTCTATCTTCGTAATCAAGAACCACCTTTAATTCGATGGCCAACGGTATGCTTTTACATTGTGTTTGTATCCGGTATCATAGTCAAATGGCTCTGGGTTTGGCCTATTCTCGAAGTGCAAATCGAGCAAAATGCGCTTTCTGCAGCCAAGTCTTCCGGTGCGCTATTGTACTATCATAACTTTGGCATAGGCCCGGTGATTGGCCTCTTCGCTTGGATTTTTGCTTCCGCTTGGATCTTCCTTGTAATAGTCGCGTTTGTACCAAGGCAGGCTGCGGTGGAGTTTTTGCAAGCGGTCACAAGTTCCTTGGGTACCTTTCGAGCAGCAGGCACTCGCTTACGAATGGTGAGCAGCGAGCGTGCGGACGATCCGCATCCGACTCGCTACATCCGGAGATTCATAATTTTATCAGCAAATCGCTTTGGACTTTTGGCAGCCGCATTTGCACTTGCATCAACTATCGTTACCGCACGCGAGCTTAACGCGTTCACACTCTATTTTTCAGATCGATATGAAGAACAGCATACTTTTTTGCCCGACCGTACAATCCGCTACTGGGCCAATGCAAATCGAATTGAAGTCGGGTGCAACCACACCGATGACGGAGACGATCCGATTTATGAAGTTCACTTCAAAAATGATGGTAGCACCCGGATTGACGGTGCCAAACCAGTTTCAGCGAATTGGGTAACTGAAGTGGAAAAAATCGATGCAGCCTTGGTTCGAGCAGGTGCACGCTTTGAACCTTGGTCGTGGCTAGACAGAGAACCATACGACCCGCGTTGCCTTATGGCCTATTCAAGTTTGCTAGGCGAAGACACGTTTAACCGTTTCCGGCACCTCATTCGAGCCCCGCAATTAGGCCGCGAAGTCGTCGCCGATGGACTTGAGCGATGACCGCCTTCAGCCAATTATAGGCGTAACTGGATAGTTAGAGCCGGAATGTGCCATCCATCTGGCCTGCTCCATTTCCAAGGCAGCTGGCGACAGTCAAATTGGGCCTAGACCCTTTGAACGTCCGCTTTCGCCAGCAACGCCCCCAAAGCAGACCAGCCCCTTTCGGCCAGAGGTTGCCTTGCGGAAAGAAACTTGGAGATCCTGACTGGAGCCAACGGACACACCAATTTGTTTTCGTCAAACTGCCAGGAGATGTTGCTTATTGCTTAATCAGACTCTGGATCAATTCATACACCGAGCGGGCATTCGGAATCCTTATAAACTGTGGTGTTGGGTCCGACATTGGTTGCCAAATCATGTCCATGTCACTTTCTAGCTGGTCCAAGACCCTTCCATTTTCCGGGGTAAAGTTACCCGTCCACCAACCAACTGATTTACCAAAACGGATCGTGCCGGAGCCGTCTGGACGCTCATCGAGCTCTAGTGAAGGAAGGCTGTCAATCCCGACCCATTCAGCGGTCGATCCGTCATGGCTGTTTACGATGAGCACCCGCTTATTCGTCACGAAATAGGCGATTTTCCTTCGTATGCTGGCGTCGATTACAAATCTACCTAACGCCCCATACAAGCCAAAAATAAGGATCGGTAGGCAACCTAGTTTCAGAATTAGATCTTCAGCTGTGCCCTCAGCACTCCCAATCCAGACCAGTGATAGGCCACCAAAAACAAGGCTAAGCGGCACCAAGAACAAATCGATTGGCCGGAATATGATCCCTCGGAACGCCTTACCTTCCCATAGTATTCGTTCTTCAGTAAGGAGCGCTGGGGTGATCATTTTGTTCATCAATCCATCTACTTTAAGGTTAAACGCGTACTTGAATTATCTGAATTCTTAGAACGTGCATCAAGGAAATGGAACAAGCTAGATAGAGCGAAAGCTGCCTTTGGCGCGCAGGAGCTCAAAACGTCCGCTTACGCCGCCCAAGCTCCCAAAGCGGACCAGCAGCAATCGGCCAACTATTGCCGAAATGCCGCCGGTCTCAACTGCTCCAAGGATGGTCGTTATGGGACGGGGCGGCGGTTGCTTGAAACCGGACGTTGAATAAGCGCCCCCGACATTGCTGTGCAATCGCACCGTCCGGTGAATCCGCTTTCTGAGGAGGCTGGCTAGTGTTCCCGGTGGAACCTATGACCGACAGAAGGTTATCCTCGAACGCGTCCCCTAGGCTGAATGGCTCGATCCGTTGGTTCCGGTGCAGGCGTTGTTCCGGCAGCTCTCCGCAAGAGCCTTGCAGTTTGCTGAAGTTGGATGAATATCTATTCCCATAAGTGGGGCTGAGGATTCAGATGCAGCAAGAGGATATCGAAAAGCAGCTTGAGCAGATGCGCAAAATGGGCTGCGTCCGCTCTTCCAGCTGGCAGGACTATGTATGGAAGAACGAACTGGCCGAGCAACAGAGGCGCATCGACTTGCACCTTGGCGAGGCGCTGCGGGAAGCGGAAACCGAACACAATCCCTATCATATGCTCGAGCGAGCGATCGGCGTTGCCGCGGTCTGCATGCGGCGGCTTATCGAATGTCGGCTGGTAACAGATCATTTTCGCGACACGGCACTTCAGATCCACAAGGTGGTTGCGAGGGCCGACGAGGATTGGCGCGAACCATTTGTAAGCGAAACGGCCAGCAATATCTTCAAAAACTACGACTTGACGGCGAGGTACCCCGAGATGGGGACTCCGAAGTTCATATCCGACAAGATGTTGCACGCGCGGGTCATCGGCGTGCTATCTGGCAATGGATTTATGCCCGATGGGCTTCTCATCGCGTCGGACATTCAAAGCAGGACTCAGCTATTTCATTTCACGCAGTCCGAGATCGCATCGATCTTTGATGCATTTCTCAACGATCAGGTTCGATTCTCGACGGACGGAAACGTAGACAACGACAGCGAGTTCAAGGGAACGCGCAAGGTATTCGCAACGAGGAGCTAATCTGCGCGGTTTGTGTCCAAGCGCCCCCAAACCAGACCAGCCGCATTCGGCAAATTGTCGCCATTCCTTGAACCCACAAACTGGCAGGACGATGGGCCACCCCATGGCGCGGATTCGCTCTGAAAAGCGGGGGACCGTCTCAATTAAACCTAAAAAAGACTGTCCCAAAATCAGACAAACATCCGTGACGATTAAGTCTCCAAAGTATTGAGTCATCATCGCTCAGAGTAATCTTAACATAATGGCCTCAAACCTACCCATTCCAATCAATTCCGCGCAATTCCGAGGAAATGCTAGCCATGCGATGGCCTTGAGGTGATTGCCTCGCAACCTCACGGCATAAATCCTGCAGCGACCACCTTTGCCAGCAAAATTCAGCTGACAGGGAAGGAAATAGACGAAAAGGATTGAATCCATGGATGATGGAGAGACCGAGACAAAACGGGATCGCTTGCTGAACCGTAAGGACGCAGCAGCCTATTTGACAGACTTGGGCTTAGAGATGGCAGCCCAGACACTCGCGCGGAAATTCCATGAAGGGTGCGGCCCGCTTTGCACCCATGTCGGTGACCGCGCTATGTATTGGCGACGCCACCTCGACGACTATTTCCACGAACACCTCTCAGCGCCCCGCAGATCCTCGAGCGAACCGCGCGTCGCAGCCTACGCAGCCGAACAAGACAATCGAGCGCCAAGCCCCCTGCCCCCGTCACTGTCCAAACCCCGAGGCCCTCAATCAAAACTGCGCCGCCAAAGGCAATTAGCGCCCGCCTCAATGCCCTTGCCGTTCTAACAGCCTCAGCTTTAGCCTTTAGCCAAATCACGCCTCAGGAGTCATTTGTGGGGCTTCAAGCGCTCATGGCCTATCTGGGGGCCTACATGGCCAATAACTGCCCGAGTTATGGATGCAGCCGATTCTACCAGGCAACCGCGATTGTTTAGAGATCCCCTGACTTGCTGGCCATGTTGGCTTTGCTTGAAAATGAGGCGGGCTTTTGGATGGTAATGATTGAATGGCGACAGAGAAATGTAAGTCGTTTTTTGTGTTGCGGGGCAAGATAAAAGGACCCAAGTCGTCAGTTTGTTTATCCTATTGATTATATGTGATTTTAGACAAGTTATCTTACACCCCCTATAACTTGCTTTAAGTCGTCCATTTTTGGGCAATATAAGTCGTCTTAAGTCGTCAGTTCAGAGGCCCGAATGGGGCTTTTTTGGTGGTTTTATGGCCAGCCCTGCGATGCTTTCCTAATCCGGAAATTGGTTCTTGTTTTGGCCGGGTTTGGCCGAAAGCGGTTGGTCTGGTTTGGACATTAATACTAAAGAAGCAGCCCTGTTTGGCATTAGACCCACCTTAGCAGCTGCTTCTATTTCTGCACGCTAGTCAGATTGTAGCAACAGAATACCCTTCGAGAAAATCAAGCCAGACGGACCGTTAAACGAGCGCTTCGGAAGAAGTTAAGTTACAGCCTCGGATCAACGGGCTCACTCTCCATTGCCAGCACCCCAAACACACATTGGTGTACACGGGTTAGCGGGGCGTGATTTACAAACCGCTTGAGGGCCTCGATCCCCAAGGCAAACTCACGTAATGCCATTGATTGCTTATGGCCAAGACTTCGTTTCTTGAGACGCTCAATATTGCCTGTATGATCATAGTCAGGTCCGTAGATTATCCGCAAATACTCTCGGCCACGGCACTTGATGGCTGGCTGCAAAAGGCCACGCTTGTCCCGTGAGACATAGTCTAGCGGCTTGACGACCATGCCCTCACCACCACCGGCCGTTAATTCTTCCCACCATTCTATAGCCGCTTTGACTTCCGATGCATCTTCGAGGTCAATGGACCGATAGTCAGTTGCCAGCAATAAGGCGCTGTCTCCAGCCGCCAATTCATGCGCCATCTTCATGTGCCAGAGGTGATTCTGATTGCTATGTACCTGACCTTCTGAAGCTAATAGGTGGAACGGCGCAATCTTTAGGTCAGCAATGCCCGAAAATGGCCTGATGTAGCGATTGTAAGCAGTTCGATAGTTGGCCGCTGCCTCAAGCCGCTGCGATGTTTGTGATGCCAGACCTGCGATGTCGACCCCACGGGCAAGTGCGGCCTGCAAGGCTTCATCGAGCGCTGATAGGCCGGCATTGGCCGCCGCGCCGACTGAAGCATATTGTCCACGTACAAGTGCCCCGGCCTTCATGCTCCAAGGCATAATTTCACAATCCCAAAGCACCCAATCGGTCTCGAGCTCCGCCCAAAGGTTCGAAACTTTCATGGCGTCATCGATGCGCTGCAAGACTTCTGCTTCGAGTTCTAAATCATTGAAAAAACGCCTGCCGGTGCGTGTAACGATAGAGCCGCGCGATCCATCGCGGACGCCAAATCGCTTTGCAGCCTCTTCCTCCGACTTTGATAAAACTACTAGAGCGCGCGAGCCCATGTGCTTTTCTTCAAGTACAATCTGCTTTACGCCCCTTGAGCCGTAATAGCTAAAAGCTTCTTCGGGTCGTTCGAGCCATCCATCTTGGCTGCTCGATTGTGAAGGAGACATCGTAGGCGGTAAGTGGATCAGCCAATGAGGATCCACTGCAAAGCGTGTCATAATCTCAAGTGCTGCGGCAGAATTGTCTTCTTGGATCGTGACATATCCAAAAAGATCAGTTTGAATGACCTGTTTGCCGAGGACATCTGCGATATCGAGTTGGTCGACCGGACCACTGAGCCTTTCGGCAATTGGTGATTGAAGCGGGCGGATTGGCTCGTAATACATCTCTTTGGCATCAACCGAAACCAATTCCAGCTCAGGGTAGCGAAGTGCAGTCAGTTTGCCACCGAACACGCAGCCAGTGTCGATGCAAATTGTCCCATTGACCCAACTTGCTTCTTGAACAGGCGTATGACCAAAGACAACTTTAGCCCGCCCTTTGTACTCTGACGCCCAGTCCCAACGGACCGGAAGGCCAAACTCATCAATCTCGCCAGTTGTCTCACCATACATGCAGAAACTTCGAATCGCACCAGATGCGCGCCCTTGCATTTCTTCTCTTAGGCCCGCATGCGCGACAACCAGTTTGCCATCGTCAAGGAGGTAATGGCTTATCAGGCCATCAAGCCATTTGCGCATTTCTGCCAGAAACTCCGGCGGTTCTTGCGCCAATTGCTCAATCGTTTCCGCAAGCCCATGCGTCGTTTTGACGTTTCGTCCATCTAGGTGACGCTTCAGCTTGTCATCATGGTTTCCCACTACAGCCAGCGCTGTCCCAGAATCCACCATATGCTTGGCGATGCGCAAGACATCAGGAGATCGCGGACCGCGATCAACCAGGTCACCAACAAAGATTGCACGACGGCCCGGCGGCGGCGTTACGCTTACCTTTTTGTCGTCCCACCTGACTTCATAGCCGAGTTTATCAAGAATTATCTCAAGTTCGTCTGCACAACCGTGAACGTCACCAATGATATCAAACGGGCCGGTATCATTGCGTCGGTCAGTCCAAAGCCTTGTCCGAGTGATTTCAACGGCTTCGACCTCGTCTAGAGATTGCAGTCGGTGTACATAGCGAATCCCCTCGCGCGTCATATTTTTTACGGAGCGCTTTAAGTTCAAGATTTGCCGCCGAACAGGCCCGGCTCCAAACTGTCGATCCGGCCGCAAAGCGTTGCGAGATATTGCAACTGCCTCTGGCAATTCGAATGTAATCGCGACGATCAAGGCGTGCCATTTGCGCGCCAAGGCAACGAGGCCTTTTCGAGCTTCGGGTTGAACGTTTGTTGCGTCAATAACGGTAAACCGGCGATTCTTAAGGCGCTTTTCAACTATCAAATTCAGCACATCAAAAGCATCACTCGTCGCGGACTGATCGGTTTCGTCGTCGGCTATCCAGCCACGCATGCGATCTGAGGAAACGACTTCTGTAGGTAGAAAGTGCTTTGCAGCAAAGGTGGACTTACCCATCCCCGACGCACCGACAAGTAGGACAAGCGCAAATTCTGGAACCTCGATCTTCATACAGTTACCTGTGTTGGCTTTGCGCGCGAAAAAATGGCGACTTGGGTCGGATATCCATGCGTCTGATCTTCGTGCCCGATCCCTTCATACCGCACATTATACCCATATCCTTTAGCGACTGCCTCGGCCCAGTTATTGAATTGTGAACGTGACCATTCAAACCGATGGTCTGGGTGCCGCAGCGCCTCTGGCTCCATGCCTTCAAACAATACATTATACTCACTATTGGGCGTTGTTACGATGACGTTGGCTGGTTGCGCATGACCGAACAGTGCCGCTTCTAGCGCGGGTAGCCGTTCAGCATCGACATGCTCTATCACCTCAACAAGAGCTGCAACATCAAAGCCTTTCAGGCGGTCATCGCGATAAACAAGTGACCCTTGAAGAAGCTCGATACGTTTTCGTTTAATGTCGGGCATGTGATCTAGTTTCAAGCGCTCACCTGCCTTGGCCAAAACGCGCGGTGCAACTTCCACCCCAACGATCCGGTCCAGTCCTTTTATCAGTAAGAGTTGGCGTAGTAAGCGACCCTCCCCGCAACCAAGGTCAAGAACGCTCGCAGCATCAAGCTGGCGGATCAAATTGGCTATATAGTCCATTCGCTGTGTGTTGAGCCTAATTGGCTTTTCGAGTTTTTCCTCCACAGCATCTCGTGTCGCGTGCTCTTCAAACTCCTCTGCTTCTGCTCGGTCGTCCAGTTTCTCTGATGCAGACCGCACTAAAGACTTGAAGCCCAATAGGTACCGGCGAACAATCAGCTCCTTATCAGGGTGAACTTCAAGCCAACCGTCACCTTTTTTAAGCAATTTTTTGACTTCATCTTCGCCGACGTAGTAATGCTTCGCGTTGTCCAAAACCGGAATCAGCACGAACAAATGCGTGAGGAGTTCCTGAACGCGTACGTTGCCTTTTAAGCTTAGCGAGACGTAGGGGCTTGGGCCCCAATCGGGATGAGCCGGATCAAGGGGAACTGGCTCTACCGTAACTTTGTATCCCAATGGTTCAAACAATCGCGCGAGTAAGTCAGCCGAGCCACGCGCTGGGAGCGGTGTTAGAAAGCACTCAAGCGGAATTGGCGTGTCGGCCAGCTCCTGACGGAGCTTGGAACGACCCGCCATTGCAGTATTCAATAATCGCCCCAAGGCAACCGAAAGCAATGAAGAGGCGGCATAAGGCCGATCATTGACATATTGTTCTTCGATACTCGTTTTACCCCTCACCAACGCAACCGGGTCAACTTGGAGTGTTATCGCGGCAGTGCAGCGTTCTTCTGTCGAAAAAGGGTAGAATAGCGTGGCTCGACCAAAGGATACGTCAATACTATGAACACTATCTGGGTGCTTCATCAGGACGTAACCCAAGTCTGTTGCTGGTTGATGGGTTGTAGAAATGGTCAGCAACATTTTCGAAATCCAAGCATAAAAGAGCACCGTCAATGGCTCGGCGGGGCTGTGTCCTGGGTCTGAATAGAATCCGGTCCAAGGCGCAGCATTCTGCAATTGAGTGCCAAACGCCATTTTAGGGCGAGCAGGACGATTCATTAACCGCCAGATCTAGAATAACAAGGATGTAAGCACAGTCAAATTTACTTGAGATCGTTATACTGTACGTTAGGTGCAAGATGCACCCACCTATAAACCGCGCTGAGCAGAAAGGGATAGCACTTGTCAACCCGCGAAGCGCAACAGCATCATTTGGTGGTTCTCATGTCAAAGAACCGCCCAATGCAGTACATAAAATTCCCATGCCCCAAATTTTGGTAGTCTGAATATTTAACATGCTGAGTTTCCTCATCAGCCTCCATTTTTCGTTTTCGCAATGTCTCCTTTGAAACTCGAACCCAAGCAGTTTTGTAAACCACCCTTCGCGCAAAGCAGACCAAGTTAGTTCGCAAATCCAAGACACAAATGGAGCAGGTAACAGTCACTCTCTAGGACGCCTAGGAACAGCTTCAATGCGGCGCTTTGCTTGCCCTGAAGCTGCTAGGTGATTTTGTTGCACCAAATCTGGCCCTCAAGGGGTCACGCGTCGCGTGATCGGCAGGCCGACCATGCCCCTTGACCACCAGCTTTGGGTGCCCTTCAAAAGATTAGAAATGGCGCGGGCCCGATCGTGCAGCGAAGGGGAGGAGCAATTCAATGACATCCGACGAAAAATTCCGCCTCGCACTCGTGGACAGCCTGCTCACGATGGCCTTGCCTTTGACAGATATAGCTGAGCAGCTTGCAAAACTGGGTTGGGACTACGAAGGCATAGGCGTGCGCTTAACTCCCGACCATTTTTCCAATGTGTTGGCACGGCATCTGCGGGGCGAAATGTCCGAAGTTGATGTCGAGACTTGGGCGAACCTGATTGAAGGACGAGACGACGTCGAGTTTGATCAGAGCTTCGAAGCTCTCGTCCGGGATGTACTTCATGAACTTGCTAATCCGAGCCTGACACATCCGCTCGATCCTGCACGCGCGCGACACCTAGTCGATATATTGAAATCAACCAGCTAATCACTTGCTGCAAGTTGCCCGACTTGGCTCCGGCGATTTGGGCAAAAAGAGGTTGAAAATCGAAGACTGGCTATTCACGCACGCGTTAACAGCGAAAATCGTTATTAAAGGAAAGTGCCGTTTGCGTTATTAGTGAAGGCACATTGCACAGCCATCGAAACGAATCGCAACGATCAAAATGCGCTGGAAACACCCAGAAAGCGCCGAAATGCCCGTTTGCTACCAATAATCTGGTGGTCACTGCTGCTACCACTGCAGAAAAAAGTCGTTCCAGATCATTCCGTTAGGTTTTTGGCATTTGGTAGCAAATTGGTAGCAGACCCCAGTGGGGTTTGGCTTGGATCTAGCTAAGTGTTTGATTTAATGGCGCGCCCGGAGCGATTCGAACGCCCGACCCTCAGATTCGTAGTCTGATGCTCTATCCAGCTGAGCTACGGGCGCGCTGAGGCGGCGTCATTAGACGTCACTGAGGCGAAGATCAAGCGTCTTTGGCTGCATAGACCCCACGCATGACAGCCCGAGCCAAACAATCCGCAGCCAAGGCGCCAATTCGAGCGATATTGAAGTGAGTTGGCTCGGCCAAATTCTGTTGGGCGGTTGAGAGCGCGAACACCACATCGCCGTCAAATGGGGCAAATACAGGCCGGATTGCGCGGGCAAGGCCGGCGCTGGCCATTTGAGCGACGCGCTTAGCTTGTGCCGGTGTCAGCGCCACATCGGTGGCAACACAGGCAATAGTGGTGTTAGTACGGCCGATGGCGGCGGGATTGGCTTTGGCGGGGCCCCAATCGTCGCCATAAACGACTAAGGCGGGGTCTGGCCGCACGCCGCCGGCTTCGCCATTTTGCTCTAATGCCCATGCCCAATAGGCATCACTGCCGGGCATGGTAACACTGCCAAAGCAATTGACTGCGACAATCGCGCCAACATGAATCCCATCTTGTGTGCGCTGACTGGCAGAGCCCAGCCCACCGCGCACTTGCCCAGCCCGCGCGCCAATGCCCGCCCCGTGTGCGCCCAGCTCAAACCGATCTGACACCGCGTCCAATGCACGGGCACCCAAGGCGCGGTAGGGCGGGTCCTGGCCCCAGCCCTTATCCCCGCCATTGGCCAAGTCATAGAGAATCGCGGCGGGGACAACCGGGGAGCGGGGCACACCAGGAAGGTCTATCAGTCCGAACCCACGCCCCCGTGCGCCCAGAGCGCTTGCCACACCGTCTGCGGCGGCAAGACCATAAACAGAGCCACCCGATAAGACCAACGCGTCTATGGCATCCACAAGGTTCTCTGGCGCTAAAGCATCGCTTTCCCGAGTTCCTGGGCCACCGCCGCGCACATCCACCCCACAAACGGCTGCGACATCGGGGTAAAGCACCGTCACGCCTGTCCTCGCGGCTTGATCCTCAGCTTGGCCCACTTTCAGGCCGGGGACATCAGTTATTAAGTTCATGAGTGACTGCATCTGGGTTTTATATCGCTTTAACGGTCGTCGGCCTATAGCCCCGTCTGGATTAAGTCGGCAGGTTGGCGTCGAAAGACCCATAGACTTTGCTGACAAGATCGTTTCAATTTAGGGCATCAAAGCGGGTCCAAGCAGGCGACACCCGCACGCGCTGCCAATACATATTCTGGGAAGCACCATGGGCTGTAAGTTACCAAAGGCACTGTTTCGCCGCCTCGTGCTGGCAGCGTGTGGAGGAGCTTGGCTGGTCGCGACAGCTGGTATTGGGACTGCCAGCGCAGAAACCAAAGCCAAGGCAAGCCAGCGCGTGCGGGTTGCTGTTTCCTCCGTCGGTGCCGATGCGATTGAGCGCACGCGGCAACGTCTGGCCTTTGCTTATTCGGACCTCGGCCTGACTTTGGGTGCCCCTGTCTATTTTCGCCTCATCCGAGAGCAAGACCGCCTTGAAGTATGGGTCAAAGCCCCGTCTGGTTCTTATAGCCGTCTGCGAAACTTCAAAATCTGCAGCAAGGATGGGGCCTTGGGTCCACGCCAAAGCGCTTCATCGGGGCAGCCCGAAGGCTTTTACACGCTAACGGCGACTCAAATGCGGCCACAGGGCGTGGGCTATCTTGGGATCAATCTCAATTGGCCAAACGCGTATGATCGCGCACGCGGTTGGCGCGGCGCGCCCAGCCTGCTGCAGGCGGGCTGTGCGTCGGGCCGTCACTATGGGCTGACGGATCAGGACATGGAGGAGGTCTATACCATTGCTTATTCCGCGCTGGTGAATGGCCAAGCCGCCATCCCCTTTCATATTTTTCCATTTCAAATGACGTCATTTCGCATGCTGCAAATCGGCCAAGGGCCAAAGGCAAGCTTCTGGCGTGACCTAGAACCTGCATGGCGCGTCTTTGAACGCACAAAAACGCCGCCCCAGATCAAAGTCCAAGGGCGGCGCTATCGCGTCAATGAAAGCAAATAATCGGGACTGAAACAGCCCCGATTGTTGACTTATTCTGGATTATAATCGCCCAGGTCCGGCTGATCATCATCGCCGCTAGGCGCAGCTTGACCCATATCACGCGCCGGAGCCGCCGCGGCCGAGCCATCCAATAAGGACAGATTGATCGCCTTTGGGCCTTTGCCGAAGCGGTCTGGCAAGGTTTGGAATGCCAAACGCTGATCTGGTTCCAAGACTTCAAAGCCGGAACGTTGGACTGCCGAAATGTGTACAAACACATCTGCGCCACCGCCATCTGGCGTGATGAAGCCAAAGCCACGCTCAGCATTGAAGAACTTCACCGTGCCTTCGTGGTTCTCTAAGGGCTCACGTGGGCCGCGATCTTCGAAGTTACGTGGGCCACGGTCACCCCCGCCGCCGCCACCGAAGTCACGACGTGGCGGACGGTCGCCAAAACCCCCGCCACCTTGTGGACGGTCACCATATTGACGGGGTGGACGGTCACCAAAGCCACCGCCACCGCCACCACCGCCGAAGTCACGGCGTGGCGGACGATCGCCAAAGCCACCGCCACCTTGTGGACGGTCACCATATTGACGCGGTGGACGATCACCAAAGCCACCGCCGCCTTGCGGACGGTCGCCATATTGACGGGGTGGACGGTCGCCAAAGCCACCGCCGCCCTGCGGGCGGTCACCAAATTGACGGGGTGGACGGTCACCAAAGCCGCCGCCACCCTGTGGACGATCGCCATATTGGCGCGGTGGACGGTCACCAAAGCCGCCGCCACCCTGTGGACGGTCGCCATATTGGCGCGGTGGGCGGTCACCAAAACCGCCGCCGCCGCCGCCGAAGCCACCGCCACCACCAAAGTCACGGCGTGGTGGACGGTCATTAAATGAAGGTGGTGGTGCGTCGAAGGAAGGTTCTTCCATGCCACGTGCGCGTTCACGTGGCTTCTTCTTCTTGTCGCCTGGCTTAGTATCTTCGTCGTCGTCGTCGAAACGCATGTAATTCCCCGGGAACCGACGGAGCAGGGTTGCGCCGCCACAGGGCCATCTCGACTGAGGCAGACCAGCACAGAGCCGAAGCTAACTGGTCTTGCACGCAATGAATGGGGCGTGTGCGACCAGGAGCGGGGCCGGTGCGGTCATTTCAGTTTGTTAAAAACGAACCTGCTATCGCCTTATGCGCGAGTGTGAGACGAGAAGCAACCTCACCAGCGGCCTGAAATGCGCGCTATTTCAGCCTTTGCCCCACTTCCGCGTGCAAAAAGTGCGGCTAAATAGCTCCCAGCCTCGCGCAAAGCCTCTTCCAAACCAAATGGTGGGTTGGCTATTGTGACGCCTGCGCTCACCAATCCTTGGCCCTCATGGGGCGCACAAACTTGTAAATCAGCAACCAAAAGGCGGGCCTCAGTCTCGGCCAAGGCGCGGCGATATTCCCCGGTGACGTGGCTGTCCTTATCTGCGTGCCACAAGATATAGGTACCAGTGGCCCAACGGGTAAGACCATCTTGCAGGGATTCAATCAAGCGCTCAAATTCGCCCGGACGCTCAAAAGGGGGATCGATCAGGACAAGCCCGCGCCGCTCAACCGGCGGCAGATGCGCGCGCACCGCTTCCCAAGCATCGCGACGCTCCACCTTAATGCCGCGCGCGCGCTCAAACCGTGTTGCGAGGGTTTCATAATCGACCGGGTGCAACTCACAGAACAAAGCCTTGTCCTGATCGCGCAACATTTCGGCGATTAGCGCTGGCGAGCCGGGATAGGTATTGGGGCCATCCCCCGCTGCTGCCACCAGTTCAAGATAACGCTTCACCGGCATCGGCGGGTCGTCGGCAGCCCACAGACGGCCAATCCCGTCCTGCCACTCTGGGCTGCGGGCCGCTTCTTCACTAGCGAGGTCATAGGTGCCAATGCCCGCAAAGACATCCAGCACCCGGAATGGGGCCTCCTTCAGCCTCAAATGATCAAGGCTGAGTACCAGCGCTAAGTGCTTCCAGACATCTGCGAAATTCCCCGCATGAAATGCGTGACGATAATTCATGCAGCTGATCCGCCCTCATCGGCGCGGTCTGCCATCGCTTCTTCGAATGGATCCGAACGCTTGGAGCGAATAATCAAGCCCCAAGCCAAAATCCCGAGGCCAACGGGCAAGCCCAACAAATAATCCAGATATTGGAACAGGGTTTCGGCCTGATTAGACCGCCCTGCCCGCCAAACAATCAAGGCTTTTGGGGCCACGGCCTCTTTGCTAAGATAGACGCGGCTGCCGCGCACGGCGACTTGAACCTTATTCTCGTCCTCAATCAGATAAACTCCGACGAGGCGGCTTTGTAGACCGGCACGATATGGCACAATCGCAACCCGCTGCGCCTGTGTGTGGCGCTTGCCCATCCATTGGGTGAGATCCATAGCCGTCGGCCAAGCAGACATCAAGCTGATCGCCAGGCCGATAATTGCCACTAAAGTTCCCAATTCCCGCGGATTATCGGGTAGGATGAATTTCCGCCTCAGGATAGGCGGCACAAAACTCAGATTCTTAGGCTGATGATAATTGGGCATGTCTCGATCTAACTCAGACTGGGACGCACGGCTACAGCGCCACGCCTTCGCCGCGCAGAGCGGTCGCGGCAATCCAACCGCCACCGAGAACCCGGTCACCCATATCGTAGGGGTCATAAAACACGCAAGCTTGGCCGGGTGCGACGCCTTCTTCGGGATCATCCAACACGACCGACCAGCCTGCGCCAATGTGCAACGTACCTGGAACCGGTGGGCGGGTTGAGCGGACACGGGCCAAAACACGTCGACCGTCCAACATATCCTCACCCGCAACTTGCTCACCAATCCAATTAACATCCGTGAGGGTCACATGAGTGACTGCCAAGCATTCCTTAGGGCCAACGATGACTTGTTTCGCAGTCGCATCCAATTTGACGACAAATAATGGCTCCCCGGTGGCGATGCCCAGCCCACGCCTTTGGCCAACTGTGAAATGGATGACGCCTTCATGGGTACCTAAAACCCGGCCATCGACATGCAGGATCTCGCCAGGTTCTGCTGCACCGGGCCGCAATTTCGCGACCACATCAGCATATTTGCCATTTGGCACAAAGCAAATGTCTTGGCTGTCAGGCTTGATTGCAACGGGAAGATCCAAAGCTGCCGCAATTTCGCGGACCGCTGGCTTGGGCAAATCGGCCAATGGAAACCGCAAAAAGCCCAATTGCGCACGTGTCGTCGCAAACAGAAAGTAAGATTGGTCGCGCGCGGCATCTGCAGCACGGCGCATCTCAGCCCCTTCTGGTCCCTCAACACGTGCAACATAATGGCCCGTCACCAAGCAATCCGCCCCAAGATCGCGAGCGGTCTCCAGCAAATCCTTGAACTTGACACTTTGGTTGCAGCGGACACAGGGGATGGGTGTAAAGCCTGCTAGATATGTATCGGCAAAATTGTCGATCACGGCTTCCTTGAAGCGGCTTTCATAGTCGAGCACATAATGGGCAATGCCGATCTTATCAGCGACCCGGCGCGCATCGTGAATATCTTGCCCTGCGCAGCACGCGCCTTGCTTTTTCAGCGCCGCACCATGGTCGTACAGCTGTAAGGTGATGCCAATGGTTTCATATCCGGCTGCCTGCACCAAGGCTGCAACCACCGAGGAATCCACCCCGCCGGACATGGCAACGACAACCCGCGTCTGCGCGCGCGGCTTATCAAAGCCCAATTCAATATCTGGAATAGTTAACAGGCCCGCATCAGCGCGCAGCCCTAGTGTTTCTCGCGACATGCTCTCTCCTTCCCCACAGGTTCAAGGCCTGTAGCGATGGCGATGCTTTAACAGCTTATCGCAGATATTGCAGCAGGTTCAGGTCCTTTAGCTGCCCAAAGATCGCAGCCGATGCCTGATATTGGGTTTGGGCCGCCGACAGGCGGGCAGCAACCTCTGCCAAATCGACATTCTCCTGATCACCAATCGTGGCCAAGAGCGTGTCGCGCTTGGCATCATTGGTTGCGACTGCCATTTCAATTTGCTTGGCCGTACCCCCTGCTTCAGCGGACTTGTCGATCAAGTCCGTCTGAACCGCAGCCATCTGTGGGATTAAGCCTTGGACATAAGTCAACTGGGCCGTGGTCAAGCGGCCAGTCAAGGGGCCATTGGTATTTTCCCAAACGCGGATCGAGCGCAGCATATCGACGAAGGGGCGGAACAAATCCTCGGCATTGCGGCTCAACTCAATCGAACGATTGTCTTCAATCATCACCGTACGATTGCGGCCTGTATCAATCCAATTGGCATCGGTATTGGGTTGCGCCGCCAATGTGTCGAGACTAGCTGGGACAAATGGCTCGCCATAGCCCCATTCACCCCCAAAAATGGATTCCCCATTATATTGGGTATTTGCAGCGGTATCGATGACGCTGAGAGCTTGTTCAAGGGCGGCCTTTAACCCTGCGCCATTTTGGTTTGCCGCCGCGTTGGCCAAGGCATCGCGGGCTTGCTGCACGGCTGCTTGCGCGCTGTCCAACGCAGAAGCCTCCACTTCAGCACGCGCTTCTAGCGCTTTCAAAGTTTCGGCGCGGCGGTCCAATCGCTCAGCATAGGTTTTGGCGGAGAGGAGACGCCCTGCTTCGATGCCAAACCCTTGCAAATCGCTTGAAACCTTTTGGGTTGAAGCCCGCTCTTGTGCTTTGGCCATATTGGCTTGGCCCAGCGCGATGCCAGCGGCGCTGCCGAAGAACTGATTAAAGGTTGCGACGCGTGTCATGAGAGATGCTCCACCTGTGTCTCGTCAGTTTTGGCTTGCCTTAAACGGCCTGCAGCAAAGTTTGGTACATTTCATCAACTGCACGGATCATCCGGGCGGCTGCGGAATAGGCTTGTTGAAAGCTGGTTAGTTTAACCAATTCTTCGTCGAGATTGACGCCTTCGACATTGGCGCGACGGCTATCGGCTTCCGCCTTGAAACCATCAGCCGTTTCTTTGTCGGTCGCAGCTTCAGCAGCTAAGCGTCCCACATCGCCGCCAAGCGATGAGACAAAGTCCAGCAGCTTCATCGTGCGGGTTACGCCGCCCGGGCCATCGCTAAACGGCAAGGGTGTCCGGGAAGCATCAAACAAAGCTTGCGCGCCCCGACTATCGGCCAAGCCCACAGCAACCGCCCCGACTGCGACGGTCGAGAGATCGGGCCGCGCGAGGCCCATTTTCGAAGGGTCTGAAACAATTGAGGGATTTACCGCAATGCCCAGGGCGCGGGCTTCGCGGGTCTTGGAGGCCACGCCAAAGATCGCGGCAAAGCCATGGCTTGTGCCGCCACGCGGTCCGATATCTTGGGTGATCTCTAGGCGAAGATTGCCTTGGCCGGTCCCCGGTGTCCATTTCATGACGCCCTGTGGGTCAAGGGAAAACCCACCATAGAGTCCAACACCGGTCGTGGGGTCGTTGAGCGCATTCATGATGTCGCCGATTGTGCCCGCGGGAATGGTGACGTTTTTCATCGTGGCAATGCCGCCAGTTGGCCCGACGACCTGCAGGCTCATGACGCTGCCAGCCACAAAGCCATGCGCATCCGTGGCGCGCAGACCGGTAGCATAGTTTAAAGGCGTACCGGATTGGACGAGATCATTCAGACCAAAGAAGTGGGCAAAAGCGCGATTGCCGCGTTGACTTCCACCGCTCGCAGGCTCGTCAAACACAAAGCCATTCGGGGTGGCGGTAGCCGGCACGGGAGGTGCAGATTGCAATTCCAAGCGCCCATTGGTGAAACTTGCGGCGCCATTGGCACCAAGTGCGGTATTCAGCGCAGCAACAAAAGTGCCAATCGTCGCACCGGTAGTGCCCGAAGCAACCCCATCGACCGTGATGGCACCGGTCGTGAAATTAATGTCAATCTTGCTGACCAAAAGGCCCGCAGCATTGACGACGCCAATGCTGGTTTGGCCGGTAAAGTTTAAGCTGTCGGAAGCTAGAAGACCGGTATCGCTGCCCCGCGCCAATGCGAGTGGTGGCAATGTCGCGTTTTGACTGTGGGCGGCATTAAGTGCATCGGCAATGCCGCCTGCCAATTCACCCAGCCCATAGGCGATTTTGGCTAGGTCCTGATCTCGCACGTCCAACAAGCCACGCAGCGACCCGCTTTGAATACTGGGTTCAAACTCCCGCTCCGTTGGGTCGGTCCCAAATGTGATGGTAATGCGATCAAACGAGGTTGCCCCGACTCCAGAGGCTTTAAAGTTCAAGGTTGCAGGACTGAAGCCCGCCAGCATAACCCCATTGCTGGTGCGCACCTCGGTAGAGCCATCAGGACGTGTCGCCACTTTGATGTCGATATATTGCGACAATTCTTCGATCATATCGGCTTGGCGTTGTTGCGCGCCGGTTGAATCGCCGACCGCATTGGCCCGAAGAATGTCTGAATTGGCGGCCGAAATATCCTTCAACAGCGTATTCACGCGCTGAACTTGGTCCGACACGCGCTGGTCTGCGTCGGCGCGCGCTGTCTCAATGGTTTGGCCAACGGTGTTGATCTGCGCCAAAAAGCTCTGCAACTCGGCAATCGCACCCCGACGGGCTGAGATGGAACCGGGGTTCAGGACGCCTGTCTCAAAGGCACCCAAAGCACGGTTCAGCGCGGCAAAGATGGAGGACTCGCTGGTGGGATCACCAAATGCGGCTTGAACATTATCCAAATAGCCTGACCGACCTGCTGCACTGCCTGCACTGCTGGAGGCCGCCAAAGATGCCGCTGCTAAAAAGCGATCTGCAGCTCGGGTGACAAGAGCTGTATCAACGCCCTGACCTTGGCCGCCGATATCGCGCGCATTCTGATTATGCTCGAGGCGCACATAGCCTGGGGTATTCACATTGGAGACGTTCTGCGTCACCGTGCGAATGGCGTTTTGGCTAGCAAACAAGCCACTTGTGGCGATGTTCATGATCGAATTCAGCGACATTCTGACTCAGCCTTTGTTTCTGCCTTATTCCTCCTGGCACCCGGTCATTTTTGCCGACCTGCCAAGCGGTTTTTGCCTGGTCACCTGCCCCAGCGGGACTGGTCGCGACAAGCGAATGAGAATAAAATCATAGTATTTCAATGATTTATACTTATTCGACCTCTAGACCTATTCCGGCGAGCACATGTGTTCAGGATCATACTTGCAACCAGCGCGCCAGAGCCAAAGGTCACCGTCGTGGCCCGCGTATTCCGCATAAAAGCCCCTTCTTCTCGGGCGCGACTGGCGCATCGACACGCAAGGGCAGGATTGGCCATCCACCCGGCAATCTATGCCGCTACCCGGCCGATTTGACCCCAATTCATCTGTCTTAACCACGAGTAAATTTCATTAAAAACATATATTTAAATCGAGATCAAAGTGGCACAGCCCTTGCTACTCTCACGGCTCGCAGTCGCAAATCATGTGCGGCGCATTGGGAAACTTGGGGAATAGGGGTCAATTTGATGGATGTGGCTGGTCGCATCATGGACGCTATCGCAGAGGCACCGCAGTCGCGGCGTGCGAAGGTGTCTGCTGCACCAACTACCGAGGGCGGACATGCGGCTGGGTTGAGCTTTGCGGAGACCTTGATTGGCATAGTCCAGTCGCCCAGCCTATTCGAACCCGCCAAGACTGGTCACGAGGCCAATGCCACGTCAGATGTTATGGCCCTGCCCACCGAAGCGCCCAAGTCGGATGCCGCAGGCTTGTCTGATACCCTATTGCCAAATGATGGCGTCGCAACTGCCGCCCTAATGGTGGCGGCCATGCCGATTGCCGATAGAGCTATAACCAACTCGAGCACCGCCAGCGCTCCAGCAAATATGCCACCAAGCGGGGGCCAAGCGGCCCTTGTCCCTGTAAGTCAGCCAAGTGCTCAAACGTCCTTAGTGACGGCGGATCAAGCCGTTGCGACCCCGGATACTCTTGAAAGCCTCAAGTCCCAAATGGGTGCTGCTCCAACGGTAGAGACAGCAGAACAGACTGCGACGGCATCAATACTGGCCCAGAAGACGCAAGTTGCGGCCTCTCAAAGCCTTCTCGCGGGTCTTGCTGCCCTCGGGCAAACCCAGCAGCCTGCAGCGGATGAGGCTCACATGGCGCAATTGATAGCCAAGGCGGCCGCACCAACTCTGGCGCAAGCCGCGCCGCTAAACCCCGTGCCAACAGATGCCACGACGGCTCTACCCGTAGGCCCTGCGCTGGAACTGGCGCTCGCAGCCAATCCTCAAGGCCCTGGTGCGGCACGTGCGCTTGAAGCCCAATCGGTTGAAACCCATGGTCTGAAGACGACAGGTAACGGCTTCTCACTCACAAATGGCTCGGGCCTCTTGGCGAACGATGATTCCAACGTGCCAAGCCTTGCGCCTTCCGCTGCCGCATCCACAACAGGCCAACAGATGACTGCTGTCGCGTCAGCCGGATTGGTACCAAATCTCGCCAAGGCTGCAACTAAAGCTGACGAGCCGAAGATCGCAGGAACCGATGCGACTGGCCTCTTGGGCGGATCGAGTGGTGTCGGTGATGCTGCGGGCACACAAATAGCCAGTCTCGATGGGGCCAACACACCCGCCCAAGACACCGCGCCAAAGCCAAGCTTGGTTCAACCACATACTATTCCGATGCTTGCGGCGGCCATGATGCGCCGGATTTCAAACGGTTTAAAGGAATTCACGCTGCGCCTCGATCCCCCTGAATTGGGCAGGGTTGATGTACGGTTGACGATGGGTGCGGATAAAAAGGTTCGTGCTGTGGTCAGCACCGACCGACCCGAGGCCCTGAAAGACCTCGCCCTCTCAGCACGCGATCTGACCCGCGCACTCCAAGAAGCAGGGCTAGACCTCGAAGAAAATGGCCTGTCGTTTTCGATGAATGATCAAGGCAGCTCGCAGCAAAATGGCGATGCCAATCGCCAACATAGCGCGCGCATCAAACACAGCCTCGATGGCTATGACACAAGCGAAACGGTCTCGACTGAACCGGCAGTTCCGCTCGCCACCCATCTCTCTGGCCCTGTCGAACGCTGGCAACGTGCCCGCATCGCCATAACAGTCTAAATTGTAAGGAACGTACGATGGCAACAATAACCAATACAAATGCGGCCTCGACAGCAGCGTCGTCCACCGCCGCCAAAGCCGCCACGTCCAAAACTTCGCTCGCCAATAATTTCGAGACGTTTTTGACCTTGCTCACGGCGCAGCTGAAGAACCAAGATCCGCTGTCGCCTTTAGATACCAAGGACTTCACCAATCAATTGGTGCAATTCTCCGGTGTGGAACAACAATTGAAGACCAATGATCTTCTATCGTCCCTAACCGAAACCACCAAGCTGAGCGCCGGTGCGACCGCGGTTGCCTATTTGGGCAAAGAGGCGACTGCGACTTCTGCTTTGGCAGGCCTGTCCAGCGGCGGCGAAGCGACTTGGCGTTATGAGTTACCGCGTTCGTCCAACAGCACAACTTTGAAAATTGTCGATTCACAAGGTCGCACAATCGCCACCAAGTCGGGCGAAACCACGACAGGCGAAAAGACCTTTGTTTGGGACGGCAAGGATCAATCTGGCAAAGCAGCACCCGCAGGCACTTATCGGTTGGAAGTCAACGCCCAAGGTGGCGATGACCGTCCCATTACCGGGACTGTCCGCCAAAAAGGTGTCATCACCGGCGTAGATCTTTCGGGGAATACCCCAACTGTAACAATCGGCGGCGCAGCCCTGCCCTTGTCATCCATCGTTAAAATAGGACTGCAAGCGAATTGATATTTTGACTTAAATCCCTGCGATTAAGAAAAAAATCAACTAAAAATCAACACTCCGTCCCTACAATCTGGGCATAAGTGGTTGGGCAGAATGCTCCTAACAATAAAAACACGATCAGGAGCATTCAATGTCGATCAATAATGCAATGCTGGCGGGGGTTTCGTCCCTCATCGCCAATTCCGGTGCTATGGCTGTTGTCTCTGACAACATCGCCAACGTGAACACCACCGCTTTTAAGCGCAACCGTACAGACTTCACCCGACTGGTGAACCCACAGAGCAAAGGTTCGACCTACAATGCCGGCGGCGTGACCGCACAGACGCGCCAATTGGTGCGTTCACAAGGAAATTTGAATTCAACGGCGACCGTGACGGATTTGGCGATTTCTGGCCAAGGCTTCTTTGCTGTCTCTCCCCTACAAACTCCTGGTGCGGCGACGACCAATGTTGCTTTTACACGTGTTGGATCTTTTGCTGCCAATGATGAAGGCAATTTGGTCAATCAAGCGGGCTATTTCTTACAAGGCTGGCGCGTCGACCCAACCGGCACGGTGACGACAAGTCCTAGCGATCTAAGCTTACTCGAAACCGTCAATATCAGCTCGATTTCGGGCACAGCCACCCCGTCAACCACAGCAAAAATCAATGGCAACCTGAAATCAACGACCCCGGTCAGCACGGCCGTGTCGGGCGGCACCTATAATGCCGCGACCAATAACATGGCCTCCGGCGCGGTTACGCCAGATGCAAATTGGTCGTTCCAGATCTATGACAGTCTCGGCGGCTTGCGGACATTTAACGTCGCAATGCTCAAGAGCGCGACAGCCAATCAGTGGATCACAGAAATTTATGCTTCCCCAGCAAGCAGTGTCACCACGGGCGCGCCTTTGGTGAATGGGCAGATCGCGACTGGGACTTTGGCCTTTACGCCAAGTGGCAGGCTCGACACGACGGCAACCTCACCAGCGCTGTTGGCTGGATTTAACTTAGGGGCCGCCGCAGGCGGGGCACCAGCAGCCGGTGCAGCAAATTGGGCCGCCTCAACGGGCCTTGCCGCTCAGACCTTTACGCTCGACTTTGGACAAATCAGCGGCGAAGGTGGCGTTAGCCAGTTTGACAGCCCCACCGCGATTAGCTCAACGACAACCGATGGATCGCTCTTTGGCGATGTCAGCGGCGTCGAGATTGACAAAGAAGGTTTCATCTCCGCGATCTTCAATAATGGGGTTACCAGGAAGATCTTTAAGCTGCCCGTCGCCACATTTATTAATCCCGACGGCCTCTTGGCAGACCGCGGCGGCGTCTATCGCCCGACCTCGGATTCAGGGACTTTCAGCCTAAAAGATGCAGGCCTTGGTGGCGCAGGCGTGATCGCCTCCTCAAACCTCGAATCCTCAAGCGTTGATTTGGCTCTGGAATTTTCTTCCATGATCATTATTCAGCGCGCTTACAGTGCCTCGTCGAAAATCATAACGACTGCCGACGACATGCTGGACGAAGTCATCCGAATGAAGCGCTAAAGCTAAGAAGCTGAACGCCTCGCTACGGCATTCTGAAGAATTCTGATGTCTGAAATCACTCAAAATTAAGCCTGTCGCTTAGCGCGGCCTTAAATCGAAAGGCGTATCTTCTTCTCAAGAACAAGATATGGAGGTGAGCACATGGTGCACGCCATGCAACGGGAATTATCGGTGACGGGTCCAGAGGGTACACCTCTTACTTTGTCGAGTTTACCACCCCCCAACACAGAACGTTGGGTCGCACGTCGCAAGGCTGAAGTGGTCGCTGCTGTGAAGGGCGGTCTGCTTAGCTTTGAGGATGCGTGCGCCCGTTATCGGATCACGGCGGAGGAATTCCTCGGCTGGCAACGTCAGGTGGATCGTCATGGTCTTCCAGGACTGCGTGTCACACGCATCCAAAACTACCGTTAAGTTTGCAGGCTTACCCGCCGAAATTAACGTGTCTTTTACCTAACACCCGGAAAAAGCTGCCTAGCAGGCAAAAATGACCGAGTAGCCAACAGGGCTATTCGGTCACTTTGCCACCGTGCTGAGTCTGATTTGCCGCCCCAAAAGCGGCCAGGCAATTCCAGCACGTAACAAGGTGACGGAGCGTCCGAACACCCCACAGACCCTTTAAGTCTGCGGGTTTTGGCGCTCCAAGCGGAGCGGGTCGTTGGAACGATTTTTATCGATTTTGAAGTCAGCAGGTCCAGCGAAGCTGGTCGCCGCCTTTGCCGTAACCGCTTTGGTGGCCGCAGCCTTATTCGCAATCATGTTCCGCGTCGGTGCGGAAGAACGTTCCCTGCTTTATTCAGATTTGTCTGCCAAAGATGCAGCAGCAGTCAGCGAAAGCTTGACCGCAGCCAATGTCGACTTCCAACTTTCCACCGATGGCTCGAGCATTTTTGTCCCTCGCTCAAAGGTCGCCGAAGCCCGTATGCGCTTGGCTGCCGACGGCCTGCCCGGTCAAGGCTCGATCGGTTACGAGATTTTTGACAAGCAAGACGCTTTGGGTGCCACTTCCTTTGTGCAGAATGTCAATAAATTGCGCGCGTTGGAAGGCGAACTCGCTCGCTCAATCGACAGCCTCGACACAGTTAACGCTGCCCGCGTCCATTTGGTCATTCCTGAAAAGGCCTTGTTTCAAACCAATACCGAATCCCCCACCGCCTCTATCGTAGTCGGGCTTGAGCGTGGTTCGCTGTCGGAAAAGCAAATCAATGCCATTCGCAGTTTGGTAGCCGCAGCTGTTCAAGGCCTATCGCCAGACAAGGTCACGATTTTGGACGAACGCGGCGAATTGCTGGCAGGTGCCAGTATTGGTGCGGATGCCTCTTCGGCCGCGATGGATGATCGGACGAGCCAATATGAAGAGCGACTGCGCCGCCGGTTACAAGAAATTGTCGAAGGCATTGTGGGTCCTGGCGGCGCACGGGTTCAAGTGTCCGCCGATCTGGACTTCAGCCAAGTGACAAAGACCGAAGAGAACTTCAATCCCGATCAAGTCGCGCCCCGCTCAACGCGGACGATCGAAGAAGTGGCTGCCGACAAAGCCAATGACCAAGGCGTGACTCAAGCCCAGAACGTGCCCGACGGCCAAACACCCGGCGCTGCAGGGGGCCAAGAGTCCAATTCCAATCGCACCGACGAAACCGTCAATTATGAAATCTCCAAGAGCACACGAACTGAGGTTATCACGCCCGGCAAAGTGATGCGCTTGTCGGTTGCGGTTGCGGTCGATGGCGTGTCGACTCCAGCCACAAAGGCCGGCGAAGCTCCCAAATGGGCCGCACGACCAGAAGCAGAGATGAAGCAGATCGCAGCTTTGGTCACCTCGGCCGCGGGTATTAATGAAGAGCGCGGCGACAAGATCGAAGTTGTCAATGTGCGTTTTGCGAAAGCTGCCGCGGATGTGGGCTCCAAGGCACCCAGCGCCTTTGCGTTTGACAAGAACGACATCATGCGTGGCGCAGAGATTTTGGCCATGACCTTGGTGGCAGCAGCCCTTCTCTTCTTTGTAGCAAGACCACTTGTCAAAGGCGTGTTTGAAGGACCCAGCGCCGGCTCTGCCGTCACCCCAATGGGCTTGCCCGGTCAAGCAATGGGCATGGCAGGGGCTGGTAGTGTGGCCGCTTTACCAGGCGGGGAGGCGGGAACCGGCGATGAACGGGTCGACATTGCCCGCATCCAAGGCTCGGTCAATGCCAATGCGATGAAACAAGTCTCTCAAATGGTTACAGAAAATCCTGAGCAGACCGTCTCGGTCATTCGGGCTTGGTTACAGGAGCGCCGATAGATGGCCGCTGTTGCATCCATGAGTGAACTTAAGGGCGCTGAAAAGGCGGCTGTTTTCCTGTTGGCTTTGGGGGAAGATCACAAGACTTTATGGGAATTCTTTGACGAAGAAGAAATCAAAGAAATTTCCCAAGCCATGTCCAATCTGGGCAATGTGCAATCCGAAGCCGTGGAAGAATTGGTGGTCGACTTTGTTGGTCGCATCTCCAATACCGGCGCGGTTATGGGGTCTTACGAACAGACCCAACGCCTTTTGGCTTCGATCCTGCCACCTGAAAAGGTGGAAGCCATCATGGAAGAAATCCGGGGTCCAGCCGGTCGAACCATGTGGGATAAATTGGGCAATGTCGCCGAGACGACTTTGGCTAATTATCTCAAGAACGAATATCCCCAGACGGTGGCAGTGGTTCTATCCAAAGTGAAGGCAGACCATGCAGCCCGCGTGCTATCGGCCTTGCCAGACGATTTCGCGCTCGAATGCGTGAACCGAATGCTGCATATGGAACCCATCCAACGCGACATTTTGGAAAAAATCGAAATCACGTTGCGTAATGAGTTCATGAGCAATTTGGCGCGGACTTCTAAACGCGACAGCCATGAATTGATGGCTGAAATCTTCAACAATTTCGACCGCGCCACCGAAAACCGCTTCATCGGTGCCTTGGAAGAGCGTAACCGCGAAGCTGCCGAGCGCATCCGCTCGCTGATGTTCGTGTTTGAAGACTTGAAGAAGCTTGATCCCGGCGGGGTGCAAACCTTGTTACGGGCGGTTGAGAAGTCGCAATTGGCTCTGGCACTTAAAGGGGCCTCCGACGAGCTACGCAATCTCTTCTTCACGAACATGTCTGAACGCGCAGCGAAAATCATGCGCGATGATATGGCCTCCATGGGTCCCGTGCGTCTGAAAGACGTGGATGGTGCGCAATCTGGCATGGTCCAGATCGCCAAGGATTTAGCCCAGCGCGGCGAAATCATGCTTGCCGAGGGCGGGCGTGATGACGAGCTGATTTACTGAGGCGCATGATGGTCCAAACCTCCAAATACACTTTCGAACCAATGTTCACCAAAGCAGGTGCGACGCCACCTAGCGCCTCGAACCGTCGTAAGACCTTAACGGATGAGGATGTGGCCGCTGCTCATGCAGCTGGCTTTGCCGAAGGCCAACAGGCCGAGCTTGTGAAGATTGAGCGGGCTAGCAGTGAAGCACTGCGGGCAATCGCACATATGATGCAAATGATGTTGGGCCGCCTAACGGACGAAGCCCACAGCTTGCGCCAAGATGCAACCGAAGTCGCCCTCGCGGCTGCGCGATCCATCGCCCATGCCGCGCTAGACACTTATGGTGCAGATCGCGTTGAGGCGATTGTCGCCTCAGCCGTAGCGCATTTGCGCGACACGCCGAGATTAGTGGTGCGCGTTTCGCCGGAATTGGCCGAGACGATTGAGGAGCGTCTGATCGGGTGCGCCCGCGAAGCAGGCTTTACCGGTGAAATAGCGATAAGGCCCGACCCCCAAGCTCAGTCCGGGGATTGCACCCTGGATTGGGGCGATGGACGTATTGTGCATGATCGCGCAACTGCCCTCGCCGAGATTGAAACTTCCGCCCAAAACTGGCTCGCCTCAGCAGATGCTGAAGGCTTAAGCCTCGACATGACCCAGACCTGAGGAGGCCTGAAATGGACGAAAACACAGAGTCCTACGATCTGCCCGACCTCTCGGAGCTCGATCCTTTACCGACAGAAGCGCCCGCTGCCGAAGCGCCGCAACAATATACACGCTCGGCAACCGACCTTGCCCCCGTCTTCGACGTGCCGGTTAACATCAAGGCCGTGCTAGGCCGTGCGACGATGGATGTGGCCTCGCTCTTAAAGCTTGCCAGAGGCTCTCTCATAGAGCTCGACCGCCGCGTCGGCGAAGCCATCGACATTTATGTGAACAACCGCCTCGTGGCGCGCGGCGAGCTTGTCGTCGTTGACGAGCGTCTGGGTGTTACCATGACTGAAATCATCAAGGACAATGACACGAACTCATAAGCCTTGAGACCCAATGACTGTGCGCAGAAGCGCAAGACCAATGAACACGCGCAAGCGTGAGGAGACCGAAAATGCGAGTTTTGATTGTTGGCAACATGAGTGGGCAGCTCGCCGTCGCATCTAAGATTGCGATGGACCGCGGTGCTAAAGTGTTCCAGGTCGACACCATTGCACAGGCCACGACCGCCTTGCGCAATGGCAAAGGGGCAGACTTGCTCCTGGTCGATGTCAGCCATGATATCGCAGCCTTGATCGCCCAAAACGAGGCCGAGCATATCATCGTGCCAGTTGTTGCCTGCGGGGTTTCCACCGACCCTCGCACAGCGGCCAATGCCATTCGGCAAGGCGCACAAGAATTCTTGCCTCTACCACCTGACCCAGAACTGATCGCAGCCGTTCTTGCTGCCATTACTGATGACAACCGCCCACTGATTGCCCATGACCCGGCGATGAAGGCCGTCATTCGCTTGGCCGAACAAATTGCGCCATCAGAAGCCAGTGTTCTAATCACAGGCGAAAGCGGCGTTGGCAAAGAAGTCATGGCGCGCTTTGTGCACCAGAATTCTCGTCGCACGGACAAAGCCTTCATCAGCGTCAATTGCGCCGCCATTCCCGATAATCTTCTGGAATCAGAGCTGTTCGGTCATGAAAAAGGGGCCTTTACCGGTGCTTTGGCCCGTCGGATCGGCAAGTTTGAAGAAGCCGATGGTGGCACGCTTTTGCTCGACGAAATCAGCGAAATGGACATTCGTTTGCAGGCCAAGCTTCTGCGCGCCATTCAGGAACGCGTGATTGACCGGGTGGGCGGCGCAAAGCCTGTGCCCGTCAATATCCGAATCTTGGCAACGTCAAACCGCAATTTGGAAGAAGATGTGCGGGCGGGCAAATTCCGCGAAGACCTCTATTACCGTCTCAATGTTGTCAATCTGTGCATTCCGCCTCTGCGCGACCGTCCAGGTGACCTTGTCGCGCTTTCGACCTATTTCATCAAAAAATACACAACGGCTAATGGCCTGAAGCCAAAGGGTATTTCCAATACTGCCCTCGACGCCATCAAAGCAAATGCTTGGCGCGGCAATGTGCGGGAATTGGAAAACGCCATGCACCGCGCCGTCCTGCTGTCGGCTGGGCCAGAGATTGAGATTGGCGACATTCGCCTTCCAGATGGGTCCGCTTTGGGCACAGGTTCTGCCCTGAACCCCCATGTCGCAGCTGCCGGACAAGCCATTTTGGCTGCCCAAGCGGTGCAAGCGACACCGGCTAATCTGGTTGGACGCACGATTGAAGCGGTGGAACAAGAAATGATCCTCGACACGCTGAAGCATTGCTATGGCAACCGCACCCATGCGGCGCAAATTCTTGGGATCTCGATCCGCACCTTGCGCAACAAGCTGAAGCTCTACATGGACGCAGGCATTGATGTGCCAGCACCGGGTGCCAATGAACCCCGCTTTGTTTACGGATAAGCCGCATCCATGACCGATACTTCCGCAGGAATTGGCACGAACCCAAAGGCCCCGCAATTAAACCTGGCGACCCTTTTTAAAGGAGTCATGACAGGCCAAGTCTTGATGGGGGTTGGGGTTGTTGGGCTGGTGGTCCTTCTGATCATCCCCTTGCCGCCATTCATGTTGGACTTCTTGTTGGCCATTTCGGTGACAAGTTCAGTTTTGATCTTGATGACCGCGCTGTTCATCAAAAAGCCGCTGGAATTCAGCGCCTTTCCAGCGGTCTTGCTGGTGGCGACCATGTTCCGGCTTGGCCTTAATATCGCCTCGACCCGCCTGATCCTGAGCCATGGCCATGAAGGCCCCGATGCTGCCGGCGAGATCATTGCCGCCTTTGGTGACTTCATCATGGGCGGTAACTTCGTCATCGGGATTATCGTTTTCATCATTTTGGTGATCGTCAATTTCGTCGTCATCACGAAGGGTTCGACCCGTATCGCCGAAGTCGCGGCGCGCTTCAGCTTGGACGCTATGCCCGGCAAGCAAATGGCCGTGGACGCGGATTTGTCGGCTGGCCTGATCAATGAAGAAGAAGCCCGCCGTCGCCGGAAGGAATTGGAAGGCGAGAGCAACTTCTTCGGGGCTATGGATGGTGCGTCTAAGTTCGTACGCGGGGACGCGGTTGCAGGCTTGATCATCACGGCCATCAATATCATTGGCGGCATGATTATTGGCATGGCCCAAGAGGGCCTAAGCTTCAGCGAAGCTGGCACCACCTATACCCAATTGACGATTGGCGACGGTCTAATCAGCCAGATCCCTGCCCTCATCATCTCACTCGCCGCCGGTATGTTGGTGGCAAAAGCAGGTGTGGAAGAAGCGGCCGAAGCAGCCCTTGCCCGCCAGTTGGCAGGCAGCCCACAGGCGCTTGGCATGGTGGCTGCAACGGCCTTTATCGCAGGTGTTCTGCCTGGCATGCCCATGATCGCCTTCTGGTTGATCGGGGCTGGGGCTAGCTATCTGGCTTATAAGCTCTGGAAAGCCGAAGCAGACAAACAATTTACCTCGGACGTCGCGTCCTATGATGCCGCCAATGCGCCGCCAAAGCCTGAAGAAGATGAGCCCATCGCCACGGCGCTGGCGATTGATGAGTTGAAGATTGAATTGGGCTATGGACTCTTGGCCTTGGTCAATGACGTTCAGGGCCGCCGCATCACCGATCAGATTAAGGCCCTACGCCGCCAGATCGCCCAAGAACTGGGCTTTGTCATGCCTGCGGTGCGCATCTTGGACAATATGGCCGTTCCCAACAACAGCTATTCCATCCGCGTAAAGGAGATGGAAGCCGGTGAAGGCGAATTGCGCATTGGCCATCTGTTGGTGATGGACCCCGCCGGCGAGACGCCGAACCTGCCGGGCGAGCCTTGCAAAGAACCGGCCTTTGGCCTGCCTGCAGCCTGGGTTGCGGAAAGTTTCCGTGAGGAAGCCGCATTTAAGGGCTATACGATTGTCGACCCAGCCACTGTCTTGACCACTCATCTGACCGAAGTGGTCAAAGATAATATGGCCGAACTTTTGTCGATTGCGGAAGTCCAGCGCCTGATGAAGGAATTGTCGAAAGAACATCAAAAGCTGGTCGAGGACACCATCCCTGCCCAAGTCTCATGGGCCACGGTACAGCGCGTGCTGCAAAGCCTGCTGCGCGAACGAGTCTCGATCCGCGACCTCGCCACCATAATGGAAGCGATTTCCGAAGCCACGACTATGGATGCCGTGTCGATGGTCGAACATGTCCGCGCACGTCTGGCCCGCCAGATTTGCTTCCAGAACCGCAGCCCAGATGGCTCGCTGCCCATTGTGGCGCTGTCGCCCAAATGGGAGCAGGCCTTTTCAGAAGCCATTGTTGGTGAGCGTGGCGACCGTCAATTGGCACTGGCCCCAAGCCAAGTTCATGAGTTCGTGCAAGCCGTTCGCATTGCCTTGGACCGTGCAGCCCAGACTGGCGAGATCCCCGTCATTCTCACATCCGGCGGCATTCGCCCTTATGTCCGTTCTTTGGTTGAGCGCTTCCGCGCCCAAACTATGGTGATGAGCCAAAACGAAATTCATCCCAAAGCCAAGCTACGCACCTTAGGTAGTGTCTAGGGTGACTGACTGATGCGCGTCTTTACCTACTTTGCTCCCACCCTGCCCGAGGCCATCGCGCAGGTGCGGGCCGAGCTTGGGCCAAAGGCGGTGGTGCTAAGCTGGCGCAGCACGCGAGGTGGGATTGAAATCAGCGCCTCAGCAGAACCTGGAACCAAGCCGCGCGCAAAATCTGCAGTCGCACCAGAACGCACCAAGCCCGTCCTAGGGACGACGGCTAAGCAAGAGACTTTGGCGCAGCATTTCAAGCCCGAAGACTTCATGATGGAAGCCCCACGCCCAGCCCCGGCAGACTTCACCCCACCGCCCTCTGTGGCCAAGCCTAAGGCAGCCCCTGTCACCAGTCGCGGCACAGCCGCCCTTTTGGGTCGCCAAGCCGCAGCGAAAGCCCCTCCGCGCGAGCCCGCACCAAAGACGGCAGCGCCTGTTGCCAAAACAACCGTCAAAGCGAGCACGCCAACAGGAAAGCCACAAGCAGCCAATCCAGTCGAACCAGCCGCCAACAAACCTGCGCCTTCACGCTTGGCTGTATTCTTGACCCGGGCTGGGCTGACGCGCGACCAGGCGATGGCCATGGCTGTGAGTGATCACGCGCAAATGCGCCAAGCCCTGTCAGAATCCCTGTCGCAAAAGCTGAGGTTTGAACCCATAGAAGCTGCTCCCACCCGACCCATCGTGCTGGTGGGCCCCCCGGGTGCGGGCAAAACGGCGGCGGTGGCCAAGCTTGCCACACGGGCGCTCGCTGTGGGCTATGAGGCGCTCTTGATTTCGGTCGATAGTGAGCGCTGCGGTGGGGCAGAACAATTGCGCGCCATGGCAGACCGTTTGGGGGCGCCTTTTGAAACGGCAACGACGTTGCAAGACCTGTCGCGTCTAACCAAACTGGCCCGCCAAGCAGGCCAATGTGTCTTCGTGGATGCTGCTGCTGCCAGCCCAATGCAGCCATCGGATATGCGCTCTACCGAACGATTGGTGCAGGAGGTGGGCCTTGAGCCCATTCTCTGCATGCCTGCCGATATGCGCTATGAGGATCTTGAAGATTTGGGTCTTGCGTTTGGGGAGATCGGCACCAAGCGTGCGATTGTGACCCGCTTTGACTTGACCAAGCGGCGCGCTTCGGCCGTCTTTGCCCTGCATAAGGCAGGCATGGCTTTGGCACAAATTTCGGCCACCCCCTTCATCACCGGTGGAATTGCACTGGCCTCAGCGCACCGCGTTGCGGCGCTTTTACTTGAGCCATTTGATGACATTAAAGCAGAGGATGCGGCATGAGCGATTCTGCAACCAAAATCGTCCCATTTCCAACGCGCAAGCCACCCGGCCGTATAATCGCCGTCGCCTCGGGCAAAGGCGGCGTTGGCAAGACCTTTATTGCGGTCTCGCTCGCACGGTCACTCGCCGAACAAGGAGAGCGCGTCCTTTTGGTCGATGGCGACTTGGGCCTCTCCAATATCGACATTCAATTGGGTGTGCAGCCAGACCTCACCCTCGCCCATGTCATGGATGGCGAGGCAACTTTGGCCGAAGCGGTGATGCGCATTGCGGGAGGTGCAGCAAGCCCCGGTGGTTTTGATCTGTTGCCCGGCAGCCATGGGATCGCCAGCTTTGCCGATCTGGGCGAGCGCGAGGTCCAGCGCATCGCAGCAGGGATTTCCGCGTTGAGCTTTTCCTATGACCACGTGATCGTCGATCTGGCAGCTGGGATCGGCCATGCGATGCTAAAGCTCGCGGCCGACGCCGATGACGTATTGATTGTTGCTTTGGACGAGCCTGCTTCTTTGACCGATGGCTATGCCTTCGTGAAACTGTTGAAGAGCCGCAGGCCCACGGCGCGTATTGGGATTTTGGCCAATCGGGTCAAAAACAAAAAAGAGGCCGACCGCATCCATCAATCTTTTGCGCGGGCTTGTGGCTCCTATTTGGGCTTTGAACCGGGTTGTGCTGGGGCCATCCATGAAGATCAGGCTGTGAAAACGGCCTTGCGCGCACAAATGCTGCTATCGCGCCATGCGCCGACCTCTACCGCTTTGGGCGATATTGAGACGGTCACCCAGTTGGTGAAGTCCGGCGTCGCGTTTGAAACCCGCATCGCCGCTTAAGGCGCGCTGCCCACGCCCAAAGATGACGCAGCTATCTGTTAGCAAATCCTCCTTGGGGCTGAACCGCCCCCTGCCCAAATAGGCTTGTCTGGCGTAGGAGGAGTGCATGGCTGTTGTTTCCGTCCTTCTTCCTTTGCCCCTGCCGGAAGCATTTGACTATGTCGTGCCGCCCGAGTTGACGCTTGGGCTTGGTGATGTGGTGGAAGTGCCCTTGGGGCAAAACCTGCGCATTGGTGTGGTCTGGGCGGTTAAACCAGACAGCGACGGCAGCAATCTCAAGGCCGTTAAATCCCGCTTTGATAGTCCAGCCTTTTCCCCCGCGTTGCGGCAATTCATCGACTTTGCGGCTCGATACCTTGTCACCCCACCGGGGCAAGTTTTGGCCATGGTCCTGCGCCAACCCGAAGCCTTGGGTCCCGGCCCGTTTGAGCGCTTGGCGGTGGCGACAGCGCAGCGCCCTGACAAGCTGAACGAAGCCCGCAAACGCGTTCTTGATTGCGCACAAGAACCCATCCCGCGAGCAGCCCTTGCGAAAGCGGCAGGTGTTGGCTCTGGCATTGTGACGGCGCTTTTGAAATTGGGTGCGCTGGAAGAGATTGAGCGGCCAGTCGATTTGCCCTTTGACCCGCCAGACCCCAGCTTGCCCGCCCGGCCCTTATCCGAAATGCAGGCAGACGCCGCCCATCTGATCGCCAAGGCCGTCGCCGCTGGCGGCTTTTGCCCTTTCCTACTGGACGGGGTAACAGGTTCTGGCAAGACAGAAGTTTATCTAGAGGCGGTCGCCCAAGCCTTGATCGCGCGACCCGATGAGCAGGTGCTCATCTTGCTGCCGGAGATTGCCCTAACCCAAGCCATTGTCGCCCGCTTTGAACAGCGCTTTGGGGCCGCCCCGGCACAATGGCATTCCGATATTGGTGCCGCGCAAAAGCGCCGCACATGGCGGGAAGTCGCGGCCGGTCGTGCCCGCATCGTCATTGGTGCCCGCTCTGCCCTCTTCTTGCCTTTCGCTAAACTTTCCATGATCCTTGTCGATGAAGAGCATGACAGCAGCTTCAAGCAGGACGATGGCCTGCGCTATCATGCCCGCGATATGGCGGTGGCGCGTGCGAAGTTTGAACAGGCGACCATTGTGCTGGGCTCTGCTACCCCTTCAATGGAAACGCGCCTCAATGCGGACGCGGGGCGCTACCAACGCCTGCTTCTGCCAAGCCGCTATGGCGTGGCGCTTTTGCCTGAGGTCAGCCTCGTTGATTTGAAGGAATATCCGCCTGAACGCGACCAGTGGCTAAGCCCGGTATTGGTGCAAGCCATGGCAGAGACCTTGGAGGCGCGCGAGCAAGTCCTACTGTTCTTGAACCGTCGCGGCTATGCGCCCGTGGTTTTGTGCCGCAAGTGCGGGCACAGGATGAAGGCACCCGATACTGAGTCGTGGTTGGTAGAGCATAAATATTCCAACCGTTTGGTATGCCACCTCACAGGATTTTCCATGCGCAAGCCAGACGCCTGCCCCAATTGTGGGGCCGAAGATGGGCTGGTTTCGGTGGGGCCAGGGGTAGAGCGCATTGCAGCCGAAGCCACCGAGCGCTTCCCCGATGCTCGGATTGAGATTTTTTCCTCTGACACAGCGCACAATCCCCAGGCGGTGCGGGAATTGGTGGGGCGGATGGAGCGCGGCGAGATCGACATTTTGATCGGCACCCAAATTGTCGCCAAGGGTCATAACTTCCCAAACTTGACCCTGGTCGGCGTTGTTGATGCGGATCTGGGCCTTAAGGGCGGTGATCCGCGTGCGGGCGAGCGGACCTATCAGATGTTGAGCCAAGTGGCGGGGCGGGCAGGCCGCGCCGACCGGCCCGGCCGCGCCTTGATCCAAACCCATTATCCCGACAATGAAGCGCTGCAAGCCCTCGCCATGGGTGACCGCGATGCCTTTATTGAGGCTGAAAGCTTAGGCCGCGCTGCCGTGGGTGCGCCGCCCTTTGGGCGGATGGCTGCCATGCACATTATGGCGCAGACGGATGAAGCCGCCGATGCCGCCGCCCAAGCCGCCAGTGACGCATTATTTCCTGCTGAGGGTGTTGAAGTATGGGGGCCTGCACCCCCGCCTTTGGCCATGATCCGGGGCTGGCGGCGGCGGCGCTTTCTGATCCAGTCCAGCAAGGAAGTAGACCTGTCGGCCTTTATGGCGGCTTGGCGGCGCGGCTTTCGTGTACCCGGCAGTGTGCGGGTCAGTATCGACATGGACCCCTATTCCTTCCTCTAACCTACTGCCTGTTTGTTCTGAAACCTGCCTGCCATCATTGACCTTGGCCAGCGTCACGCACAAAGAAAATCTATGCTGCTTGTTCATGCCAGAACCCTAGACCCCCTGTCGCGGGCCGTGCGCTTGGCGCTGGGTGAGAAGCGCGCCGTCTTTCATGTCCGCGAAGCTTTGCCCTTTGAAGCCGATGCCGGACTATTGGCGGTCGCCCCCGATGGGGTCACGCCGGTGCTGGTCGATGATTCGTGGGGGCATGGGGCAACCATCTCAGAGGCACTTGCGATCTTTGAGTATTTGGAAGACTTGCTTCCCACCCCACCCCTCTTGCCCGGTGGGCCCTTAGAGCGCGCCGCCGTTCGCGCCATGACCATTCGGGCGATCCGAACTTTGGGGCCACTTGTTGACGCTGTGGTGCATGAAAAGGCACGCAAAGCCCTTGCGCGAGGTGGCGCGCCTGATACCGCCATCCTGCGCCAAGCCACCTTGGCGGCTACCCAAACCCTTGACCAAATTGGCCGGGCCGCTGAGGCGGAAGGCTGGATTGGGGGCAAGAAATTATCGATCGCCGATATGGTTGCTGCCGCGCATTTCTCCGTGCTCGATTATCTCGACGCTGTCAGTTGGGGCAGCGCGCCAGCGGGCAAGGATTGGTATGCGCGCTTGAAACAGCGCCCGGCTTTCAGACCCCTTCTGGGTGACTTGCTAGCCGGCCTGTCGCCGCCACCACATTATGGTGATTTGGACTTTTAGGAGGGCGCTTTGGCCAAGACCGCGTCCAAATCTCACGCCGTTGATGGGACCACAATCAAGCAGCTCGCGCGTGAGCATGGTTTTGACGTCTGCGGTCTTGCCGACGCACGCGAGGCCTGGGCGGCAGAGGCACGTTTGCGCGCCTTTGTTGCCGCAGGCTTTCATGGCACGATGGGCTGGATGGAAGAAACGCTCGACCGCCGGAGCCACCCCACGGCCATGTGGGAAGATGCCAAGACTGCCATCATGCTAGGCGTCAATTATGGCCCCGAGTCAGACCCGATGGCGAAATTGCTGCAGAGAGACCAAGCCAATATCTCGGTCTATGCAGGCGGGGATGATTATCACGACGTCATCAAGAAGAAGCTGAAGGCCCTTGCAGGACTGTTACATCGCCAAAGTGGGGCGCAAGTCAAAGTCTTTGTCGATACAGCCCCCTTGATGGAAAAGCCCTTAGCGGCCCGCGCTGGCCTTGGCTGGCAGGGCAAACACACCAATCTTGTCTCCACTGAGTTTGGCTCATGGCTCTTCTTGGGCTGTATCTTGATCGCCGAAGAACTGACGCCTGATGCGCCTAGTTCCGATCATTGCGGATCCTGCACGGCATGTTTGGATATCTGCCCGACCAAGGCTTTCCCTTCACCCTATCAATTAGACGCACGGCGCTGCATCTCTTACCTCACGATTGAGCACACAGGGCCAATCCCATTGGAGTTTCGCGCCGCCATGGGCAATCGTATCTATGGCTGTGACGATTGTTTGGCCGCTTGCCCTTGGAATAAGTTTGCCCAAACAGCGCGTGAAGCCAAACTGCAGGTGCGCGATGACCTTAAGCAGCTTCGCCTCGTAGAACTGGCCCAATTGGATGATACCGGCTTCCGCGCATTATTCGCCAAAAACCCCATTAAGCGCATTGGCGTGACCCGCTTTCTGCGTAATGTTGCCATTAGCCTCGGCAATAGTGGTGTGGCCGAAGCACTGCCCGCCGCCCAACATCTGAGCCAACATGAAAGCCCACTGGTACGCGGAGCCGCTGTTTGGGCATTACGCCACTTGCTGCTGCCGGAGGACTTTTCAGCTTTGGCAGAGGCCACTATGGGCTATGAGACCGACGCGACGGTCCGCGCCGAATGGGAACAGACGCTTTGAATCTCGCTATCAATCCTTCGCCGAAGGTAAGTCCGCCCCCCAAGAAAAAGCCCCGGAAGGGCGTTTGGGGTGGGTTAGGCAAAATCATGCTGTTTCTTGCGCTGGCCCCCATCATCTGGACCCTCGTCTATCGTTTTGTTCCCATACCAGGAACAGTCTTGATGGTGGAGCGCGCCTTCCAAGGCAAGGATGTGCGGCGCAATCCGGTGCCTTTGAGCCAGATTAGTCCGAACTTGATCTATTCTGTGATCGCCGCCGAAGATGCCAAATTCTGCAGTCATGATGGCTTTGATTGGGTTGCGATTCAAAAAGCGGTAAAAAGCAATGAGCGCGGGCGCAAGCTGCGCGGCGGCTCTACCATCAGCCAACAGACGGCCAAGAATGTGTTTCTTTGGCCTGAACGTTCGTGGCTGCGCAAAGGCTTGGAGGCAGGCTTTACGGTCTTGATCGAGACCTTGTGGCCCAAGCAACGTATCATGGAAGCCTATTTGAACGTGGCCGAGTTCGGTCCCGGTATCTTTGGTGCTGAAGCCGGTGCGCTTTATCATTTTGGCAAGCATGCCAAAGACCTCACCCCAACGCAGGCGGCACGCCTTGCCGCCATCTTGCCTTTGCCTGCAAAATGGAGCCCGACTAAGCCGTCGCGTCGCGTCGCGCGTAAGGCCAATGGCATTGTTAAGGGTGCCCGTATCGTGCGGGAAAGCGGCCTAGGTTCCTGCATCAAGATTGAAAAGAAGAAGAAAAAATCATGACAGAGGAACGCGCACTTCTCGAACGCATTGCCGAAGCTTTAGAGCGTTTAGCCCCAGCGCCCGCGCCTTTGCCTGCCCAAGATAGCCATCAGGTCTTTGTTTGGCGCGGCGATCAGATGCGCCTCAGCCCCGTCGCCCAGCCCCGTCGCGTACCGCTAAATTTGATCCAAGGCGTAGAGACCCAAAAGGCCCGCCTGCTCCAGAATACCGAACGCTTCGCTGCAGGCCATCCAGCCAATCACGCCATGTTGTGGGGTGCGCGTGGTACGGGCAAAAGCGCCTTGGTGAAAGCCGTCCACCATGAGGTTTCCAAACGGCATCCGGACCTGAAACTGGTTGAGATCGCCCGCACGGACCTCAAAAGCCTGCCGGACCTGGCCGACCGCTTAAGCGCGGCAGGTTGGCGCGCCTTGGTCTTCATCGACGATTTGTCATTTGAGGGGGCGGATGAGACCTATAAGGCGCTGAAAAGCGTCTTGGACGGTGGCGTATCGGGTGCGATGGCCGATCTCTTGGTCTATGTCACCTCCAACCGTCGCCATCTGATCAATCGCCCTGACGGTAACCAAGCTGAATTCCGCCCAGAAGAGACCGTGGAGGAACAAGTCGCTTTGCCCGAGCGCTTTGGTCTGTGGTTGGGCTTCCTGAGTTTGGACCAGCCCACGTGGCTCTCGATTGTGCGCGGCTATACGACCGCCCTAAACCTTGCCCCGGATGACCCCGAACTCGACCGCACCGCCCTACAATGGGCCGCTCAACGCGGTGCCCGTTCTGGCCGAAGTGCCTGGCAATTTGTGATTGATCGAGCAGGGCAATTGGGGCTGTCGATTGATTTGGCGGATTAAAGCCATCCAAAAGAATGTCTTCCCCGCCGAAGCGTGAGCGAACAGCGGGGACCTCCGTGCGTTTGCAATCCACGGTCCCCGATTGGCTGACGTCATCGGGGAGAACATCGCTCAGAGTAGTTTTTCAATCTAGACCCATCTTAGTAGCGGTTTGGTGGGACAGAAGGGTCAGCAAAACGCTTTCAAGCTTTCTGTCCCTCACCGCCTCAGGTTGGGTTAGCGCTGCTCGAAGCCAAAAATGGGACGGGATCCACCGGTTTGGTGGCGTGGCGGACTTGGAAATGTAAACGGGGGGAACGCGCCCGGCCAGTTTGGCCAACTTGACCAATGACTTGCCCCCGCGTGACGCTTTGACCTTCACGGACATTGACGGAATTGGCGAAAGCATAGGCTGTCATATAGTCACTCGAATGGCGGATCAGGACGAGCCAGCCATAACCGGCCAATTGATTGCCGACATAGGCCACTTGACCAGAGGCCGCTGCCTTAAATGGCGTGCCAGCCGGGGCTTCAATCTCAATCCCGTCGACCACACGTAAATCAGCTTTTGTGCCGAATGTTTCCACAAGGCGGCCTCGCACAGGCCAAGCAAAACTGGGAAGCGCAGCCAGCGGACTAGGCGTGGCCAGGGGGCCAATGGCGGGTGGGGTTGGCGCAGTCTTAGGCTTTGGTGCCTCTACCACCGGCTGTTTGGGCTTTGGCGGTGATGGTGTGACGGCAACAACAGAGCTTGCTTCAAGATTTGGACGCAACTGACCCGGGATTGTGCCACTGACGGTTCGACCTGCCGCCAATTCATTGGCCAATAAGGCGACCAAGTCTTGCGGCTCAAGCCCCGTCAATTGATCGCGCACAAGAGCTGGCAGGATGACTTTTTGGCCGGGCTGAAGTTTCACCGGGCGTGGGAAACGATTGAATAGAGCCAGCGACCGCTCATCCACATTATAGCGTCGTGCAATCGCCGCGAAGCTCTCATTGCGCCGCACAATATGCACTTTCAAAGGTGGTAGTTTCAGAATTTGGCCGGGCGTCAAGGCGAAGGGTGCACGCAAATCATTGACTTGGATGAGGCCAGCCAAGGGTGACCGCGTACGTTCTGCAATCGCATAGAGCGTCTCGCCGCGCATGACGCGGGTCTCGGTCGGTGGATTCGTCGGATCAAAGTCCGCCATGCCAGGTGCTGGTTGAGCGGCGAGCGGCGACAGGCCACTGGTCGTGAGGGTCAAAATCAGAATGAGGCTGATGGCGCGACGCATAGGCCAAGCTGTCGCACAACATGGTTAAGCAGGCGTTTCCGCGCCATTCGGACGCTCAGGCTTCGCGCGCGACCCCAGGCAAGAGAGGCACGAAACGGACATCCATGAGCGCTTCTTCTTCAAAGACGCCATCGTCACGCAGGCGATAGCGCAACAACTCTTGCACCGCGCCTGCCCCAACGGGGGCAACCAGAATGCCGCCCGGGGCCAATTGAGCCAGCAACGCGTCCGGGCGAACGGGGGAAGCACAGGTAAAGATAATCCGATCAAACGGACCTTGGTCAGGCCAGCCTAAACCACCATCGCTGCATTTAGAAACAATATTGGTAAGCTTAAGTGTCTCATGACGGCTTTGCGCCAAGCGAAGCAGGGTGCGATAGCGCTCTAACGTAAAGACGCGGCGCGCCAGTTTGGACAGAATGGCGGTTTGATAGCCAGAGCCCGTGCCAATCTCCAAAACCTTTTCCCGCCCGGTCAGCTCCAACGCGGCAGTCATAATGCCCACAACATACGGCTGGCTGATGGTCTGGCCGCATTCGATTGGCAATGCGGCGTCTTCCCACGCACGGCCTTCAAAACCGGCAGACATGAAGACTTCCCGGGGGATGGTTTCAATGGCGTTCAACACCATGGGGTCTGTGATCCCCGCCTTGCGCAGGGCAAGCACGATCCGGGCGCGACCATGATCTTCGCTCATGTTCCAAGCCCCTCCCGCAGCGCGCTTATGGCGCTATGTTCGGTCATATCGATATGGAGGGGCGAGACGGAGATACGGTTCTCATAGATCGCCAAAAGATCTGAGCCCGCCGGGGGCTTAGACAGTTTGCCGCGATACCCGATCCAATAATAATCATTGCCACGCAGATCGCTGCGGCGATCAATCTGATGAATGCACTCGTCGCGAAAACCTTGAAAGGTAGCTTCTAGGCCCTTGACTTCGTCAGGCTCGCAATCGGGGAAATTGACGTTCATCACCACACCGTCTTGCCAAGGCTTGGCTAATAGCTTCCGTAGGACCTCTGCGCCATGGGCTTCGGCCGTATGCCAGGGGATAGGCTGGCCAATCCGGAAATTGACCGCTTGCGACAAAGCAATCGACGGCACGCCCATTTGCATACCTTGAACAGCAGCGGCAACAGTACCCGACACACTGGTATCTTCGGCAAGGTTTTGCCCGCGATTGACCCCTGACAACACCAGATCCGGGCGGCCACCTTGAACCAATTCATCAATACCCAAAAGCACACAATCGGTAGGTGTACCCGAACAAGCAAAGCGGCGCTCGCCTAAAGTTCGAACCCGCACCGGCTCGGTCAAGGTTAAAGCGCGCGACGCGCCCGAACGCTCTACCTCGGGCGCAACCACCCAGATGTCTGAGCTGATGGATAATGCGATGCGTTCTAGAACAGCCAAGCCCGGCGCATGAATGCCATCGTCGTTAGAAATCAAAATGCGCAAGAACGGTCCCCTGTTGAACCAGAATCATGGGTTCAGCCTGATTGGTATTGGCACGGGGTATCACTTCATGGGCCGCTTCGCGAGCCTCTTATTCGGCGGCTTTCATCGCCCCCAGAACGGCACCAGCGATCATGCCATTGGCTAGGAGATGGGCAGAATCCATCAAAAGCAGGCCCAACGGCTCATTACCATAGGCGAAATTATACAGGCGCGCCGCCACCAGAAAGAAAAGGCCAACCATGGTCCCCAGCCGCAGACCCGCCATCCAAGTGGTGATACCGCGATCTTTGATGAGGACGCCGACGCCCAGAGCAATCATGATGGGCATGATCGGACTTAAGGCCATCCGCCATTGTTCGCCTGCCAGCATCTCGGGCGTATAGCCCGATAAGGCCATCCATTGGGTGGAAAACAAAACGCCATAGATCAACGCGCCGACCGAATAGATCACGACGGACGCGACGATCAAAGGGATCAGCTTAATTCCCATCACTCGCATGTTATCTTTCCCCACTTTTTCGATAAAATTTTATCGAGCCTAATACGGAAGTAAGGATGATGCAAAGCCAAAATCGGGGTACAACTCACCCATGAACACATTGAAAGTAAATAAAAAAGCTAACTCCTCAACAGACAAAAAGCGATATCTGACAATACCTGCAATTATTTTGAATTAGATATTTGTTTACCATACTCCTCAACGGGACGTTTAGAACTCATTGATAGCGTGGTCTGGTATTCAAAACGAATACGACTTGCTGAATGCAAGTGAAAACCTAGTATGGATGAGGGCAAAGAAATGCTCAGCGTAAACACGAATCAAGGCGCCATGGTTGCGCTGCAAACATTGAACAAAACCAATTCTGATCTCGACAAAACCCAAAACGCAATCTCGACGGGTTTAAAGGTTGCAACCGCCAAAGATAACGGTGCGATCTGGGCTATTGCAAACAAAATGAGATCTGACGTCGGCGCGTATGACCGCGTCCGCGAATCTGCTGACCGCGCAGCCTCCATCTTGGATACAGGCATTGCTGCTGGCGAAAGCATCATGGAATTGTTGAACGAAATGAAGGGCAAAGCCCTCGCCGGTTCGCAAGCTGGCTTGACTGCGTCGGCTCAAGCCGCTTTGGCTGCTGACTTCGCACAATTGCGCGACCAGGTCACCAGCATCATTGCAAACGCCGTGTTTGACGGTGCCAACATGATTGCCGCCGCCCCAAACAACGCCGTGTCCTTGGGTGACGCGGCAGGCGGCAACACCATCACAGTCAACGGCGCCAGCTTGGCCTTGGGTGGTACGATCGTCACCGTGACAGCTACTTCTGCCGTGGACAGCGCCGCAAACGCTACAACTGCGCTCGGCCTCGTCAACACGTCGATCAATAACTTGGGGACGCAATTGGCGACTTGGGGTGCCGGGGCAAAGCGCCTAGAAGTACACCGCACCTTCATCGGTAAGTTGCAAGACGCCTTGAATAGCGGGATCGGTTCCATTGCAGATGCCGACCTCGCTAAAGAGAGCGCGAAATTGCAAGCCTTGCAAACCAAGTCTCAGCTCGGCATTCAGGCATTGTCTATCGCAAACAGCTCTTCGCAGGCAGCGCTCTCGCTGTTCCGCTAAAGAAAATAAGAAGAAAAAAGTACTGTACAAATTGGCCCAAGCAGAAATGCTTGGGCCTTTTTTTGTATTTTATTTCACAGGATTGTGAAAAAAGTGCCAAGTCGATAAAATTTTATATGGTTATTATAAAAATATTTCATCCGGGCTGTTACTGTGGCGTAGATCAAAAGGATCGGTGCATCTGAAAGATGCATTTTAGTACGTACCGGAGGATCAAGAATGATCAGTGTAAATACCAATCAAGGGGCTATGGTTGCCCTACAAACCCTGAACCGCACCAATAACGACATGGACAAGACGCAAAACGCGATTGCCACGGGTTTGAAAGTCTCTTCAGCAAAAGATAATGGTGCTCTGTTCGCCATTGCCAACAAAATGCGTTCGGATGTGACAGCTTATGACCGCGTGCGGGAATCGGCCGATCGTGCAGCCTCTATTTTGGATACCGGCATCGCGGCTGGCGAAAGCATCATGGAATTGCTGAATGAAATGAAGGGCAAGGCTTTGGCCGGCACACAGGCGGGCAACTCCGCCTCTGCGCAGGCCGCGCTCGCTGCCGACTTCTTGCAATTGCGTGACCAGATTACCAGCGTGATTGCAAACGCCTCGTTTGACGGTGCCAACATGATCCAAGGTACGCCAAACTCGGCGGTTTCTTTAGGTGATGCAGCTGGGGGTAACACCATCACCATCGCCGGGGCCAGCTTGGCCTTGGGTGGCACCACAGTCACTGTCGCGGCGGCGGCGGTCCTGACCGACAACACTACGTCAAACACGGCACTTGGCCAAGTCAACGCTTCCATCACCAACTTGGGTACCCAATTGGCGACCTGGGGTGCGGGTGCAAAGCGCTTGGAAGTACACAAGACCTTCATCGGCAAGTTGCAAGATGCATTGAGCAACGGGATCGGGGCCATTGTCGACGCCGACCTCGCCAAAGAAAGTGCCAAATTGCAAGCTCTGCAAGTCAAGCAACAATTGGGCGTTCAAGCCTTGTCGATTGCCAACTCTTCCTCGCAAACAGCGCTCTCGCTGTTCCGCTAAAGCCGAAGAAAAATCCAAAACAGAATGGGCTTGGACAGATTTGCTCCAAGCCCTTTTTTTGTTTTTATCCTGCATTATTCGCATTTTTTTCGACATGAGTTCGTAGTTACCAAGAGTTCGATAAAATTGCTTCTATTTATAAAACTGAAAATGCGCGTTCGCTCTCTAATGTCAGGTCAAGTCTGAATGACTTTCATGCCTGAATGGTGTGATTTTAGTACCAGTAAGGAGATCAAGAATGATCAGCGTAAACACCAATCAAGGCGCTATGGTTGCGCTTCAAACTCTGAACCGCACCAATGACCAGATGGACAAGACGCAAAATGCGATTGCCACCGGCCTGAAAGTTGCTTCAGCAAAAGACAATGGCGCACTGTTTGCCATTGCCAATAAAATGCGTTCCGACGTCGGTGCCTATGACCGCGTGCGTGAATCGGCAGATCGTGCCTCTTCCATCCTCGACACCGGCATTGCTGCTG
>JAIXQA010000062.1 GCA_027485915.1 Alphaproteobacteria bacterium | reverse complement strand
GCAGAAACGCCCAAGCCCGTTGAGGCATTGCCTTGGGCATCAATGTCGAGGATCAGAACCGTTTCACCAACCGCAGCAAGTGCCGTCGCGAGATTGATTGCTGTTGTGGTTTTGCCCACCCCACCCTTTTGGTTTGCCACAGCAATGACTCGTGTCTTCTTCATAGTTGCGTGGACCTTGTTCTGGCTTGGCATTCGGTGATCTCGACGATGCAGCCTCGTACATCGCTGACCGATGGGTGGATTGTCGACTTAAACAGCCAGTTTGTCGAGGCCTGCGCAAGCTCGGCGGACACTTCTTCCCCTTTTGGAAACAGTGATTGCGTGTGTGGGCCCTGCCATGGTTCAGCATAGGAAAGCAGACGATCTAGAGCGGTGAAGGCCCGGGCCGTAATGACGTCGACAGGTCGCGCGGCGACATTTTCAAGCTTATCATTCACAATTTCGACGTGCACCTGCATCGCACGCGCCGCTTCCCGGAGGAACCCACAGCGCTTCGCGCTCGCTTCAATAAGGGTTACTTTGTTGTCGGGACGGTCATGCAGCATGGCCGCAAGAACGAGACCCGGAAAGCCGGCGCCGGAGCCAAAATCTACCCAGGTTCTTGCTTTGGGATGGGCGAAGGGCAGGATTTGTGCTGAGTCGAGGATATGGCGATCCCAAAATGCGTTGAGTGTCGAAGCGCCGACTAGATTGATTCGGGGGGCCCACTTGATAAGTATGGCCTGATAGGCCTCAAATCGATCAATGGTTTCACGTGAAACACCATAGTCGGAGACAAGTAGTGCTTGGACATCCGCAGGTCTGCGCCCCGCACCAAAATTAGGCCGATGCACGGGCGCTGACCCCTCGACGAACAAAAGCCAATAGTGCGGTTAAGGCACCCGCCGTCATGCCCTCAATGCGAGAGGCCTGACCCAAAGTCGCGGGCCGCACCGCCAAAAGCTTCTCCCGAGCCTCGTTTGAGAGGCCGCCAATGGCGCGGTAGTCCAGATCCTGGGGCAATTCCAAATCCTCGTCGCGGCGGAAAGCAACGATATCGGCCTGTTGCCGGTCTAGATAGCCTGAATAAACAGCTTCGGTCTCTAATTGTGTTAGCGCGCGGTCGCTCATCCCCTTCAGGTCGGGAAAAATGTCCAAAACACGTGGCAGGCCGATTTGAGGATGTGCAATCAGTTCCAAGACACTGCGCTTCCGACCATCTTGATTGACGTGCAGCCCAAGCCTAATGGCCTCTGTTGGCGTCAGAGTGGTCTCCAGCGCATAGGCGCGCGCTGTTGAGATCTCATCAAGTTTCTCAGCGAAAGCTTGCGCCCTTGCGGTTCCGACAAGCCCAAGCGAAGTACCAATTGGCGTCAAGCGCTGGTCAGCATTGTCCGCTCGAAGCGTCAGGCGATACTCAGCGCGCGATGTAAACATACGATAGGGCTCAGACACACCCCGCGTAATCAGATCGTCAATCAACACACCAATATAGGCCTGATCGCGCCGAAAGCTAAACGCGTCGTGGCCGGCTACATGCCGGGCCGCGTTCAGGCCCGCCATCAGGCCCTGCGCTGCTGCTTCTTCATATCCAGTCGTGCCGTTGATCTGCCCGGCAAGATAAAGGCCCGGAACCGCTTGTACTGAAAGGTCAGACCTCAAGGCGCGCGGGTCAACGTAATCATATTCAATCGCATAGGCATAACGCAAAATCTCCACCTTCTCGAGGCCGGGAATCGTGCGCATGAACGCCGCTTGGACTTCCTCGGGAAAGGAGGTTGATATCCCGTTGGGATAAATTGTTGGGTCATCGAGTCCTTCAGGCTCAAGAAAGATCTGATGACGATCCTTGTCGGAGAAGCGCACAATCTTGTCTTCGATTGATGGGCAATATCGTGGGCCGCGGCCCTCAATTGCGCCGCCATATACAGCCGATAAATGCAAATTATCCCGAATGATTTGATGCGTCGCCTCGTTCGTCCATGTAATCCAACATGGAACTTGTGGCGTTGTGATGCGCTCATTTAAAAAAGAAAAGGGGATTGGTGGTTCGTCGCCGGGTTGCATCTCACAGACAGAATAATCAATCGTCCGTCCATCAAGCCGTGCTGGCGTGCCAGTTTTCAGGCGGCCCATGGGTAGGCCAAGCCGATAGAGGGTTTGTGCTAAGCCAATTGCGGGCGCTTCATCAATCCGGCCAGCGGGCCAAGTTCTTTGACCCAAATGGATCATCCCATTTAGAAATGTACCGGTCGTGAGAACGACTGCCCCCGCTTCAATCTGTTCGCCATTTCCCAAAATAATGCCGCGACAGGTCCCCTCCATAAGAATAAGATCCTCGACTGCCGCGCCCAAGATGGCAAGATTCTCTTGCTCAGCCAAAATCGTTTGAATGGCTTCCCGATACAATTTGCGGTCGGCTTGGGCTCGAGGGCCTCGAACGGCGGGGCCTTTTGAGCGATTTAGCATGCGGAACTGAATTCCGGCCGCATCAGCTGCCTTGCCCATGATGCCGTCAAGCGCATCGATCTCTCGTACCAAATGGCCTTTTCCGAGGCCGCCGATCGCAGGGTTGCACGACATTTCGCCTATGGTTGCCGCGTTGTGAGTGACGAGCAAAGTCTTCGCGCCAACGCGCGCGCTCGCCGCTGCGGCCTCACAACCGGCATGACCGCCGCCAATGATGATGATGTCGTAAGCGCTATGTGCCAAAGCTTTGCCTCTCAGTGGGGCGGCCTACATAGCGAAACTTCGCGCATAGGTCGACTCATCCGTTCAGAGCTGTTTCACGTGAAACGGACGGGCAGACTAAGACTTATTTCCCAATACAGAATTGCGAAAAGAGACGGTCAAGTACGTCTTCCATATCGACGCGCCCGGTTACGCGCCCTAACGCCCGAGCGGCCAAGCGCAAGTCCTCGGCAACCAGTTCTGGTGCTTGGACCGAAGCGGTCAACGCTCGATCCAGGGCCTGAATGCCCTCCCGCACGGCCTCCTGATGCCGTAAGCGGGTCAACGGAGCGGCTTCAGATCTCCCTAGATCTGCTTGCGCGCGACTCTTGATCTTTGCTTCAAGTTCTTCGAGGCCCTGGCGCGTGATGCTCGAAACCAGCAATTCTCTAGGTGACTGAGACGTCCATTCAAGTCGATCTGCTTGACCTAGAAGCCAAAGATCCCCATCGCCCATCAGGTCAACAAACTCTGACATATCGGCGCGATCAGTAATGAGGGCCAATCTCAGATCCGCTTCCAATGCTCGCTGGCGAGCACGGCGAACACCTTCTATCTCGATTAAGTCGTCAGACTCACGCAATCCAGCGGTATCTGAGATAAGAACGACCATACCACCCAGAACCAATCGCACCTCCACAATATCCCGAGTGGTTCCGGGAATTGCCGATACAATGGCCGCGTCGCGACGCGCTAATTGATTGATAAGGCTCGATTTACCGGCATTCGGCTTACCGACAATAGCTACCTGAAAGCCATTTCGAACGCGCTCTGCTCGACGTGACTCGTCTAAATAGACTTCGAGGCGGGATTTTAGGTCCTCTATGCGATGACGTGCACGTTCGCTTAGGCCCGGCGGCAAGTCCTCATCTGGGAAATCAATGTCACCCTCCGCGTCCGCGAGGCAATCGATCACAGCCTCACGCCAGCGACCGACCTCATCCGCCAACTCACCTTCCATCTGCCTAAGAGCTTGACGGCGCTGCGCTGCAGTCTCTGCTTCAACCAGATCAGCTAGGCCTTCTGCTGCGGTCAGGTCCATTTTGCCATGCATGAAAGCCCGCCGACTGAACTCGCCTGCTTCAGCCAAGCGAACACCATCAATCCCTAAGCAAGCCTCGATCGTATCACGAACGACAGCTCGGCCCCCATGCACATGAAGCTCCAAGACATCTTCGCCCGTAAAACTTCTTGGCTTCGGAAAATAGAGAACTAAAGCATTATCAATGGCTTCGCCCTCTAGGTCGACCACTTTAGCAAGCTTTGCCCGCCGTGGCTTAGGTGTCCCACCGATCAAACGCTGAGCAACTGCCCCACAGGCGGGGCCAGACAAACGGATAATGCTGACCCCGGCAGGCCCTGGCCCAGAGGCGAGGGCCACAATGGTAGAGGCAATCACGAGGTCTTGTCGCTCGTGCTCTTTTCCGCGGTAGACGTCGTCTTGGGGCCGACATCACTGGTCGCAACCTTTAAGGCCGCGCCCACGAGAGCACCGAATGCTTCGGTAGCAGCACCGCCTAAGCCGGTCCAAGTCCGCAACATCGGTTCGACATCGACCATATTTCCGGTCTTCTCGATCTTGTCCTTCGCGATCCCGACAAAGGCCTCTTGAATGGAGGTTAGATTCGGCATGCCCAACAGCTCGCGTGCTTCACTCGGCGTTAAATCCACTTCAATGCTGACTTTCATGCTGCCTATCTCCAAATCTGCGGCCGTCTCCAAAGGTAACAAAATCGATTGTCATCCTTGGGTCTTGCGACTAGGTCATAGCCGTAACACCCCTCACTTGGGGCTCGACTCTTGTCAGGTCAAGCGAGGCGGCGATCAATTCTGATTTTCGGAGGATACACATATGGGCGAGCATGTCACGATCAACGGACCAGACGGCGCATTCATTGCCTATGTGGCCAAGCCAGCACAAGCTAACGGCCGCGCTTTGGTGGTGATCCAAGAGATTTTTGGGGTCAATAAAGTGATGCGGGACTTGGCGGATCACTATGCCACACAAGGCTATTTGGCGGTCGTGCCAGACTTGTTCTGGCGCATTCAACCCGGCATTGATATCACCGATCAAACGCCAGAAGAGTGGCAGCAAGCTTTTGACTATTTTGGTAAGTTCAATGTCGACAAAGGCGTCGTTGATATTCAGGCAACCATCGACCACATCCGCCAAACGCATGCCACAATAGGCGCTGTTGGCTATTGCTTGGGTGGCTTGCTTGCATTTCTGACGGCAACCCGGACAACCATCAATGCCAGTGTCAGCTATTATGGGGTCGGCATTCAAGATCGCCTGGCTGAAGCGACCGCACAAACCAAGCCTTTGCTCCTCCATGTCGCATCAGAAGATTCTTTTGTAAACAAAGAGGCCCAGACTGCGATGAAGGCCGGTCTCGCCGGCCATGCGCAAATCCAAATGCATGTTTACGAAGGTCTTGACCATGCCTTTGCACGCGTTGGCGGGCAACATTATGACGCCGCAGGTGCTGCACTCGCCAATGAGAGGACGATGGCCTTCTTCGCGGAGACTTTGTCATGATGCAGCAGATCGGCCTATCGCGTCTCGGCGGGCCTGAAGTGCTCGAACTGCGTGAAGTGCCGATACCTCGGCCGAAGCCCGATGAGATTTTGATCGAAATGGCCGCTTGTGGCCTCAATTTCATCGATACCTATCAGCGCACAGGCCTTTATCCGATCTCGTTGCCGTCCGGGCTTGGCCTTGAAGGTGCTGGAATCGTGACAGAGATTGGTGAGTCTGTCACACGGTTCGAAGTCGGCGATCGGGTAGCCTTTTCTTCGGGTCCCCTTGGCGCTTATGCCGAATATGCCGCTGTGCCGGAAGGTCGCGCCATTAATGTACCGGACGGAATTGGCCTAGATGTTGCCGCTGGTATCCTTTTGAAGGGATTGACGGCCGAGTTCTTGATCCAGCGTCTGCGGCAATTGAAAGCCGGAGATACGGTTTTGTTTCATGCCGCTGCAGGCGGGGTTGGCCTTATTGCGTGCGCTTGGTTGGCGCATCTGGGTGTCCGCGTTATTGGCACCGTCGGGAGCGAGGCCAAAGCCCAGTTAGCGCGCGAGCACGGCTGTTCTGACATCATTCTCTATCGGTCCGAACCAATTGCGGAACGGGTGAAAGCCCTGACAGACGGCAAAGGCTGCGAGATTGTCTATGATTCTGTGGGTGCCGACACATTGGTCGCCTCACTCGACAGTGCTGCACGCCGTGGCTTGGTGGTCAGCTTTGGCAACGCTTCGGGCCCGCCGGCGCCGGTCTCACCGCTGGAGCTTTCGCGTCGCGGTTCGCTCTTCTTAACCAGACCAACTTTGTTCGATTATGTGGCAACAACGCCGGAACTCGACCAGGGGGCTAAGGATCTGTTCAATCTGGTCGAGCAAGGGGTCATCCGCCCCGTTATTGGCGCGCGTTATCCCCTTGCGCAGGCTGCCGATGCGCATCGCGCTTTGGAAGGACGGCAAACCACTGGTGCAACCATCCTTATCCCCCGTGGCTAGCCCAGGTAACGTGAGGCCGCTTTAGTTTGAAGCGGCCTCGAGCTCGTCGCGCAAGATATAACCGACACCCTTTTCTTTATAACGGGTGATTTCCGCCCATTTTCCGGTCGGCGTCTCGGTATAGCCCCAGATTTGAATCATGGTTCCCGCCGGGATCTCATCCACTTGTGCCGTCTCAGGATTCGGCTCTTCGCGCAGTCGTATCGGCAGTCCCAATGCTTTGGCCCGATAGGCGCCAGTCAAGACCGGCCTACGATCCACATCAAGTTCGTTAAGTTGGATAAAGCCACTGCCTGACGGCGGGACCGTAACCATCGCCCAGCCATTCAGTTCTTTGGTCAGCATCACATTAACTTCGGCACCACGCTCTAGCTTCAACAAGACTTTGCCGCCCGGCTCGACCTGGCTGAGAATGATGGCTTCAGAGCGTGCATAGCGAATGTCGGGCTTTGGCTTCACAAACCAATAAATTAATCCACCCGTCACCAGGAGAGCTAGGAAAACAGGCGTGACGCGTCCAAGGAATGAAGATGCCTTCTTTGGCGCAAGATCGGAAACATCATCCATAAATGTATACCTCACTCTAATGAGGCTCACTATGATGTCTCGCTCAAGTTGTGTCTAGCCCTACCAATGGCGTTGGGACAGAGGCGTCCCAAACGCCAAGGCACAGGTATTAGTCAGCCAGCAATTTCACCAAATCAATCGCCTTTTGGCGCTGCTTTGAGGATTTAATCGCCGCAAAAGCAATCACCAAATCAGTCGCGTCAGGATTTTGTGCAATAAGGCTCAAGATCGACGACTGAGGTCCTTCGGCCCGCTCAGACTTCGGGGTGAGACCATATTGTGTGCAGTCCACGCCCTCATAGAAATATTCTGGTCCAACGCCTAAAACACAGGAAATCTGGAACAGACGCGAGGCAGAGATGCGATTGACGCCGCGCTCGTATTTCTGAAGTTGCTGGAACGAAATGCCCAGGGCCTGTGCAAGTTGGTCTTGGGTCATGTCGACGGCATCCCGCTGCCGACGGACTCGCTGCGCGACAAAATGATCGAGGTCATCGGCCTTACGGGGGTTTACGTTCTCTTTTACGGACACTTCACATACTCCATTACTAGGAACTTAGACGCCAGAAGTGGCGTCACGGCGCTTAGGTACCTGTGTTTCCGCAGATACCCTCTCGGTAACTTTGCCTGCCCCGAGCGGCAGGTTAGATGTTTGGCCTCCGATGAAGGGGCCAAAATCGCTGGGCGAAACAAATTCTCTGCGATACCAAGGCTTGGTTCTCTGGTCGAAGACAGCCTCCAGCCATTTCAATACGACCTTGATCCGCGGAATTCTCTCAATATCGCGATGATACACGAGGCTCATCTCTACCGGTTCGACGGCATCACCAATCATGACGAGCTCTGGATAAATCGAGGCCAAAACGGTTGGCATCCCTGCAATGCCAATCCCGGCCAAGACACCCTCGACCACCGCAGCACTCGAATTCGTTTCGATCCGCCGCCGTGCCAGATCCTGAAACGCGGGCACTTTGCGTGTCATGTTAGATGTCAGTGTCTGGGCGGTATGGTGCAGAAATGGATGGCGAAGGGCTTCTTCAAGAGATTCCGGCTTCCCATAGAGTTCAAAATAGGACCGCGTTCCAAACAGGCCGTAATGGAAATAAGCGACCGGCTTTGAAATATAACCCGGAGCCGGTTCAGCATTGAAAACTAGAGAGATTTCAGCATCGGCCTCCACTGGATTACTCGGCCATAAACCGCAGTCCAACCGCAAGTCGAGTTTTGGATTTTCCCGCAACAAATGGGTTAAGGCCGGTGTCAAAAGATAAGCCCCAACCCCGTCAGAACAGGATATCGTAACGGCACCCACAGGCGCGGTCGCTTCAGAATCCAGTACTTCGCGTTCGAGTTCCGCAATCTGGCTTTCAATGGTTCGAACACGGGCTAAGGCCATCTCGCCGGCCTTCGTCAGCACCACACCCTGCGCGGTTCGCCGCACCAGACGTGTATTGAGGCGGGCCTCCAATTGGTCCAATGCGCGTGAAACAGTCGAAGGATCAACTCGCAAGCTGCGCGCGGCCGCATTTAGCCCGCCGCAGACCGCGACCGCATAGAAAACGTGGAGATCAGATAGGTCTGATCGGTGGCGGACGACTTCCTTCAACTAGGGTCCCCTCAAGTAAGCAGCCACTCTATTGCAATTTTTCTGGCTCCCCAAGCTTTTTTTGCTGAGTAAACCTCGTTTTGCGACCAAATGGCGGCTGAACCGCCTTAGGCAGCGCATCGGTGCCATTTCCGGCGGCGCAGATGTCAACCAAAAAGCCGACGAAACGACAAGCAGTTAGGGATTCATGTCGCATCATTTCACCCGCACAAACTTAGAAGTTCGAAGCCCCATGGAAGCCCGGACGACAGTGGAGCGCATTGCTCGTGCCGCCGCTGATTTTGACGTCCACGCGCTTTCTGGGTCGCGGTTGATAGAGGGGCGGTCTTTAGCTGTAGGCTTGGTCGGCGAACCAATCGCGAGTTTAGAGACCATGACATGGGTCTATGAGCGAACCAGGCTTGGTCTGCTCGGCATCACCCATGCCGGTCTCGCAGGCGAAGTTGACCCCACAGATTCCAGCCCACTGTGTGGTCTGCTGGGCATCGTTCCGCTCAATGACGCGGGAAACCAAGCTGTCCTGACCGATAATTTTGATGCAGTAAACCCAGACCCAACCCATGTCTGCACGCTTGAAGAGGAGCCAATCGGCATCTTTGGATGGGGGATTGCTATTTCCCGGCACGAGGCGGCCCGACTTTTAGTCAATCTAGGACTTTTTATCTCGCAACACATTGTGCCGCGGGCAGATTGGTATGCGCGCGCAGTGACCGATGACGGCGCAAGACTCCTGATGGGTCGGATGAATCTCGGCCTTCTAGAAGGCACAAAGATTGGGACCCTTTATATGCCCTCCCACCAAAAAGCCGAAGCGCTCTTTTCGCAAACCAGAGGTGCAGCATGATTTCGACCACGGCCCTGCCCGAGCGACTTGTCCCCAGCAATGGACCCAATTGGGATATTCGAGTTGCCCATCGATTGGATGAAATCATGCAAGTGATTTCGCTGCGCGCCATTGCATATATGCACGAGCAATCTTGCCCTTATGACGAGGAAATTGATGGCAATGATTTTGCGGGTGCTACGCACCTCATCGCCCGCCTAAATGGTGAGCCTGTGGGCTGCGTGCGATTGCGCTGGTTTGCTCAATTCTTCAAAGTCGAGCGGGTCGCGGTATTGCCGCGCTATCGTAAGTCCGGTCTTGGCGCCGCGCTCTTGGACGCTTCCTTCGAATTGGGAGCCAAAAAGGGCTATGGTCATGCATTGGGCCATGTCGAGCCATCTATTGTTGGCCTTTGGCAGCGTGCCTGTGGGGTCAATCCAAGGCCGGGACGCGCCAATCTCGCTTTCTCCGACCACGCCTATGTGGAGGTTGAGAAGTTCATCCCCAAGCGCGATGACGCCATCCATAAAGATAGCGATCCGATGATTTTGTTGAGACCGGAAGGCGAGTGGGACCGACCTGGCGTTCTGGATCGTTCAAATGAACGACTGATTCCATTAAGAGCAGCAAGGCAAGCTTGATTATGTATTCCCACAGTTATGCGTATCCGGGTCCAAAGAACCAAATACCCCCACTCCTGATTTGCAACGACCTAGTTGCCGATGGTCATCTGTCTGAAGAACCTGCCTCTTGGCGCACATGCATCCACAATAGCATGCTCATTTTGGCTGCAGCGCGAAAGCAAGGCTGGAACATCGCCCATGTCTATCGTCAAGACCGGCCCCCAAATCCGATCGCAAGTTTAAGACCCCAGCCCGAGGAGCCGGTTTTTCAATGCCGGGGCCCCTCTGCCTTTTCCTCATCGGCGTTGCGTGATTTTCTTGTGATGAGCGGGACGGAAGAGATAATTTTGATCGGCCGCTCCTTGGTGCCTTCTGGCTTGGCCACTGCTGTTGCAGCCGCGGACCTGGGCGTCTCGGTTACATTGGTGGCTGATGCTGTGTCACAGCCTAGTGCAGAGCCTGGCCAGTCCGCGCAGTCACTTACACACGCCGCGCGGTGTCTCATCACGCAATTTGCAACCCTGACCAGTACGGCGAAGCTATTGCAGCTTCAATCCAGCCTCAGTCTTTTTGTTTCTGGAACTTGACATGACGATCCTTTCTCTCGCAACCAATCTCAACGATAACAATCTGGGCAAGTCTGCTAAAGGCCGAAATCCTTCCGCCGCTAGTCAAGCACAACTTCCCAGCGAACCTGTGCTCCGGATTATGCGAACGGCGCTTCAATGCTTGGGCCCGCTGGGTCCCAGCGATGCCATGGTACTGTCGCGCATGCTCAATCGATTGTTTGAGATCGAACATGATGATGGTGTCGGCGTGGCGATTAGTCATGCGAAAGAGTTGGCCGAAGTCCTGCAGCTTCAAAAGCGCGCTGCACGTTAAGACTAATGACCAAACGCGCCTTGCGTCACGCGCCCGGCACCCCGCGCGCGCGGGTCTGGAGCAACAATTGGCGCGCCGTCCAACACCTGAATCGCGGCAATTTCCCCATTGTAGTTTTGCGCTTCAATGGAATAGCCGCGTCGCTCTAATTCCCGGCGCAGGTCATCACTGGCTGGGGCATAAGGTTCGGTAAAAATGGTGTTTTCAGGCAAAAGCTGATGGTGATAGCGTGGCGCATCAACCGCCATTTTTAATGACATTTTATAATCCAGTGCATTTAAGAGCACTTGGAAGACGGTTGTAATGATGCGCGAGCCACCGGGCGAGCCAAGTACCATGGCCGGCACGCCGTTCTGGGTCAGAATAGTTGGTGTCATGGATGACAGCGGGCGCTTGAATGGCTGAATGGCATTCGCATCCCCTCCAACAACGCCATATTGGTTGGCGACACCAGGTTTTGCCGAAAAGTCATCCATTTCATTATTGAGCAGGAATCCTGCTCCTTCCACCACCACGCCCGACCCATACCAGCCGTTGAGGGTATAGGTGTTGGAAACCGCATTGCCATCCGAATCAACCACCGAAAAATGTGTGGTTTGTGGCTTTTCCAGACCTGGTTGAATTTGCGCAGTAGGTGATGGAAACTCAGCCTGCACGTCCTTCGCGCGCGCTTTGATATAATCAGCGGCCAGGAGACGTGCGACAGGCACCTCCACGAAATCTGGATCGCCCAAGTAAACAGCGCGATCAGCAAAAACGCGCTTCTCAAGCTCGGCAAGCAAATGAATATAGTCCGCAGAATTGTGCGAAACACCCTTAAACAAATCAGCACGCGCTTCCTTCATGCCCAAGAGTTGCAACAGCGCAATCCCGCCAGAGCTTGGCGGAGGTGCACTAACAACGCCATAGCCTTGCCAAGATGACGTCAAGGCCGGGCGCCAAACAGGCCGATATCGCTCTAGATCAAACAAGCTAATCAGACCTTTTTCACTGCCTCGGCTCATTTGTGCCACCAATTGGCGTGCAACTTGGCCCTGATAGAAGCCAGCTGGTCCTCGCCGTGCGATCGCTTCCAAGGTCTTGGCCAATTCTGGTTGCGTGAAGGTTTTGCCCTCAGCCATTGCGCCGAAATAATTGCCCAAATTGGTATCGCGGCCCAATTCGCCATAGGCTTCTCGATAGATTTTGATCATTTGTGCTGGCGGCGTGAACCCGTCGCGGGCTAGCCTGATGGCGGGTGTTACCACCCGCGCCCAAGAGAGCTTGCCAAACCGACGATGGGCCGCAAAGAGCCCGGCGACTGTGCCGGGCGTTCCTGCAGCTAGGTTGCCAATCACGGTGCTGCCGGCACGAACATCGCCTTGGGCATTCAAATACATATCGGCCGTCGACTTCGCCGGTGCCGTTTCTCGATAGTCCAAAAAATAGGGCTTACCCTTCATGACCAACGTCATGAAGCCGCCGCCGCCAATATTGCCCGCCTCTGGATAGCTGACTGCGAGGGCAAATCCGATGGCCACAGCGGCATCAACCGCATTGCCGCCGGCTTCCAAAATCTGCACACCAATTTCAGCTGATGGTTCATCCGCGGTGGCCACTGCACCCGCCCTTAGTGCATAACGGCCCTTTCCGTGACCTGCTTCCGGTAGGATCAGCGCCCCGGCTGTGCCGAGGCCCAAACCCCATAAAGTTTGACGACGGGAAATCTGGGGCATGGCTTTTACTTTCTCAGAAACATCCGAAAGGTGGAGATCAATCACATTAGACTGTAGTGCGACATAAAAACAACTTCCAAGCCGATGGAGTTTGGATAGGGTGACATCCAAATAAACACATCATGGCGGGTGAGGGAAACATGACTAAAGTTGCAGTTGTTACAGGTGGATCGCGCGGTATTGGTGCAGCGATTTCAATTGCTTTGCGCGATGCTGGCTACAAAGTGGCAGCAAATTATGGTGGCAATGATGAAGCCGCGGCAGCATTTTCAGCCGAAACCGGCATTGCGACCTATAAATTTGATGTCGGTGATTATGAAGCCTGCGCCGCCGCAATGGTAAAAATCGAAGCTGATCTTGGCCCGATCGAGGTACTGGTCAATAATGCCGGCATTACCAAGGACGGCTTCTTCCACAAAATGTCGCCAGAACAATGGCGTGGCGTCATCAATGTGGACCTCGACAGCCTGTTTAATTGTACGCGCCCGGTCATCAATGGCATGCGCGAACGGGGCTATGGCAGGATCATCAATATCTCATCCATCAATGGTCAGAAGGGCCAAGTCGGCCAGGTCAATTATTCTGCCGCGAAGGCTGGGGTGATCGGTTTCACCAAAGCTTTGGCGCAAGAGGGTGCTGCCAAAGGCATAACCGTTAATTGTGTGGCACCTGGCTATATCGCAACTGAAATGGTTTCAGCGATGCATCCGGATGCATTAGCCAAGGTGAAAGCCGGCATTCCATGCGGCCGTTTGGGCGAAAGCGAAGAAATTGCGCGCGCGGTCGTCTTCTTGGTGGAGGATCCGGGCTTCATCAATGGATCAACGCTGACCATCAATGGCGCGCAGTATATCGCCGGCTAATATCAGCTAGCGACAACAAAAAAGGCTGCCGGGGCAAACCTGACAGCCTTTTTCTGTATTTGGTTGGTGATTTATGCCAGCAAGTCTTTGAGACCATCGACCAAATCGGTTTTTTCCCATGAGAAGCCGCCATCGGCTTCAGGTGCGCGGCCAAAGTGACCATAGGCTGCCGTGCGGGCGTAAATCGGCTTGTTCAGGTCTAAATGGCCGCGTATGCCGCGTGGTGTCAGCTTCATAAGCTGTGGCAAACGGGCTTCCAGCTTATCCAGATCGCAGCGCTCGGTGCCATCGCAGTTCGCATAGATGGAGAGAGGCTCGGCCACGCCAATGGCATAAGAAAGTTGAAGGGTGCAGCGGTCAGCCAAGCCGGCAGCTACAATGTTCTTCGCCAGATAGCGCGCAGCATAAGCGGCCGAACGGTCCACTTTCGTGGGGTCCTTGCCAGAGAAAGCACCGCCGCCATGGGGTGCCGCGCCGCCATAAGTGTCGACGATGATCTTCCGGCCAGTCAGGCCGCAGTCGCCATCCGGGCCGCCAACAACAAATTTGCCAGTGGGGTTGATGTGCCACACGCAATCACGGTCGATTGGCAGAATATCACCCAAAGCATTGCGGATGTAAGGCTCCACAATTGCGCGAATGTCTTCACTGGTCAGGCTCTCGTCGAGGTGCTGGGTCGACAATACGATTGAGGTGGCCGCCACGGGCTTGCCATTTTCATAGCGCGCGGTGACTTGGCTCTTCGCATCTGGGCCCAGCATCGCCAGCACACCGCTCTTGCGCGCATCAGCCAGATCTTTCAGGATCTTGTGGCTGAATTGAATTGGGGCTGGCATGAGCTCTGGGGTTTCATTGGTGGCATAGCCAAACATGATGCCCTGATCGCCTGCGCCTTCTTCCTTATTGCCGCTGGCGTCGACGCCCATCGCAATATGTTCCGATTGGCCATGCAAAAGCACTTCGATGTCAGCATATTGCCAGTGGAAGCCATCTTGCGCGTAGCCAATGTCCTTGATGGCCATGCGTGCGGTGTGTGCGATCAAATCTTCGGTCACAGTGTCGGTGCCGCGGAACTCACCAGCGATCACAACGCGGTTTGTGGTGGCCAAGGTCTCTGCGGCGCAGCGCAGGGCCCATGGGTCTAATCCTTCTGCAATCGTGTGACGGAAATACAGGTCGACGACTTCATCTGAAATCCGGTCACAGACCTTGTCTGGATGTCCTTCAGAAACGCTTTCAGATGTGAAAAGATATGACGCTCGGGCCAATGGTCTACTCCGGGATGAAATTTCGAGATATAAATACATGTTTATATCTTGAAATCAACTTAACGAACGAAAGAATTGGCCTAATCGCTGCGGCCATGGCACAATGCAACACATGACCCGAACCCAGAACCTGACCCAAGCAATTGAGATATTGGCCCAATTGGTGGGCTTTGACACCACATCACGTAACTCAAATCTCGCATTAATTGAATGGGTTGAGACTTATGTCGCACCCTTACAGCCTCATTTGCGGCGCGTCCCCAATGAGGACGGCACCAAGACTAATCTGATTATCAGCTTTGGCCCGTTGGACGCGCCAGGCGGTGTTGTTCTGTCAGGACATACCGATGTGGTCCCGGTTGACGGACAAGATTGGTCGACTGATCCTTGGACGCTCACCGAACTTGATGGTCGTCTATATGGTCGCGGAACCTGCGACATGAAGGGCTTTGCAGCCTGTGCGCTGGCTTTTGCCCCAGCAATGTCACGGGCAAACTTGGCGGCCCCGATTCATATTGCGCTTTCTTATGATGAGGAAATCGGCTGTTTGGGTGCCCCGTCTTTGGTCCGAATACTCAATCAGCATTATACCAAGCCGGCGGCCGTTATTATCGGCGAGCCAAGCGATATGGGAGTCGTCTCGGGACAAAAAGGCCTATCGACCTTTCAGATTGAAATCACCGGGCGTGCCGCCCATTCCAGCCAGGTGCAACAAGGGGTGTCAGCCATCATGGAGGCGGTTCCCCTCTTGGCCAATCTGCGGGCCCTATCCGAAGAAGTTCGCGCCAATGCGCCAGCCACCAGCCCGTTTGAGCCACCCGGCACATCGATCACGATTGGTCTGATTGATGGCGGTACCGCTTCTAATATCCTCGCCCATTCATGCAACATCACATGGGATATGCGGTTTGAACTCGGTGATGATCCAGATGAACATGAAGCGAAAGTCGCAGCTTGGGTCGCCGACGTTGATGCGTCCATCAAGGCGCGGGCACCCGAAGGTGGCGCGCGCATGGTGCGGCGTTCACATTCCCCAGCTATGGCTCCAGAGCCCCATGGTGCAGCAGAAGCTTTGGCGCGCGCCTTAACCGGAGATAATACCACGCGTGCGGTAGCTTATGCGACCGAAGGCGGCATTTTCCAAGGCGGTGGCCTATCGACCGTGATTTGTGGTCCTGGCTCTATCCTGCAAGCCCACCAGCCTGATGAATTCATCGAAATCTCCCAGCTCGCAGCCGGGTGTGACTTCATGCAGCGCTTGGTAAAGCGCCTTTCAACTTAACCATGGGACTATATGCCGGGTGACCCTGCAAACGTCCGGTAAAGGCCAATCGCCGCGTCGCTCAATTGTGCTTGATTAGCCAGACGCGCCTGACGCGCATTCGCCAGCGCACTTTCGGCTTCCAGGCGGTCTTTAAACGAAGCAAGACCTACCTTAAAACTGGCCAAAGTCGCATCAAAGCGCACTTGAGCGGCGCGCTCTCCCTCTACGCCCGCTAGAGCACGCGCTTGCGCCTGCTCATAAGCGGCAAGGGCGTTTTGGCCTTCCGCAATCGCATTCAGCGTTGTGGAGCGATAGGCTAAGAGAGCCTGCTGGAATCGGGCGTCGGCGGTCTTGAGACTGGCGCGCCTTTGCCCGAAATCAAACAGCGGGATCGAGATGGCAGGGCTAGAATTGCCGCGCTGGATAGTTTGCGCCAGTGGATTACCGGCCATGGAAGAGAGGCTAGTGATTGTGCCCACGATAGAGAGGCTAGGGTAAAGATCTGCCCGCGCAATACCTACTCCAGCAGCTTGCAGGACGGCATCTTGTTCGGCGCGGGCCACGTCTAGTCGTCGGCGCACAAAATTGGCCGGCACAGCGTCAACCAGTGGCGCGTCGGCGCGGAAGGTGAAATCCTTCACTGGGGCTAAGGTTTGATCGAGCGAGCCGGGCACAACCCCGCGCAGAATCGCAATCCGGTCCAACGCCCCGCGCACGCGCAATTCCGCATCAGGCACCCGCTGCCGGATTTGGGCGGCCTGGCCTTGTGACAAGCCTTTGTCTGCCAAGGAAATGAGGCCTGCAGCTTCACGTGCCTGCGCAATCGCTGCCAGTGAGTCAGCCCGCGCCAAATCCTCTTGCAGATAGGCGAGGCTTTGCTGAGCGTTGCGCAGATCAATATAAGCTGCGGCAAGATCAGCAATGATTGCAATCTTAGCGGCTTCCAGTGAGGCGCGTGCGCCGGCCTCATTCGCCTTCGCACCCGCGACAGCAGACCCAAACCGGCCAAACAAAGGCACTTCCCACGTAGCGCGAAGGATGCCAGTCCCTGTCGTTTGTTGTTCGACTGCTGTACCGGTCGCAGAGGTCAGCTTTGTATCGCCCATGGCATAATCGGTATCTGCAGAGCCAATTGCGGTGAGGCGAGGGGCAAATCCTGCAATCGTCGCGCGGCCATTATTGCGCGCCTCGATCAAGCGTTGATTGGCCAATTGGACCGAAATGCCTTCGCTTAAGGCTTCGCGCACCAGTTTGTCTAAGACAGGATCGGCAAATTGCGACCACCAAGCTGCACTCTCACCCGCCGGGGCAGGTGGCATGTCGCGGAAGGCATCCGGCAAAGAGTTGACCGGGTTCTTCACCTTTGGTGCGCCCATGCCGGGAAAGCCGACCGACCCGCCGGTCGCGCAGCCGCCCAATAAAATCAAGACTGCCAGACTTCCGTTCAGGCCAAGCCTGCGGAGACTTTTCTTATTGGCTGACATCCGAAACCCAAGTGCCGACGTAGACATGCTGTCTCCACAAAATGATGTTTTTTCGCTCCACCGCTTGACCTCGGGAGCAAGGCCGCATAATGCGAACGAACGTTCGCTATCGGAATAGGACTTATGTCGCGCACCGTCAACCCGTTGAAAGCTGAGATCAGACGTCGGGAGATCCTGGATGCAGCTCAAGCTTGCTTTGAGCGCCGTGGGTTTCACGCAACGTCGATGGATCAGATTTGCACCGAGGCGAGTATAAGCCCAGGTGGTCTGTATCGCTATTTCCCCTCGAAAGAGGCAATTATCGCCGCTATGGCCGATGACGAGCGCCGCACGGCAACTTTGGCCTTCGCTGAAGTGCGCGCATCCGACAACTTCCTGCTGGCGCTTTCGGAATTATGCGAGAAGTTCGCTGAGGCCTATGCGGAGCCTAATCGCGCGGCCTTTGCGGCAGAATTGATGGCCGAAGCAGTCCGTAATCCCAAATTCGCCGCTGTTGCGCGGGAAGCTGAGACCAAAATTCGTACAGAAATCACGGCTTTGTTGCGAGCCGGCCAAGAATTGGGCCATGTAGAACCCACGTTGGATCCTGCAGAAGCTTCCGCTGTTCTGATGGCCGCGGCCGATGGTCTCGGCCTGCGAATGACCTTTATGAACGACTTTACCGCGGAAGAAGCCGCCCAAGCGCTGAAGAACTTAGTTCTGCGCTATCTCAATCCGGCTTCAACCCCGATCCATATTCCCTCCCCTACCAAAAACTCGGTAAAAAAGCCGATTGGAGCTTCTAATGACGCGTAAAATCCAAGCCGTATCCTTGGCGCTTATCCTTGCTACATCGCTGGGCTTGGCTGCGTGCGGTAATTCCGGCGATGCAAAAAAAGCTGAAGCCGAAAAGAAGTCTGGTACTGAAGCCAAAAAGAAAGAGGGCGGCCGCATGCCGCAGGCTGTTTCAGTGGCCCCAGTTGAAGTCAAAAACTTCACTGGCCGCCTGGTGGTCGCAGGCCAAGTTCAAGCCGTGCAAGAAGCCCGGGTCTTTCCGACGTCGTCTGGGGCTCGTGTCATCCAGATCATGGCTGACGCCGGCGACCGTGTCGTCGCCGGTCAGGCTTTAGCCCGGCTAGATGGTCGTCAGGTCAATGCGGACAGCGAGCTATTGGCCGCACAGGTCCGCCGTGCTCGGACCGCCTTAGCCGAAGCCGAAGTTGGCCTCACCGCCGCCCGTCAAAATCTGACCCGGGCTGAAACCGGGCCGCGGGAAACCGCCTTGGATACAGCATCGGCGCAAATCGCCTATGAACAGGCCGAGGCTGAATATCAGCGCGCTTTGTCGATTAAGGGTGAAGGTGCTTTGTCGGTCGAGCAATTAGAAGGCCGCCGCGCTGCCGCCCGCGCTGCCGAAGCGCGCTTGCGGACGCAGAAGGGTGACATCAATGCGCTGCTCGATGGCCGTCGCCAAGCTGTGGCTCAGGCTGCTGCCCGAGTGGGCGCGGCCCGCGCTGACCTTGAAGTTGCGATCGCCCAACAGGCGCAATCCAACTCACGCCAAAACAACGGCTTGATCACCGCACCTGTTGGCGGCCAAGTCATTTCGCGCTCGGTCAATGTGGGTGAAATCGCGGGCTCCACCGGCCAGCCTATGTTTGTTATCGTCGCCAATGATGCCCTTGAAGTCGCCGCCGAAGTGCCAGAGTCAGAAATCAGCCGTCTCAGTCTCGGCATGGCGGCCGAATTCACCGCACCTGACGGCTCGATGGTGACGGGCTCATTGCGGCGTTTGCCCGCTCAAATTGATCCGCAACGTCGCACAGGTCTGGCCCGCTTCACGTTGGCCCCGAATCCTGCGGTGAAGTCCGGCGTGTTCTTGACCGGCAATGCCTCTTCGCAGCCTCGCGGGGTCGCAGCGGTTCCTGCTTCCTCTTTGGTTTATGGCCGGGAAGGCGCTTCCGTCTTTGTGCTCCGCAATGACAATACAGTTACCAAAGTTAAGGTCACGCTCGGTGCCCGTGAAGGGTCATCGGTTGAATTGGTCAGCGGCCCGCCTGCTGGCTCAATGGTGGTCACTGCTGGTTCCGCCTTCTTGGCAGAAGGCGAAAAGATCAACCCGATAAAGTCGGTGCCAAAAGCTGTGGCTCCCGCTCAACCTGCAACTCCCCCCAAGAAATAAGGTAAGTCGTTATGCGCAATATATCTTCTTGGGCCATCAAAAACCCAATTGCCCCGATCCTCTTGTTCTTCATGCTCACGATCATGGGCATTGGGGCGTTCTTCAAGCTGCCGATCAACTCAAACCCGGATATTGAGTTTCCAGCCTTTACGGTTTCGGTAGGTCTTCAGGGTGCAGCGCCGAGCGAACTGGAAAATCAGATTGCCACCAAAGTCGAAGGCGCATTGGCCTCGATCGAGGGCGTCAAGAGAATGACCACGACCTTGGTCACCGGCGGTTCGACGACATTTGTTGAATTGCAGATCGGTACCGATATTTCCAAGGCGGTAGATGACGCACGCGCCGCAGTATCGCAGATTCGTTCTGACCTCCCAGATGGGATCAATGAGCCCCAAGTTGCGCGGATCGACTTTAACGATCAAGAGCCATTAGCGATCTACTCCGTGCGTGGTCCGGATATGCCGGCAGAAGATATCTCCTGGCTGATCGACCGTGAATTTAACCGCCAATTACTGGCGGTAAAAGGCGTCGGTCGGGTGGAACGTTGGGGCGGAGCCAGCCGACAAATCACCGTTGACTTGGACCCTGCTCGCTTGACCGCCTTTGGCGCGACAGCCTCGCAAGTCAGTCGCGCGCTTCGCAGCCAGAATATTGACTTGCCAGCCGGCAAATCAGAATCCGGTGCAGGCGAACAAACCATCCGCGCTTTGGGTTCCGCAAAGACCGTCGAAGAACTTCGCAGAACACCGATCGTTCTCAGCGGTGGCCGTGTGGTGCGTTTGTCTGACATCGCCGATGTACGTGACGGTTCCAGCGAATTGCGTGGCATTGGCCGCTTTAACGACCAACCGGTTGTGATGTTCCAAGTCCTGCGCTCCAAGACTGCCAGCTCCTTGAAGGCTTATGAGGCCGTCAAGCTGAAGATCGAAGAATTGCGTAAAGCCTATCCCAATCTGATCATTGAACCCGTGTTCACGCCAACTGACTATGTCCAAGAAAGCTTCGACATGTCGATGGAGACCTTGTTCGAAGGTGCCCTGTTGGCAACCTTGGTGGTTGCGGTTTTCTTGGGCGGATGGCGACCTGTTATTGCTGCGGCAGCCATTATTGCCATCAGTTTGCTTGGCTTGGCTTGGGTCATTGAGACGACAACCGGGGTTCACATTTCCAAAACCGTTTTGTTGTCAATTGGCACCGTAATTCTAGGCATTGTGACCTTTGTCATCAAGGATGGGCGAGCGACCTTCTTGGCGGCCATCGCCATACCTTTGTCGACCATTCCAACCTTCTGGGTCATGAGCCTTCTAGGCTTTACCTTGAATGATGTGACGCTTTTGGCTCTCGCGCTGGTGGCCGGTATCTTGGTCGACGACGCGATTGTGGAAATTGAAAACATCATTCGCCACATCCGGATGGGTAAGTCGCCTTATTCGGCTGCCCTAGAAGCAGCAGATGAAATTGGTCTGGCGGTGGTTGCAACCACCGCGACGATTGTCGCCGTGTTTGCGCCGGTTTCGTTTATGACCGGCATCGTCGGGCAATTCTTCAAGAGCTTTGGTCTGACCGTTGCGGTGGCTGTGTTGTTCTCGCTCTTGGTCGCACGTCTCATAACGCCGTTGTTGGCTGCCTTTATTCTCACGCGCTCGCCCCCGGAGCATGAAGGGGAAGCGGGCAAGCGCTATATCGCCTTTCTTGAGATGGCCTTGCGCAATCGCTGGAAAACGGTTGCGGTTGGTGTTTCGGTCATGATCTTGTCGCTCGCGATGTTAAATCTAGCGCCAAAAACCTTCACGCCGACAATTGACCAAGGCTTTGTGCAAATGCGCATCGACTTGCCGCCGGGCCTTTCACCAGACGAAGCTGATGCCCGTGCACGCGAAGTTGCTGGTATCGTCATGGATCGGCCCGAAACAAAATCTGTTGTCCAAAGCGTCAATGGTGACTTGACCGGTGCCACCTACTTCATCTCCTTGGTCGATCGCAAAGACCGCGATATCTCGCAACAGGCCTATGAAGGCGAACTACGTAAGTCAGTGGGTACGGTGCCAGGTATCCGTGCACGCTTTGGGGGTGGTTGGGGCTCAGGCGGCCTGTCGATCAATTTGACCTCTGACGACCCAGATGCGCTTGCGGCTGCGACGCAGCGGGTCATGAGTGAAATGCGGAAAAAACCTTGGGCCGTCGATCTACGTTCCTCGGCAGACTTGACTCGCCCTGAACTTCACATCCTGCCCAAGCAGGAAGAAGCGGCACGCTTAGGTGTCTCTATTGCGGAAATCGCAACGGCATCCCGCTTGGCGACAACCGGCGATATCGAGCTCAACCTCGCCAAGTTTAATGCCGGTGAGCGTCAGATTCCGATTTTGGTGCGCTTAGCCCGCGAAAACCGGGCTGATATCGAAGCGATCGGTGCCTTGCGCGTCAATACGGCTTCGGGTGACACTGTACCCTTAAGCGCCGTAGCCGACATTCAATTCGGTGGAGGCGAAGCTCGAATTACGCGCGAAGATAGACAGCGCGTTGTGACGATTTCGTCTGGCTTGGCTCCCGGTAAGCAATTGGGTCCTGCTTTGGAAGAATTGCAGAAGGAAGACTTCTATAAGAACCCAGGCCCTGGTGTGAAAGTGAAGCCAGATGGTGACGCGGAAGAATTAGGCGACATGTTTGGCCAGTTTGGCAGTGCCATCGGTCTCGGCATCTTATTGATCTATTGTGTGCTGGTGCTGTTGTTTAAAGACTTCTTGCATCCGATCACCATTTTGTCGGTCATCCTCTTGGCCCCTGCAGGTGCCTTTATCGCGCTGGGTCTGGTGAAAGAACCACTCTCCCTGCCGGTGATGATTGGTCTGTTGATGCTGATCGGGATTGTGATCAAGAACTCAATCCTATTGGTCGACTTTGTAATCGAAGCCCAGCACCGTGGTGTACCCCGCCACGAGGCCTTGATCGACGCAGCTCGCAAGCGGTCGCGTCCTATCATCATGACCACGATTGCGATGATCGCCGGCATGGTACCTGCGGCTTTAACGACTGCAGGCGCAGGTGCGTTCCGTCATGGCATGGCGATTGCGGTGATCGGTGGTCTGACTTTGTCAACCGTTCTGAGCTTGATCTTCGTGCCGGCGGTTTACACATTGATCGACGATCTGGATCAGAAGGTGAAACGTTTCTTCTCCAAGGTGCCTACCGTCACCAGTGAAGACAAGGCGATTGCTTTGAAAGAGGAAGTTGAACGGCGCGCCAGCCAAGCTGCTGCTGAATAGGCGGCACCAAATCGACAGTACAAAAGGGGCCCCGTTTTGGGGCCCCTTTTTCGTTCCGATCATCGCGCGTTAACGGAAAGGTGGCTCGTCGAAACTGCGCAGCTTGCGCGAGTGCAGCACTACCCCATCGAGGCGCATCTTCTCAATCGCTGCGATACCGATTTTCAAATGCTCCCCAATGGCGCGCTCATAGAAGATATTGGCAGTACCGGGTAGTTTGATTTCGCCATGTAGCGGCTTGTCGGAGACGCACAGCAAGGTGCCGTAAGGCACGCGATGGCGGAAACCTTGGGCGGCAATCATGCAGCTTTCCATATCGACGCCGATAGAGCGCGAGATATTGATCAAGCGCCGTTCGCGGCCCCAATAAAGCTCCCAGTTCCGGTCCGAGAAGCTTACCACCGTGCCGGTCCGGAGACGACGCTTTAAGGCTTCGCCGCTTTCGCCTGTAACTTCCATGGCGGCCTGTTGAATCGACATTTGCACCTCGGCAATTGGCGGAATGGGAACGTCGGCGGGTAAGATCCGATCGAGCACTTCGTCCTTGCGTAAATAGGCGTGGGCCAAAACATAGTCGCCAATGCGTTGGCTCTGCCGCAGGCCACCGCAATGGCCCACCATCAACCAGCAATGTGGGCGTAGGACGGCCAAATGGTCGGTGATATTTTTGGCGTTGGAGGGGCCCACGCCGATATTTACGAGGGTAATGCCTTGGCCGTCTTTGGTCGTGAGGTGATAAGCTGGCATTTGATACTTGCGCCATGGGCTGGCCGCGACACGCCCTTCTGGGTCATCGTCCAGATTGGAGGCGTCAATCGTCACCCCGCCAGAGCAGATCAAGGAATCATAGCGCCCGCCTTGGCGGATCTGATCAATCGCCCAACGCACAAACTCGTCGACATAGCGCGCATAATTGGTGAACAGGATCCAAGGCTGGAACGAGCGCCATTCCGTCCCGGAATAGTGGGTGAGCCGCTTCAACGAGTAATCCACCCGCAACCCGTCGTACAAGGCAAGTGGTCGGGGCTGGCCTTGCAGGATTTCAAACTCACCATCAACAATTTCGTCGCCGACAGCGGTTAGTTGCGGGGTTGGAAACCAGCGCGCCAATTCCTGTGGCGGCACATCGCCGACGCCGAGGTCGGTTACGCCATCGATAACATAGGAATAAGGCATTTCGGCATCGGACAGCCCGACTTCTACTGTGGCACCATACTCACCAACCAAGGGCTCAAGATTCTCAAGCAGATAATCGGTAAACAGCTCTGGATGGGTGACTGTGGTTGTATAAATGCCAGGCGCATTGAACTTCGCATAAGCGCGCTGGGACACGGGTGGTGGGCCATCGGGCGCATAGGTCACCCGAATTTCGGGATATCGAAACCGAGCGCGCTCTTCTGGTGTCGGGGGGACCCGGGTTTGAACAAACCGGGCGAGGGCATCGTGCAGGGCCTGAACGGAAGCTGCGTGGATGTCTTGAAGCCTATCAATCGCTTCTTGTGGAGATTTGCATGGAAACATGGCCACATCTGGCTGTTTGATGCCCGCTTGTCAATCTCAACAATGTGACAGGGGCGGCCCACGACCTCAATTCTACGTCGCGGACCGCCAGCCGGTTTAGCCGATCCCGTCAAACAAGGCCGAGGAAATATAGCGCTCGGCAAAGCTGGGAACGATGAAGACAATGCGCTTACCTGCATATTCAGGGCGTTGGCCCAGTTTGATTGCAGCAGCCAAATTTGCCCCTGTCGAAATCCCGCCAGGCACACCCTCTGTCCGGGCGAGGTCACGGCTAAAGTCAAAAGCCTCTTCATTGGTGACAGTGATAACTTCATCAATTACAGACCGGTCCAGTACTTCGGGAACAAAGCCTGCGCCGATGCCCTGAATCTTGTGCGGGCCGGGCGCGCCACCGGATAAGACGGGGCTGCCTGCAGGCTCAACGGCCACGATTTGAATGCCGGGGTGACGTTGCTTCAAAACTTGGCCAACCCCGGTAATGGTCCCGCCCGTACCAACGCCAGCGACAAAGGCGTCCACCTTGCCCTCTGTATCGATCCAGATTTCCTCGGCTGTGGTTCGGCGGTGGACAGCTGGGTTAGCTGGGTTCACAAATTGTCCGGGAATCAATGCATTTGGCGTCTCTTCTACCAATTGCTTGGCGCGCGCCACCGCGCCCTTCATCCCTTCAGCACCCGGCGTAAGGACCAGTTCGGCACCCAAGAAGGCCAGCATTTTCCGTCGCTCCAGCGACATGGTTTCTGGCATGACCAAGATCAGGCGATAGCCACGTTGGGCCGCCACAAAGGCCAGAGCAATGCCGGTATTGCCAGAGGTCGGCTCCACCAAGACAGAGCCCTCCTTAATCATGCCCCGGTTTTCCAATTCCTCGATCATGGATACGCCGATACGATCTTTCACTGAAGCGATTGGATTGAAGAATTCGAGCTTACCCAGAAGCTCTGCCTTCACACCATACTTGGCAGCGATCTTGTCTAGGCGTACCAAAGGCGTTGCGCCGATTGTCTCTGTAATGTTCGAGAAAATCCGGCCTTGTGCGCGTATCGCGGGGCTAGCTGCGTCCTGGGTCATGTTTCGTCCTCACTTGTGTCCGTGCGTATAACACAAGAGGTGCGACTTCGGCTTGCGAGTTACAAGTTAGAATTTCTAATCGATACATATTGGCGCAGCGGCTGCTTGACGCAGCAGGCGCACCCACCGAAGAAAGAAGTTGAAAAGGTCAAACGTGAAGACAGTGCGGGAAATGGCATTGCGGGGCGGAATTGCGCGTCTGGTGGATACCGGAAGCGGCTTTTCCGCTGTTCTCATCCGCAATGGCACCATCGTCGCAAAAGTTGATGATGCCGATGGGGCTATGGCGATGGCGCGCTTGCAGGGCGGTCACGGGCGGATTGAAAGCCCGGCAAAAGCCATTGCCCACTCGCTTGACGACGGTCCTTACCGCGAAGTCGCACAGCGGATTGAAAAGGCAGAAGGTGGCGTGTTTCTGACGGGCCGCGCAGGAACTGGAAAAACCACCTTCCTCAAAGCCTTTATGGATGAAACCGACCTAAAGGCGGCGATTGTCGCACCTTCTGGGATCGCCGCACTCAATGCCGGTGGGCAGACGATCCATTCCTTATTCAAGCTGCCACCCGCCATGATCCAGCCGCAAGATGTGCGCCGCGTCCGCGAAGGGCGGATGTTGAAGGCGCTCGATCTTCTTGTGATTGACGAGATTTCCATGGTGCGCTCGGACTTGATGGACGCGATTGATCGGTCCATGCGCTTGCACCGTGGTGTGCCCCGGCCGTTTGGCGGTGTACGCCTTTTATGCGTCGGCGATAGCGCGCAATTGCCGCCTGTCGTCAGCCGTGAGGATGAGCCGACCCTCGAACAATGGTTTGGCGGGCCTTACTTCTTCGATGCGCCCGCGGTAAAGTCGCTTTCTTGGACTTCGATTGAGCTGTGTCAGGTGTTTCGCCAATCCGATGCCGCCTTCCTCGGCCTATTGGACCGGATGCGGCGCGGACGGCCGACGATGGAGGATGCAGAGCTTTTGGACTCCCGCGTGGTGGGCGAACCCCCGCCCTTTTCCGACAAGGATGGAGATGGGGCCATCGTGCTGACCACTACCAATGAAGCGGCTCGCCGGATCAATGATCTGGAGATGGCACGCCTTTCTGGGCCGGAAGCCTCTTATGGGGCCAAAGTCGAAGGTCAGTTTGATGAGCGCATTTTCCCGACCGATAGTGACCTTGTGTTGCGGGTTGGCGCGCGTGTCATGCTCTTACGCAATGATCCCGATAAACGCTGGGTCAATGGCACTTTGGCGACGGTGGTTGACCTTGGCAAAACCTCTGTGTTTGTGCGGATTGGGGGTCGTGTGCATGAGATAGAGCCCGCCGATTGGGAGCGTTATGTCTATGAGCCCGATCCAGAGGGCGTGCCACAACGCAAGGCGGTGGGTGTATTCCGGCAAGTACCGCTGAGGCCCGCTTGGGCCTTGACCGTCCATAAGGCTCAGGGCCTCACCTTCGATGCGGTCCATGTCGACTTTGGGCGTGGGGCCTTTGCCCATGGTCAGACCTATGTTGCTCTGTCTCGCTGCCGCACCTTGGAAGGCTTAACGCTGTCACGCCACTTGCGCAGAACCGATGTTCGGGTCGATGATGCGGCCTTCGCCTTCGCAGATAGGGCGGTCTATGCCGATCTTGGCGCGTTTCGGGTTGGCCGGATTGAGCAGGATTAGGCCAGTCAAGGTGCAAGGGTCGCACCCACAGGAGTTCTGATGTTCATGCGTTTCCCATCCTTTGCTCGTCCGACTTTCGGCTGGGCTCTTGCCGGCTTCATGCTGACTTCGGCCGTCATCAGCTGTGCGCGTGCTGAAGACATCAAAGCTTATTTGCCGGCCGCTGTTGCGGTCGCCAATTTCCCAGCGGCTCCATCTCCGGGTTCAAAAGCAGATCAGGACGACCGTGCGGCTGCCTTAGACTTACAAGCCAAGCGCACGCCAGAACGCGTTGCCCTTGCACAAGCCGATCAAAAGCTGGAAGTCTTTTCCGCCTTTGGGTCGGTGCTTGGCCCTCAGGTGACGGCAGAAAGCGCCCCAAGCCTTGCTCGCTTAATGGCCCGTGCTTCGCGCGATGTGGGTGCAACGGTTCTGCCCTTTAAAGAGCTTTACAAACGCCCCCGTCCACCCTTGGCCGATCCCGCCGTGGTGCCTTGCGTCCGTTTGCCGGAAAATGGCTTGAACTCTTACCCCTCCGGCCATGCCATGTGGGGCGCGATGGTCGGCACACTCTTGGCGGAACTTGCCCCCACAAAAGCAGAGGCCTTTAAGGCGCGAGGTCTCGATTATGGTCTCAGCCGTGCCGTGTGCGGCGTGCATTACCCCAGCGACGTTGCCGCGGGCCAAGCCCTCAGCGCCGCGCTTTTGGTAGAATTGCGAAAGGATCCCAGCTTCAGGGCGGATTATGACGCAGCAAAGGCTGAACTCGGCGCTCTTTTAAAGCCCTGATCAGCCCGTATTGCGCAGGCCGGCGGAAATGCCGTTGATCGTCAATTGAATACCTTTCTTGACGGTTTCGGCCTGCGCTTCGTCTCGGCCGGCGCGCAAGCGCTTGATCAATTTCACTTGCAACAGGTTCAAAGGGTCGAGATAGGGCATGCGCAAACTGATCGAGTGAGCGAGGGCTGGATTATTGCCCACCAGTTCAGCCCGGCCTGTCACAAGCTCTAAGGCTTCCAACGTCTTTTGCCATTCCACTTCAATGCGCGCGAAGATGGCCTTTGCCATCTCTTGGTCGTCAACTAACTCACTATAGCGGCGCGCAATCTCCAAATTGGCCTTGGCTAGAACCATTTCGATGTTGGAAACAAGATTGGCGAAATAGGGACTGGATTGATAGAGCGCCTTAAGCTCACCCGCCGCCGATGGCCCCATTTCTTCTTGATAGCCCGCAATAGCACTACCAAAGCCATACCAACCCGGCAGGTTGACCCGGGCTTGCGACCAACTGAATACCCACGGAATGGCGCGCAAATCTTCAATGCGACCTGAGGCAGTCCGGGCAGCAGGGCGGCTACCAATCTTTAGATCGACAATCTCTTTCAAGGGGGTCGATTGGTGGAAATAGCGGGCAAAATCAGGCGTATCATAAACAAGGCTGCGATAGGCTTTGAACGCCAAATCACTCAAGCGCGGCATGATCCGGCTTAAAGCTTCTTCTTGCGCTTGGTCGACTGGATGTAGGGCCGCCTCAAGGCTCGCCCCCACCAAAGTCTCCAAAGATACCCGGGCGCTATCTGGATGGCCATACTTTGAGGAGATAACCTCGCCCTGCTCCGTCACCGACAGACCCGATTCCATGCTACCAGCAGGCAGTGCAGCAATCGCATCGCGTGAAGACCCGCCACCCCGGCCAATCGAACCACCGCGACCATGGAAAAAGCGCATGGTTACGCCCAATTCCTTGCCTAAAGCGACAAGCCGACCAATAGCACCGCGCACTTCCCAATTTGCCGTCAGATAACCGCCATCCTTATTGCTGTCCGAATAGCCGATCATCACTTCTTGCACCGGATTCGTCGCGGCGCGGGCACGGGCGACTTCGGGCAAGGTTAGCCAGGTCCGCATGATGGCTTCGCTGGCCTGCAAGTCGGCAATGGTTTCAAACAGTGGGGCGATGGCAATTTGCGGGCTGGGGTCGGGCGACAATGCAAACAGCCCACCTTCTTTCAGCAAGAGGGCCACTTCCAAAAGATCAGACACACTGTCAGTCTTGGAGACGATCACGCGACGCAAGACTTCGCCACCGACTGCAGTGCGAATGGCGCTGGCCTGCCAGAATACTTCCAATTCTTTCCGTGTTTCGGGGCCATAATTCGCATAGGGCGTGGTTAGGTTGCGGGGTGAACGCCATTGCGCGCGCAGTACTTCAATGCGCGCTTCCTCAGGCAGGCTCGCATAACTAGCCTCAATGCCCGCCGCGGCCAGCAATTCACCGATTGTGCGTTCATGCACATCGGAGTTTTGGCGTAATTCCATTTGAGCAAAGTGAAAGCCGAAGACTTTCACCCCGGTGATCAATCGCGCAAGCCGCCCATCAGCGACATCGCCCGCAGCATGGGCGCGCAAGGAGTCGCGCACGATCTCAAGATCCGTGATCAATTCGCCCGGGCCATGATAGGCCATGGCCTCCAAGTCGGTGGGGCGGGCAGGGACCTTTTTGGTAATGGCCTGATAGGTTGCTGCGAGACGAGCATAAATGCCCCTAATCGCCTGCCGATAAGGCTCGTCTGCCCGATGGGGAGAAGCATCGTGTCCAGCTTCTGCCAAACGCGCCAATTCCGGTGATACGGCAGTAAGTTCAGTCGAGATCGACAATTCACTGCCCAGCTGATGCAATTCCTCGAGAAAAGAGCCCAACAACAGGCTCGCATGCGACATCACCGCATGGGTCAGGGTTTGGGCATTCACGAAAGGATTGCCGTCGCGGTCACCGCCCACCCAAGAGCCAACCCGCAAAATCCCCGGCAATTCCGTGCCCAATCGCCGTTCCAGTCGACGGATCAGGTTGGGCATTTCTTTCAGGAAGGAGCGGCCTAAAACGCTCGCGACATTAGCGATTTCATCGGCCACTTCGATGCGTTCCCCCCGCAGCACACGGGTCTGCCACAAGAGCCGGATTTCTCGGCGTAACCGCTCCACCCGCATGTCGCGCCCATCGACCAGGTCAATCCGCGCATCCAATGTGTCCGAGATCGCCGCTTCGCGGTCCAGCACGCTTTTGCGGCGTACCTCGGTGGGATGGGCGGTGAGGATGGGGGCAATGACCATTTTAGACAACACGTCGGACACATGCGGCACGGTCAGCTCAGGCCGAGTGTTTAAGAGTGCCAAAGGGTCTTGGCGGACGGCTTGAGTGCGGCTGACATAGTCATCAGCCAAATTGGCTAATTGCGAGAAGACGCAAAAGCCATGGATGAACACGAGGGTTTCATTCAGTTCCAACCCGTCTAGCAAGCTAACGGTGGCCCCACGTGGCGCTTGGCCACGATATTCGCGCACCGATTCCGCACGGATTGATTCAATCGCATCAAACAGGGCATCGCCATGTTGATCCTTGATCACTTCCCCTAATAGGGCTCCTAAGTCTTTGATTAAGTCGCGGGCGGAGTCAGGATTGGTATCAGGCATGCTGCCTTTTGGCGGCAAGTTTCCTTTAGGGCAAGTGGCTGGCTGTGCTGGGTTTCGGTAGGGCTGCGCACGCCTGAGACGTGGGCATGGTCTGCCCGCGTCTCAGGCACTGGCGATCAAAAGCCGTAAGCTTCTGCCATATCTGGGTCTTTGGCAGCGACCAATTTGGCGCTGTCGACCATCACTTTCGCTTGTTTCCACGTCGCATCGTCTTGCATTTTGCCGTCCAGCATGGCGACACCACTGCCATCAGGCATAGCTTCAAGGATACGTTTCGCGAAAGCCACTTCGCCCGGATCGGGGCTGAAAACTTTCTTGGCAATGGCGATCTGATCTGGATGCAACGACCACGCACCCGCGCAGCCCATGATGAAGGCATTGCGGAATTGCTGCTGACAAGCCTCAAGATCCTTAATATCGCCAAACGGACCATAGAAGGGCTTGATACCGGCAGTTTGGCAGGCATCGACCATTTTTGCGAAGGTGTAATGCCAAAGATCTTGTTGAACACTGGCGCGCGCACGGCCATCGGCGTGGGGGTCCTCCACGACGCGATAGCCGGGATGACCACCCCCAACGCGGGTTGTTTTCATCGCGCGGCTGGCGGCCAGATCGGCGGGGCCTAGGCTGATGCCTTGCATGCGAGGGCTGGCTAAAGCAATCGCATCCACATTGGCAACGCCTTCTGCGGTTTCGAGGATGGCATGCAGCTGGATCGGGCGGGTGACGCCAGCCTTGGCTTCAAGTTGGGCCAGCAATTGATCGAGATAATGGATGTCCCAAGGCCCTTCGACTTTGGGCACCATAATGACGTCGAGCTTATTACCAACGGCGGCGACGATTTCCATCACATCGTCCAGTATCCAAGGGCTGTTGAGGCAATTGATGCGCGTCCACAGGCCCGTACCCATGGCAGCAAAATCGGTTTCGCGCGCCATGTCGATAAAGCCAGCACGTGCAGCCTCTTTGGCGTCTGCTGGGATCGCATCTTCTAAATTGCCTAGAATGACATCCACACTCTTGGCAATCTCTGGTACTTTCGCGCGTACCTTGTCCAAGTGAGGCGGCACGAAATGGATCATGCGTTCCACCTTGATTGGCAGGTCACGGTAAGGCGCGGGCGCACCAATGGCGAGGGGTTTGAAGAAAGCGCGGGGAGTTTTCATGAGCATTGGTTCCGTATTTTCATTTTTCTCTGCGCTAGGCTGACGAAGCGAAAAGGTCAACGCAGCAAGGGGGTTCGCAAGTGGCTAAATGCTGCGCTAAACGCTTCTGATGCAGCGTTGGAAACTGACCTTAGAGTATGACGGCACCAATTTCGCCGGTTGGCAAAGCCAATCAGACGGGAAAGGCGTGCAAGACACGGTGGAGCGCGCCATCGTGGCGATAGAGGGCGAATTGCGCCGGACCCACGCGGCTGGGCGAACGGATCGGGGCGTGCATGCGACGGGTCAAGTGATCCATGTCGATCTGGCCAAGAATTGGGGCCCGTTCCGCTTGCAAGAGGCGTTGAATGCCTGGCTGCGCGATATGGGTCCGGTCTCGGTGCGCGATGTCGAAGCCGTACCCGATAGTTTTCATGCGCGCTTTTCGGCGCAAGCCCGAGGCTATTTGTTTCGCATGGTCGACCGGCGTCCACCTTTGACCTTAGAATTGGGTCGGGTCTGGCGCGTGTCGCAAGATCATGATGTCGAGCGCATGCAGGAGGCCGCCAATTATTTCCTCGGCACGCATGACTTCACCACCTTCCGCGACGCTGATTGTCAAGCAAAAAGCCCGATCAAGACCTTAAGCCGATTTGAGCTCTGCCGGGTAGAAGGCGTTTTTGGACCAGAGATTCAGGCCCGCGTGCAAGCGCGCTCCTTTCTCCATCGCCAAGTTCGCTCCATGATGGGGACCTTATCCGAAGTAGGGCGGGGTAAATGGAGTCCGCAAGATGTGCGCGATGCGTTGGAGGCGCGTGACCGTAAACGGTGTGGCCCAGTCGCCCCTAGTGACGGCTTGTATCTGACCGATGTCTTCTATGACCTCTGAGGCCTAAGCCAAGGCAAAGCAGCCGATCAGGCGGACCCCGACTTCCAAAGGCGCATCGAGGTCTAAGAAACCTGCCAGTTGGATCAGGGCCAGATCGCCCTTTTCGCTCAAAAGCGTGCCGCCATACCCCGATAAAGCGGCTTTGCTACCAGCTAACAAACTGATGTCGCCACCAGAGGCTTCCGGCGTGCGATGGGCCAGCAATAAAGAAGCAGGCGCACCATTAGCGACGATTTGTGGGCTTGCGGCACAAACATGTACCCCTGCCAAACTCACGTCCATCAAATCAGCCCACCAGCTTTCAGTCTTTGCAGGCCAAGGCAAGCAGGCAATGGTTCGGGCACCTTCTTTGGTGGCCATGAGGGCGTCTGCCGCTGATAGGATACGCGTCTCGCTCGCTGATCCAAAGGCGAGTTTTGCCCAGGGTGCTGCTTCCAAGGTTGTGACGACATCTAGCCCGCCCTGTGCAGCGAGATTGGCTGAGATGAGCGCCCGCCAAACAGCTGCTGCCAAAGTGGGGTCGAGATCGGGCTCCCGCTTGATAAGGCCGCGCAAAATGTCGATCTCGCGCGCAGGCCGCCAGCCAAAACCTTGATCGCCCGCTGCCTTTTTGGCTTCCGCAATGGCCCGGGCGAGGCCAGAGCGTTGCGCAATCAGGCGCGCCAATTGCCCGTCAATGGCGTCAATCGCCTCCCGCAAAGCCGTCATATCGGTGGGAAGAGGGGCAGACGAACTAGGTGAAGGCATATTCATGCCCCAACCATGGTGAAAAAACCTTGTTTGCGCAAGATAATTGCCTGAATTTGGTCAATGTCAGTAGCGACCCTCCCGCTACGAGACTGCACAGGTTAGTGGTGCACCCATTGGAGCTGATCTGTCGATGTCGCTTGCCCGTAATACCCTTGTTCAAGCTGGTTTCACCTTACTGAGCCGCCTTTTGGGCTATGCCCGCGACCGCGCCATCTCCAATTTGTTGGGCGCGGGCTGGGTGGGTGATGCGTTTGCAACGGCCCAAACTTTCCCGAACCTGTTCCGCCGAATTCTGGCCGAAGGTGCCTTTAGTCAGGCGTTCGTGCCGCTTTATGCCAAAACACAGGCCGAGATCGGCAAGGATAAGGCCGCCGAAGTGGCGAGCCAGGCCTTTTCGGTGCTGACCTTGGTCGCAGCTTTGGTGACGATCTTAGCGCAATTGGCTATGCCTTGGATCATGCTAGTCATTCACGGTGGCTATGCCGATAAGCCGCAGGCGTTCCAATTCGCCATTTTGCTGACCCAAATCACCATGCCCTATCTGGTCGGCATGGCGATGAGTTCCTTGTTTTCGGGCGTCTTGAACACGGCCGGCAAGTTCGCCCTGTCGGCTGCCGCGCCAACCCTGCT
>JAIXQA010000061.1 GCA_027485915.1 Alphaproteobacteria bacterium | reverse complement strand
GCACGGTTTGCGCCGTATTCCGGGCCAGTCCGTTAATCTGGCCCACTCTATTTGGCGCGGACCACGCGCCCCGGCCCCTCTTGATGGTGCACCCTCGCAAGGTTTCCTTGGCGGGGCTATGGGTGTTGGGGGTAGCTATTGTAGGCGCGGCGCGGGCTCAATCCCGCCACACCGGCAAAGCCAGCGGTGGGAAAACACCTGCTAAGCCAAGCGCAATGTCTTCACGGCCAGGCGCTGTCATGGCGTGGAAGCCGATGGGCAAGCCGTCGATCAGGCCCATGGGCGCGCTGATCGCGGGAAGGTCGCCCACATTGGCGTACATGGTGGCATAGGCCTGGTCCACGGGTGGGCCAACGTCTTGATCAAAGGCCACATGCGAGACGGTTGGGCTGATGATTCCAGCCAATCCCTCTCGGCCGAGGCATGCGCGCAAACGTTCTTTGGCCAGCGCAATGGTCTCATAGGATTGATCAATCCGCGCTTGGGGTGAGTTTTTACCATAAAGCAGCATCGCCCGAAATTCTGGCGTCAGGCCGGAGTTCTCGTTCGCGAGTTCTGAATCCCATTCGCGCGCACCCTCGACTTCGCATATCAAAAGGCAGGCCAAAACGATGTCGATATCCGAGAAACCTAATGCGAGATCAACTTCCACCACTTCTGCGCCCACATTTCGCAGGCGCTGACACGCTGCCGAAAACATGGGCTGCACGAGCGGCGCGGCGGCTACACGGTCTCGCGCCACGGCAAAGCGAAGGCCCTGCATCGAGGCAAGTGGGGTAGGTGCGCCCAACACTTTTGCGACGGCCCAGAGGGTTTCAGGATCTTTTGCCAAAGGGCCGACTTGATCCAAGCTCGTCGATAAGGGCACCACGCCAATTTGGGAGACTAAAAGGCCCGATGGCTTCCACCCATAAACCCCGCAGTAAGAAGCTGGCAAACGGATGGAACCCATTGTGTCTGTGCCTAAAGCCGCATCGACCAGACCTGCAGCGATTGCCGCACCCGATCCACCCGACGAGCCACCGGGCGAAAAATTAGGCCGCCACGGATTGATGCAGCGACCATAGGCCTTATTATCGGTGGTGGCACCCAGCGCACCTTCATGCATATTCAGTGTGCCGACGATCTCTGCCCCGGCTTGACGCAGGAGAGCGACAACGGGTGCATCGGTGGCAGCGATGGCTTGACGACGCGCTTCGGACCCTGCCGTATTGGCTAGGCCACGAACCGCAATATTGCCTTTTACCCCTAGCGGAAGACCTGTTAGCGGACCATCGCCGGTCGCGGGTGTATGGTCCACGTCGATAAAGGCCTTGAGCGCCTGATTGGCGGCGAGAAGAGTCGAGCGATCCATCAGCGGTGGTCTAGCAGGCGAATGGGCTTTTGTCTGGACTCAATCTGGGTCAAAGCAGCGGTGCCGCCCGGGGGCACCAATTCAACTTGCGCTTCAATGCCCAGCTTGCGCTTCAACGTCTCGCGATAGGCCTCTGGATTGCCGCCGCGATCTTCACACACCACAACAAGTTCATCGCGGCCTTGGTCATCGCGCATGACTTTGCAGATCCATTCGCCAGCAAAAGCCGGAAGTTCGGCCAAGATCGGCCCGACGGCTTGAGGGAAGACATTGATGCCGCGCAGCTTCACCATATTGTCGGATCGACCGAGGAAGCCCTCAATCCGCTTGAACTGTACCCCGATGGCGCTTTTGTCGGTTCGGAAGGCACTGACGTCATGGGTGTTGAAGCGGATGATGGGATAGACATCATCCTTGAACAGACAGGTGACAATCAAGTCGCCTGTTTGGCCATCTGGTACAGGCTGGGCGGTATCGAGATCGCAGATTTCCACCCAGTGCGCGTCTTCCATCACGTAATGACCATCTCGGTCGGGGCCTTCGCCCGCGATCATGCCAGTATCGCCGACGCCGTACCAATCATAGCAGGCCGCCCCACCCCACAGGGCAGAAACAGCCTCCTTATCTTCCCGGCCAAATTGGCCTGAAATCATGCGAATGGGGATGTCCAGCCCGGGCTCTAGCCCCTCGGCGCGGGCCACTTCGGCCAGCTTTTTGATATAGTCGGTGAAGCCCAGTATAACGGTCGCGCCAAAGTCGCGCATCAAGGCGACTTGCGCCGCACTGCGCGTTTCAATGCCGGTGCCCGCCGACATGAAGGTGGCGCTGGTCCAGCGGGTGACGGCCTCGCGAATAAAATGGCCGCCATTGATCATGCCATGCCCATAAACCGAATGCACCACATCGCTTGGCCGCATGCCCTGCCAGCGGAAGAGGCGCGCCAGCAAGAGGTTCTGCACTTCCCGTGTTTTGGCCCCGAAGAAGAGCGGCTGGGGTCGCCCTGTTGTGCCGCTGGTCGTGTGAAAAATCATCGGCGGGCGGCTACCATCAGGATAAGAATCGAGCCCCGCAAAGTCACCAAACGGCGGGTGAAGCGCGACGCTGTCAACGATCTCCTGCTTGCCGAAGGTAGGCAGTTTCGGCAGATCGTCGAGCGAGCGGATGTCGCCTGCTTCAATGCCATGCCTGCCCCACAGGCGCTGATAGAATTGCGTCTTAGCCGCGCGCGCCACGAGCTTTTGAAACAGGCGCTCTTGATGGGCGCGCAAGTGGTCCCGACTGATGCTGGTGGCCATCTTCACAAAGTCATCGCCAATAGGATGGTCTTTGAGGAGGGCTGGATAATCGAGGCTTTCGGCAAAGCTGGTGTGTAAATCCGTCACGAGAGGATCCCTGCGGCAAAGCGGCCCAACAGACCGACATCCGTGAGTTCGGTCAGCTGGTCTGTGGCTTCAATGAGGGCGTCTTCCAGATCAGGATTGGTCCTGCCAAAGCCGAACGCACAGCAGGCCCGGAATTTCGCCAGATGAGCCTCGCGGCTCAAAGGGCGCTGGGGCGTGCCCAAAAGTTGTTCAATCCCGACGTCGAGAACCCGCCCATCCTTAAGGCGCGCACGCGCGGACTGTGGCACAAAGGCGGAGGCCTCTTTCACGCCATTCACCACCACTTCTATGCGGGCGGCTAGCTGGTGGATGAGCGGATCATTCAAGCGATCGGGCGTAAAATCGGTTAGGTCCACGTCGCCCTTGGTTAGCGCTATCGCCCCAACATAGGGCAGACACAAACGTGCATAATTGACTTCGAGTGGGGGTGGCGCGATCGGGCGACCGACCAAATGGTGGATCAAGGGCGGGGCCGAGATCGTCAGATGTTCCAGATTGTCGGCGTTCAGGCCTAGGCCCGCCAAGTGCTGAATCATGTCGATCCCACCGTGCGAGGCGCGCCCACTGGGGAAGGGTTTCCAGCTAACCTCTGCCGCGCGCCAGATTCGACCGAGGCTTGCCAACACAGGCTCAAGGGCGGTTTCGAGTTCAAACAGCGAGAGATAACCAAACGGGCCATCGATCGAACCCATCGGCCCTGGAAGACCAGCCTCCACCAAATCGACGGCGACAAATGCTGATCGCGCAGCCCCTGCTACGCTCGCCGCCAGAGCAGGCGTACCCTCGACATGGGCCTGCATTGTGCCGGATGCATAGGCCAATGCATAGCCAAAGGCGTGGGCAATCTGATCAGCATGTAGGCCTCTTGCATGAGATAGAGCAGCTACAGCCCCAAAGAGACCACAGGTGGCTGGCCTGAAAAAACGGATCTGTGATTTGGCCGCGACACCTAGCCCGGCAGCCACATCTACGCCGACAGCGGCTGCAGAAGTAAAGCGGGCCCCGGTCATACCGATCCGTTGCGCCTCGGCCAAAAGTACAGGGACCACCACGGTGAAAGGGTGCAACACAGCGGCTTCATGCACACAATCAAACTCTAATGCATGGGCCTGAAATGCATTGACGAAGGCTGCATGGGGGGCCGGCAATGCCTCACCCGTTGCAAAAACGTGGGCCTCTGACCCATTGCCCCATTGAGCGGCGGCTTGGCGCACCCCGGCGGCATAGGGAGAGCGCGCGCCCGCAATGCCCACACCGATCAAGTCTAGGGTGAAATTGCGCACGGCCTGCACCACGTTAGCCGGCAAGTGCTCTAAGTGGGTTGTTGCGACATGCTGGGCGAGCTGCTGGGCCGCTGTGTGTGGCGCGCCTGTCTGTATAGACTCTGAGCTTTGTCCGGACATATTGGGGACATAGCATGCTATGCGCGAAGCGCAATCATTCTGACCCATTTTGCCGAAAGAGGCCGCAAGAACGTGCAGACCCTGACGAGTTCGAGACCGAATGTTCAGCCTTTGAAGCTGAACTCTCTCACGGAGGCGGCGTTGCTATTGGCCGACAAAGCGCGCGGTGGGCGGGTTTTTATCCCAGCAGGTCCAGTCGAACCCTTAGGCTTAGCAGAGGCCTTTCGGGCAAACCCCGGATTGGCGGATGACTTAAGTTTCTGCGGACTATTCATTCCAGGTCTCAATCGTTTGGATTGGGCTGCGCTTTCACCGAATGCCCACGCAGATGTTTTCCTGCCAAGCCCCGACTTTGCCCAGACCATCACCACTGGGCGGACCCGCGTGATCCCAAGTCATTACTCGGCAGCCTGGCGATTTTTCACGACGGCTCCGTTCAAGGCGGCGGTTCTTCATTTAGCAGCACCCGATGCCGATGGCTTTTGCTCGCTGTCTTTATCGGCGGATGCAAGCCCGGCCTTTTTTGGCCGCCCAATCTTTAAGTTGGGCCTGATTAATCCCAGCCTGCCCGTGGTGAAGGGCGCGCCAAAGCTGCATCTGAGCGTCTTGGACGCGTGGGTAGAGGCCGATGCCCCGCCAGCTGAATTATCAACCCCCGCGCCTTCCGGTGATGTGGACGCCTTGGTGCGGCACGTTACAAGCTTGATTGAGGATGGGGCCACCTTGCAGGCCGGCATCGGTAAATTACCTGGCGCGATTATGGCAGGACTGAGCCAACGGCGCGATCTTGCAATTCACTCGGGCTTGATTGGGGACTGGGCTTTGCCTCTGTTAGACGCGGGGGCCTTGGCCGATCACCTTGGCTGTTTGAAAGCAGGAGTGATTCTGGGCAGCCACGCCCTGCACGCCCGCATGGCACAGGAGGTGCGCTTAAAGCTGATCCCGATTGCTGAGACCCACGGCGCGGCCCAGCTTAGCAGGATTGAGCGCTTCACCAGCCTCAATGCAGCGCTGGAGGTGGATTTGTTTGGCCAGATTAATTGCGAATTTGCCGGCTCACGCACGCTGGCCGGCGTTGGTGGGGCGGTCGACTTCTTGCGCGGTGCCCGTCTCAGCCCCGGCGGAAAGCCAATCGTGATGGTGCAAAGTCTCGGCAAGCACGGCGAGACACGGATTGTGCCACGCCTGACCACACCTAGCGTGTCAATCGCGCGTTCTGACGCGCCCATCCTCGTGACAGAGCAAGGCGCGATTGACCTAGAGCCCCTCGATGGTGATGCTCGGGCCCAGGCCATCATTTCGCTGGCGGCACCAGAGCATCGTGCAGACTTGTCAGAGGCTTGGTCGCACCAGAGGGGGAACCAATCATGAGTGCGCCTAACCCCCTCTACCGCCGTTTGGCGGACGATCTGCGCATGGCCATTGTGTCAGGCCAGTATCCGACCGGCAGTTTATTGCCCACCGAGTCTGACCTATGCGCGACACACCAAGTCTCAAGACATACCGCCCGCGACGCCCTGCGTATTTTGACCGATGAGGGTCTGATTGAGCGACGACGCGGTGCAGGCTCGGTTGTCATTGCTGCGAAGCCGGTTGGTCCCTTTTCACAGGGCTGGGGCGAGATTGGCGACATTTTGCAATATGCACGCGATACACGCCTGGTCATCCTAAGCTATGGCCCGGCTGATCTGCCCGATCTGGTCGCGATGAACCTCGACATCGCACAAAACTGGGTCGGGATTGATGGTCTACGCGTCCGCACCACAGGTGGACGGCCCTTGGCCCATACCCGCATATGTGTGCGAGCAGACCTCGCTCCACCGCGTGCGGCTTTAGACGATTGGCCCCATGCCATTGCCGAGTATATCGCTCGCCATTCGGGGGTTCTGGCGGCCACAATTGAACAGGACATCTCTGCGATCAAGTTAAACCGTGATTTAGCGAAAAGCTTACGTGAGCATGCGGGCGATCCTGCGCTTCGTACACGGCGACGCTATTTTGATGCTGCGGGCCATATTTATCAGGCCAGCATCAGCATCCATCCGGGCGAGCATTTCACCTATTCGATGTCGGTTAGTCGCTAAGCTGGCATCATCATCATGAGACCAACTCCGGTGGCGGAGATGGCGGCGATAATGCCGGTCTGGATTAAAAGTGCGCTTACTGCGCGTGGACCCAACAGCATCACGCCCTTAATCGACGTATTAGCCCCCAGAGCGACCATCGAGACGATCAAACAGATGCTGGAGATTTTCGTCAGGGCTGCAATGCCGTCTGGGGTCAGCCAGCCAGTATTGGCTACTACGATAGCGGCCACAAAGCCCAAGAGGAATACCGGCACGGTGGCTTCATTTTCTTCCTGATCGCCCTCTTTGCGGTCGCGCCAAGACAAGATCATCAACAAGCCAAAGATCACAACCGGCATCATGGCGACGCGGATCATTTTGACCGTGGTCGCCGCGGGGGTTGCTGCCTCCCCATAGACGTCTGATGCTGCGACCACTTGGGCAACTTCATGGATGGACGCACCCAGAAACACTGCGGACGGGATCATGGGGATGTTGAGGAAGTGACACAGCGCCGGATAGGCCACCACGGCAATCGTGCCAATGATGGTGATGCTGGCCACGGTAGCCACCACATCGCGCTCAACATTGGAATTGGGCCTCCGCGCGAGAACCGTTGCGATCGCCAAGGCTGCCGACGCCCCGCAAATGGCAACCGAAGTGGCGGTCAAAAAGGCGGTCGCGCGGGGAAGTTTCAAGGCCCGACCAGCCAGATAACCCAAGCACAATGTGCCAAAAGCGGCTGCGACCGCGATTATAGCAGGCTGCCAACCCAAGGCTTGCAAATCCGAAATCGTGATGCGAAATCCCATCAAGGCGACACCGACACGCAAGAGCGGCTTGGCCAAGAGATCATTGCCGGGCTTAAAGGTGGGCTTGGTTAGAACAATCGCCGCTAACATGCCGAGGAGTAGCGCAATTAGCAGCGTTGGAACGCGGGTACCTTGGGTCGGGAAATAGGCAATGGCAGCCAAAAAGAGACCCAAGCCAACACCAGGGCCAAACTTTGTAAGCGATTTAAACATAAGGCCCCACAATCATGCGCGCCTAACCCGCGCGCCGACAAACTTAGCTTAGGGCTGTTTCACCAGACTGCGCAATTGGGCTTGGAGCAGAGCTGGCTTTGCGGTTGCGGTGCAGCACCATCCGGTCATGCAAACAACAAATGGTTTGGCTGCCGGTGGACTTAAACAGGCCGGGGATTAGGCCGTGGATGATACAGGCAAAAGCGGCCCCCAGCATTTGGAAACCGAAACTAAAGGCGACGCCCAAATGCTCAAAATAGCTTTCGCCGACGCTTTCTGGATGCTCGACAAATAGTTTCTTGAACATGGCTGCTGTCTCCCCGTTTGTAGACAAAGGTTCTCACAGATTCTATGGTAAATTTTCACTTTCTTATTGAATATCAGCTCGGCTTTGATATATTTCTTCGATCATGAAGCCAGAAAATCAAAAAATTGACGAAGCGGACATTAAGCTTTTGTCCATACTTCAAACCGATGCCTCTGTATCTTTAGAGGAATTATCGTCGCGCACCGCTATGTCTGCCAACACCGCTTGGCGACGTATCAAGCGGATGGAAGAGGCCGGCATTATCGCCAAGCGCGTGGCTCTAATTGATCCAGAAACGGTTGGTCTGGGCATGACCGTCTTTGTCGCCATCAAGACTTCTGACCATTCTGACGAATGGCTGGAAAACTTCGCGCGTTCGGTTTCTGCTATCCCCGAGGTGGTGGAATTCTACCGCATGAGTGGGGATACGGATTATCTACTCAAACTCTTGGTTGCTTCCATCACCGATTATGACCGCGTCTATAAAAAATTGATCCGTAGCGCAAAGTTGAGTGATGTGAGTTCGAGCTTCGCGATGGAGACGATCAAATTCACCACAGCTGTGCCCTTGCGAATTTAGCTTTTGGTACAAGTTTTTATGGTCTAAATGGCAGGCATGAGCTTAAAGCGCGTCCTTCTGATCGTGGGTGGGGGAATCTCTGCCTATAAGACCCCGGAACTGGTTCGGGCGCTAGAGAAGCGCGGCATCGGCTGTCGGGTTATCCTAACCCAAGCCGGCAGCCAATTCGTGACGCCCTTGACCTTGGCGAGCCTAACCAAGGATGAGGTCCACCAAGAGCTCTTCAATCTGACCCATGAAGCCAAGATGGGCCATATAGAGCTATCGCGCAGTGCGGACCTTGTGTTGGTGGCCCCAGCTACGGCCGATCTGATCGGCAAAGTGGCCAATGGTCTGGCCAATGATTTAGCCTCCACCGCCCTATTGGCGACCGATAAGCCAGTCTTGATGGCACCGGCCATGAATGTGCGCATGTGGGAACATCCTGCAGTACAACGCAATCTAGCGACCTTGCGGGCTGACGGTGTTCACTTCATCGGACCGGATGAAGGGGCGATGGCATGTGGTGAGTATGGGTTGGGCCGCATGGCTGAGCCCGATGCGATTGCTGCGGCAGTCGACGTTTTTTGGCGCAAGGCATCGGCGGAAAAGCCCCTAAAGGGCAAGCGCGCGATCGTAACAGCCGGGCCAACGCTTGAAGCGCTCGACCCGGTTCGCTTTTTGTCCAACCGCTCTTCCGGCAAGCAGGGCTATGCCATTGCTGAGGCACTTGCTGAAGCAGGTGCGGACGTGACCTTAGTATCCGGGCCCACCGCCCTAAATGATGTGCCGGACGTAACGATGGCGCGGGTGGAAAGTGCGCGTGAGATGTTGGCAGCTTGCCAAAATGCATTGCCCGCTGACATTTTTGTCGCCGTTGCCGCTGTTGCCGATTGGCGCCCAGAGACGAAAGCGGACGTTAAGCTGAAGCTGAAGGGTGACACGAAAGCACCTGCCATGACTTTGGTCGAAAACCCCGACATTCTGGCCACTCTCGCGCAAGCAGGGCCGAAAAGGCCCAAGCTGGTCATTGGCTTTGCGGCAGAGACGCATGATGTCTTGGCCTATGCCACGGCGAAGCGGACAAAAAAGGGCTGCGATTGGGTGGTGGCCAATGATGTCTCTGGCGATGTGATGGGTGGCGAGAGCAATCAGATCATGTTGGTCACCGAAGACGGGCACCAAAGCTGGCCTGAAGCACCGAAGACGCAGATTGCTGGGCGCTTAGCCAGCGCAATTGCGGATTACTTCAAGGGCCAAGCCGACTAGAGCGGCCAAAAGATCCCAAGCATAATCAAGCCCACGACGATGCGATAATATGCAAAAGGCGCAAAGCCCATGCGCTGAACAATGCCGATAAAAAGCTTGATCACGAAAATCGCTGTGATGAAAGCCACCAAGAAGCCGATGGCAACCAGAATCAGATCTTGGCCGCCTTGTGCCAAAAGGGCTTCCCGATTGCTCCAGCCTTCATAGGCAAATACGCCAACCATCGTTGGGATGGACAAGAAGAAGCTGAACTCTGCTGCAGGCTTGCGGTCGACGCCCAGCATCATGGCCCCAATGATGGTGGCACCCGAGCGCGACATGCCGGGGATCAGGGCTAAACACTGGCACAGGCCAATTTTCAAGCCCATGCCGACGGAGATGTCGTCGACGTCGAGAACTTGCGGCTGCGGGCGGAACCGCTCTGCCAGGAGAATCAGAATACCGCCAACAACCAAAGTGACAGACACCACCACCGGGCTAAACAAAACGCCCTTGATGAAGTCATGCAAAAGCGCGCCGAGTAACATCGAAGGGAAAAAGGCGAGAATGACAGCCGCTGCGAACTGGCGTGAAGCAGAACTCGAGGGCAGCGTGATAAATGCACCCCATAATTTTTCAAAATAAAGTACGACAACCGCCAGCACTGCACCCAGCTGGATCATGGTCTCAAACGTGTCGGGAACCTCACCGGGCAGCAATTGCTCCGCCAAAATCAAATGGCCAGTCGAGGAAATCGGCAAAAACTCTGTCAGGCCTTCGATGATACCTAACAAAATGGCTACGAGATAATCGCTCATGACATCCATTCAAACCTAAGCGTGATTGGGGCCTCATGGCATGGCTTTGCCTGCAAAACCAGATATGGTTACATTGGTTAGTTAGGTATATTATCATACCTATCTGTCTGCCCAATTCTTCACCAACTCGCGATCAATTGGCAGTCATCTGAAATTAATAGACCAATATGGGTCGTATAATATACCTAATTATGCAGTTTTGCCTTGGCAAACGAGGGGCTTGTCTGTATCGGAGCCGAGCGCGGCAGAACGATTGTGCCCGTGATCTTTGGAATTGCGAGAATATCATGGCCGAACGGCTCCTAAAATTCGTCAGCATTGACCCACAAACGCCAGAGAAGCGCCCAGCTTCGGCGCGAACGGCGGATTTCCATGAGATTTATGGGGAGTTCATCACTCAAAAGGCCAATGAGCAGGCATCTCGTTGTTCACAATGCGGTGTGCCCTTCTGCCAGTCAGGTTGCCCGCTGCAGAATAATATCCCCGACTGGCTGAAAATGACGGCGGAGGGTCGGCTTGAGGAGGCCTATGCGCTTTCCTCCGCCACCAATAGCATGCCGGAAATCTGCGGCCGCATCTGCCCGCAAGACCGCTTATGTGAGGGGTCGTGCGTCATCGAACAGTCCGGCCATGGTGCTGTCACCATTGGGGCGGTGGAACGCTATATCACCGAGACTGCTTGGGAAAATGGCTGGATCGAACCGATCGTGCCGCCGAAGGAATTGGCCGAGCATGTGGGTATTATTGGAGCGGGGCCTGGTGGTTTGGCGGCTGCCGAAGCCCTACGCAACAAGGGTTATCAAGTCACCATTTACGACCGCTATGACCGCGCAGGCGGCCTGCTGATGTATGGCATCCCCGGCTTCAAGCTGGAAAAGGATGTGGTGACCCGCCGAGTGGAGCATTTGAAGGCTTCAGGCGTGAAATTCGTGCTCAATTATGAAGTGGGCCGCGACGGTACTTTGGCCGATCTGCGCGCCACCCATGACAGCATCTTGATTGCGATCGGCGTCTATAAAGCGCGCGCTTTGCCTTGCCCCGGCTCAAACGGTGTAGGCGTTGTGGAGGCCTTGGATTATCTGACGGCCTCTAACCGCGTGGGCTTGGGAGACAGCGTAACTGACTATGCAAGTGGTGCCCTCAATGCGGCGGGCAAACGCGTCGTAGTCATCGGTGGCGGCGATACGGCGATGGATTGTGTTCGCACCGCGATCCGCCAAGGTGCCGCCAAAGTCACCTGCCTCTACCGTCGCGACCGCGCCAATATGCCGGGCAGTGCACGCGAAGTTAGCAATGCCGAAGATGAAGGCGTGATGTTTGAGTGGTTGGCGGCACCCAAGGCGGTCCACTCCAACGAGGCTGGCGTTACCTCCGTTCTGGCAGCGCGCATGCGCTTAGGGGAAGCAGACGCCTCAGGCCGCCAAAGCCCGGAAGAAGTGGCCGGTGGGGAATTTGATGTCCCTGCCGATCTGGTCATCAAGGCCTTAGGCTTTGACCCAGAAAATGTGCAGACCTTGTTTGATGAGCCTGCCCTGAAGGTCAGCCGATGGGGCACGATTCGTGCGGACGCGATCACGGGCGAGACCTCTATTCCAAACGTGTTTGCCGCTGGCGATATTGTTCGCGGTGCCTCTCTGGTTGTTTGGGCGATTAAGGATGGCCGTGAAGCCGCTGAGCATATGCATACTGCCATGCGCAAACAGGCCAGAATGCGAGCAACCGCAGCCAAATTCGCGGCACAATAAGCCGCCCAATACCTCGCAGTTAAGATAGGGCTTCGGCCCGCCAAAGGCATCAAATCATGACCACTTCCTTTCTTCCCACCGGCTCTAGCGACATCGACCTCTATCTTAAGAACCGGCAGATTTTGACCGATGGAAACGCCTATAATCCGGAAGATGAGAAGGATTCTTGCGGCGTAGGGCTCGTCTGTGCGCTCGATGGCAAGCCACGCCGCGATATTGTGGCGATGGCGCTGAAGGCTTTGAAGAATGTCTGGCACCGTGGGGCCGTCGATGCCGATGGCAAGACCGGCGATGGGGCAGGTGTTCGGGTCGATGTGCCGCAGGATTTTTTCCGTGAGCAAGTGGCGCGCACCGGCCATAGCCCAACGGACGATCCAATCTGCGTAGGCATGATTTTCTTGCCGCGTACCGATTTTGGCGCACAGGAAACGGCCCGCACCATTGTAGAGCGTGAAATCCTGAATTTTGGCTTTTACATCTATGGCTGGCGGCAAGTGCCGGTTGATATCTCGGTTATTGGCGAAAAGGCCAATGCGACCCGGCCCGAGATTGAACAAATCCTCTTCTACGACCCACGTGGCCGCAGCGCCGAAGAACTGGAGCGTACATTATTCATTTGCCGTCGCCGCATCGAAAAGCGCGCGCTGGCGTCGAGCGTTTCGGGCTTCTATGTCTGCTCCTTCTCGTCCAAGTCGGTCATCTACAAGGGTATGTTCTTGGCCGAGAGCATCGATACCTTCTTCCCGGATCTGCAGAATGAGAAGTTTGTGTCGGCGGTGGCAATTTATCACCAACGCTATTCGACCAATACTTTCCCGCAATGGCACTTGGCCCAGCCCTTCCGCATGCTGGCCCATAATGGCGAGATCAACACCGTTAAGGGCAATATTAATTGGATGAAGAGCCATGAGATTCCGATGGCATCGGAAGCCTTTGGCGACTATCAGGAAGATGTGAAGCCAATCGTGCAGGCTGGCGGATCAGACTCCGCAGCGCTCGACAATGTATGCGAAGTCCTCGTCCGCGCGGGCCGCTCTGCCCCCATGGCCAAGGCGCTTTTGGTGCCAGAGGCTTGGGCCAAACAAGAAAACATTATGAAGCCGAGCCACATGGCGCTGTATGCCTATTGCAACGCGGTGATGGAGCCTTGGGACGGGCCTGCTGCTTTGGCGATTTATGATGGCCGATGGGCGGTTGCCGGGATGGACCGCAATGGCTTGCGCCCGATGCGCTATTCGGTGACGCAAGACGGCATTTTGGCTGTCGGCTCCGAAACCGGGATGTGCCCACTCGATGGGCGTGTCATCACCAAAAAGGGCCGCGTTGGCCGCGGTGAAATGCTTGCCGTCGATATGGAGAAGGGCAAGCTCTACACACATGAAGCCATCATCGACAAATTGGCCAGCGCCCACCCCTATGTGAAGTGGAACTCCAATGTCGTAAATCTGGAAGCCCGCATCGGACCGGGGCCAGAGCCCAAGCTTTATTCCCGTCAAGAATTGCTGCGCCGGCAAGTCGCAGCTGGGCTGACCTTGGAGGAATTGGAAGTCGTCCTTGCGCCGATGGCGGAAGAGGGCAAAGAGGCATTGGGCTCGATGGGGGATGATTCCCCGCTGGCGGTTTTATCGTCGCGCTATCGGCCCTTGTCACATTTCTTCAAGCAGAACTTCAGCCAAGTGACCAACCCGCCCATCGACCCGCTTCGTGAAGAGCGGGTGATGAGCCTCAAAACCCGTTTTAAGAACCTGGGCAATATCCTCGCCCATAACGAAACCCAGCAAGATGTGTTTGTGCTGGACAGCCCGATGCTGACCACTGGTATGTACGATCGCATGGTCGCCATGTTGGGCGCGGGCGTTGCTTATATCGACTGCAGCTATGAGCTGCCAGAAGACCCCGACTTGGCAGGCGCTGCGCTACGCGAAGCCCTAGACCGGATCAAAGCGCAAGCCGAAGATGCGGTGCGCGCTGGGCAGAGCCAATTGGTGCTGAGTGATGAGCATCAGGGCCCCGGCCGGATTGCGGCGCCGATGATTTTGGCGACGGGCGGCGTCCATGCCCATTTGGTTGCCAAAGGCTTGCGGTCCTATTGTTCTATCACGGTCCGTGCAGCCGAATGCGTCGACACCCATTATTTCGCCGTCTTGGTTGGCGTGGGTGCCACGTGCGTCAATGCCTATCTGGCGCAAGAGGCGATTGCTGACCGTCATGCGCGTGGTCTGTTGGGCACATTGACCCTCAACCAAGCCGTCGTGAATTACAAAAAGGCTGTCGAAGCAGGCCTCTTGAAAATTCTGTCCAAAATGGGAATTTCGGTCATTTCCTCCTATCGCGGCGGCTATAATTTCGAAGCCTTGGGTTTGTCGCGCGCGCTGGTCGCCGACTTTTTCCCGGGCATGAGCTCGCGTATTTCCGGCATTGGTCTGCAAGGGATTGCACTCAAAGCGCAGGAAATTCACGCGAAGGCGTGGGAGGAAGCGATCGTCAGCTTGCCGATCGGCGGCCTGTACAAAGCCCGTGCTTCCGGTGAGCCCCATGCGTTGGAGGCCGCGCAAATCCACCAGTTGCAGACAGCCTGTAATACAGGCTCTTATGCCGCTTATCAGAAATATGTGGGCTTGTTAGGTGGGCGGGCACCCATCCAATTACGCGACTTGTTGGACTTCCAATCGATCAATAAAGCCGTGGCCTTGGAAGAGGTTGAGAGCCTAAACGAAATCCGCAAGCGCTTTAATACGCCCGGCATGTCCTTGGGTGCGTTGAGTCCCGAAGCGCATGGCACGTTGAATGTGGCGATGAATCGGATCGGCGCAAAGTCAGTTTCCGGCGAAGGCGGCGAAGACCGTGAGCGGTATAAGCCGCTGCCCAATGGCGATAATCCCAATAGCGCCGTCAAGCAGGTTGCGTCTGGTCGCTTTGGCGTGACAGCAGAATATCTAAACCAATGCCGCGAGATTGAAATCAAAGTCGCGCAAGGGGCAAAGCCCGGTGAGGGTGGGCAATTGCCCGGCTTTAAAGTCACCGAAATGATCGCGCGCCTGCGCCATGCTACACCCGGCGTGACCCTGATCAGCCCACCACCCCACCACGACATCTATTCGATCGAAGATTTGGCCCAACTGATCTATGATCTGAAACAGATTAATCCCGAAGCCAAAGTGTGCGTGAAACTGGTTGCGCAGTCAGGCATTGGCGCGGTGGCTGCTGGCGTGGCGAAAGCCAAGGCCGACATCATTCTGATTGCTGGCAATGTCGGCGGCACAGGTGCTTCGCCGCAAACCTCGATCAAATTCGCTGGCATTCCTTGGGAATTGGGTCTAGCCGAAGCCCACCAAGTGCTGACGCTGAACAATCTGCGCGACCATGTGGTGCTGCGCACCGATGGTGGCCTGCGTACAGGCCGCGATATCGTAATGGCGGCCATGCTGGGAGCTGAAGAGTTCGGCATCGGGACCGCTTCTCTGGTCGCGATGGGCTGTATCATGGTGCGTCAATGCCATTCCAATACCTGCCCTGTGGGCGTGTGTGTGCAGGATGAGGCGCTTCGCCAACGCTTTACAGGCACGCCAGAGAAGGTCGTCAATCTGATGAGCTTTATTGCTGAAGATGTGCGCGAAATCCTCGCCAGTCTCGGCTTTAAGACCTTAAACGAAGTGGTCGGCCGCACCGATCTGTTACGCCAAGTCAGCCGCGGGGCTGCTAACCTAGACGACCTCGACTTGAACCCGCTTCTGGTTCGCGTTGAAGGGGCCAAGCCAACTCGCTTTGGTACCGACAAGCCACGCGTTGAAGTGCCCGATACGCTGGACGCGCAAATCCTGCGCGACGCAGCGCCGTTCTTTGAGCGGGGCGAAAAGATGCAATTGGCTTACGGAGTCCGTAACGTACAACGCGCCATCGGCACACGTTCATCGAGCGCCATCGTACGCAAGTTTGGCATGGGTGCCCTTCCCGAAGGCCGCTTGACGGTAAGGCTGGAAGGCTCGTGCGGACAATCCCTCGGTGCCTTTGGCGTCCAAGGCTTAACCTTGGACGTGGTGGGCGACGCCAATGACTATGTCGGTAAAGGCCTATCGGGTGCGACGATTGTGCTGCGCCCACCTTCAGGCTCTGGCCTGAAGCCAGAGGAAAACGCCATCATCGGCAATACCTGTCTCTACGGCGCGACCTCCGGAACGCTCTTGGCATCTGGCCAAGCGGGCGAGCGGTTCGCGGTGCGCAATTCTGGCGCGTCAGCTGTTGTGGAGGGCATGGAGGCCAATGGCTGCGAATATATGACCGGTGGCCTCGTGATTTCACTTGGGCCCGTTGGAGACAATTTTGCCGCCGGTATGACGGGCGGTATGGCCTTTGTGTGGGATCCTGCGAACCGCTTGCCCAAACTGATCAATCCCGACAGCGTGGTCTGGCGTCGCATTGGAAGCCCGCATTGGGAAAGCCAATTCACTAGCCTGCTGGAACGCCATGTCCAAGCCACCGGCTCACCCTTGGGGCGGCGTATCTTGGATGATTTAGCCAATGAAATCGGTTATGTCTGGCAAGTCGTGCCCAAGGAAATGTTGACCCGCTTGGCAGAACCTTTGGATGCCGAGGCTGCTCTCGCTTCGGCTTAGATCAAATCTAGATTTGATCCGGTTTATGTTAGCGCGCAACTTTGATCCCAAGGGATCAAAACACGCTCTGGGTTTAAATTAGCGCGCAACTTTGATCCCAGGGGATCAAAATGCGCTTAGTCGACCCAAACCGCCCGTAAGCGCTCGGCGGCGGCCTCCGGTGTGAGGTCGCGCTGGGCCATGGCCAGCATTTCAAAGCCCACCATGAATTTCCGCACCGTGGCAGAGCGTAACAGCGGGGGGTAGAAATGCATGTGGAAGACAAAGCCTGGCGCAGGGCTTTGTGTCGGGCGCTGGTGCAAACCCATCGTATAAGGGAAGGGCGCGTTGAAGACGCGGTCATAACTGGCGGTCAATCGGCGCAATATATCGGCCAGATCGCTTTGTTCCTCGCCGCCCAATTCATCCAAGGCCGCAACAGCGCGACGCGGCAGAATTAAGGTCTCAAACGGCCAAGCCGCCCAAAACGGGACCAAGGCGACAAAGTGGGCGTTGGCGCACAGGATGCGGCTGCCATCTGCTAATTCTCGCTCCAGATAATCCAGTAAAAGCGGCGTGCCATTATTCGCAAACCAATCTGCTTGGTGAGAAACTTCAACAGCCAATTCATGCGGGACACTGGACGTGGCCCAAATCTGACCATGAGGATGAGGATTACTTGCTCCCATCATGGCACCGCGATTTTCAAAAATCGTCACTGCCGCAATTTCTGGATGAGCCGACAAGTCCGCCCATTGGGCCGTCCAGACTTCCACGACGGAGACGATCTCGGCACGGCTCATGCTGGCCATGGTTTTGGAATGATCAGGCGTGTAACAAATGACACGGCAAACACCCGTCTCAGGCTCTGTCACCAAGACGGGATCGGAAGGCTGGCCCGCCGCGCCGTCTGGGGCCAATAGGGCGGGGAAGTCATTGTCGAAGACCCACAGGCCGTCATAGGCGGGATTAACCACCCCACCGACGCGCGTATTGCCGGCACAGAGATAGCAAGCCGGATCATGGGCCAAGCCAGAAGGGGGTGCGCTGTCGCCCGTCTCGCCCTGCCAAGGGCGGCCCATCCGGTGGGGGGAAACCAGCACCCACTCACCCGTGAGCAAATTCTGCCGTCGATGTGGCTTTTGGTCCGTCATTTCACTTCTCCGGCACCGGCAGCTGCTCGCACAACAAAGGCCCCGGGTCTTTGACCCAAATAGGCAGAATAGGTCTCTAGAATCGATTCCAGCGCGATGGCAGCGCGGTCTGGCTGCACCAAAGCGATGATCGACCCGCCAAAGCCGCCACCCATCATGCGTGCACCATAAACGCCTTCCGTGGCTTGGGCCAAAGCGGTCAATCGATCCACTTCAGGCGTGGAGACTTCCATATCAGCCGACAGACTAGCGTGACTGGCGTTCAGTAGGTGACCGAGCTTGGTCAAATCGCCTTTTACCAGCGCAGCCTCTGCCTTTTGGGTACGGGCGATTTCGGTCAATACATGGCGGGCGCGCCTTAATGGATTACCGCTCAAGCGGTCGAGTGCGGCAAGGTCTGTCACTTCCGCCAAAAGGGTTACGCCTAAAGTGGCTGCTGCCGTTTCACAATCCGCACGCCGGCTGGCATAGCCACCACTGGTGTGCTGATGCTTGACCCCTGAATCAATGATAAGGAAGCAAGCCGTGGCGGGCAGCGGGATGGGCTGATAAGCAAGGGTTGCACAATCCAGCATCAGGGCATGGCCCTCCACGCCGCAGGCGCTGGCGAACTGATCCATAATGCCGCAGGCCATGCCGACATAGGTGTTTTCGGCAGCTTGCGCGATGCACGCGAGGTCCTTACCCGTTACAGCCCCGCCGCTGAGTGCCAAACCGACCGCAACTTCGAGTGCGGCTGACGATGAAACGCCTGCCCCCATCGGCACGTCTGAGGCTATGGCAAGGTCATGGCCCTGCACCTGATGGCCTGCGTCGCGCAAGGCAAAGGCCACGCCAGCGACATAATCGCGCCAGTCGCCTTGTTTGCGGAACTGGTCCAGCGGCACCTCACTTTGGCCTAAATCACTCTTGACCCGAAGAAGGTCTAGTCCATTCGGGCGCGCGGCCACCCAGCAAGCAAAGTCAATTGCGGCAGGCATGACCTTGCCGCCTGCATAATCCACATGCTCGCCAATGATATTGATCCGCCCCGGGGCACGAAAAAGCCTTGGCGTGCCGCCAAAAGCATCCTTAAAGCGTGCGAGTACGATCTGAGACTGGGATGGGTTCGTCATGGGAACATCGCTAGGTTTATTTCGACGCGCTGCCAAGATGGGACACAGACATGAAGTTGGGCGTTTGCTATTATCCTGAACATTGGCCCGAAGCCATGTGGGCCGAAGATGCCAAGCGCATGGCCGACATCGGCATTGCCCAAGTCCGCATAGGCGAATTTGCTTGGAGCCGAATAGAGCCGATGCCGGGTGTGTTTGAATGGGGCTGGCTGGATCGGGCGATTGAGATCTTGTATCAAGCAGGCCTGCACATTGTTCTGGGCACACCGACCGCAACGCCGCCCAAATGGTTGATCGACGCGCACCCAGATGTGTTAGCTGTCGATGCGCACGGTAGGCCACGCCATTTCGGGTCTCGCCGACATTATTGTTTCTCAAGCCTGACGTATCGGGCCGAATGTGCCCGGATTGTCGAGGTTTTGGCCCACCGCTATGGCACGCACCCCACGATTGCCGCGTGGCAGACCGACAATGAATATGGCTGTCACGACACGATTATTTCCTATTCCAAGGCGGCCAGAGCAGGCTTTCGGGCTTGGCTCGCCGCCAAATATCCTAGCATCGGCGCCCTGAATCAGGCTTGGGGCAATGTGTTTTGGAGCATGGAATATTTAAGCTTTGACGAGATTGACCCCCCAGTGGAGACCGTTACCGAAGCCAATCCAGCCCATCGCCAAGACTGGGCACGCTTTGCCAGTGATGAGGTGGCCGCCTTTGACCGCGTGCAAACTGACATCCTGCGCGCCCAAAGCCCCGGAAAAGATGTGCTGCATAATTATATGGGCATGTTCACGGCCTTTGATCATTTCAAACTGGGCGAGCAATTGGATGTGGCCGCATGGGATTCCTATCCCTTAGGCTTTCTAGAACAGGCATGGTGGCCTGACGCGACCAAGGAGCGCTTCCTGCGCCAAGGCCATCCAGACTTTACTGCCTTTCACCACGACCTTTATCGCGGGGTTGGTCGCGGTCGCTGGCAGGTCATCGAGCAACAGCCTGGGCCTGTGAATTGGGCACCATGGAACCCAGCACCCTTGCCCGGCATGGTGCGCGCTTGGACTTGGGAGGCTTTAGCTCATGGGGCCGAATGCGTCTCTTACTTTCGCTGGCGGCAAGCCCCTTTTGCGCAAGAACAAATGCATGCGGGCCTTTTGCGACCCGACAGCGTAGAAGCCAAAGCGGCTGGTGAAGCTCGCCAAGTCGCCGCAGAGCTGGAAGCTGTAGCTGGTGCCACCACCACCAAAGCCCCAGTCGCGCTTTTGTTTGATTATGAAGCCATCTGGGCCAGCCAAATTCAGCCGCAGGGCAAAGATTATCGCGGGCTGGAACTTCTAATCCATTTCTATAGTGCCGCGCGCCGTTTGGGCTTGTCGGTTGATGTGGTGCACCCAAGCGCCGATCTAAGCGGCTATAAGCTGATCCTCTGCCCCTTGCAGATCTTCTGGCCGGAAGGATTGAGTGCACGGATAAAGGCCAGTGGTGCCGTCTGTCTACTAGGCCCCCGCACGGGCTCGAAGACCAATGATTTCCAAATCCCAACCAATCTTGCCCCGGGTCTCGCTCAAGAGCTGATCCCAGTGGTCGTCAATCGTGTTGAAAGTCTGCGGCCGGGGCATGTTGAGCATGCAGGTCCTTTCCAAGTAACGCGCTGGCTGGAACATATCGACGCGGACCTTGTCCCCGAGGCCCAAACGGCGAGCGGCCACGGTATTTGGTATCACACCGACAAAGTCGATTATTTGGCCTGCTGGCCGGATGCTGCACTGTTAGACGCGGTGCTGCGGCGACGCTGCGAAGCGCTGGGCCTTGCCACATTGAGCCTGCCCGACGGCTTGCGTCTGCGCCAACGCGGGGCGTTCATGTTTGCGATCAATTATGAGGCCGAGCCCGTCTGCTTAGGCGACCATATTTCAGGCGCTGAAGGCTTGGACTATGTCATTGGCGGGCCAGACTTGGCCCCTGCAGGTGTCGCGGCTTGGCGGATTAAGTAAGCTTTGGCCCTTCAGCCAAAACATCGCCGGCCAAATAAAGAGAGCCGCAGATCAGCACGCGCGCGGGTCCTTCGCGGTCTGCCAAGGCCAGTTTTAGCCCGTCCAAGGGTGTGTCGGCAGACTTGGCGTCAAAGCCCATCGCGCGCGCCAGCTCTGCCAGTTCGGCGGGTGGTCGACCCGCATCAGAGGTGCGGATCGGTACGGCGATAACCTCAGGTTTTAGGGCTTGAAAGGCTTGGAAGAAGCCCTTGGGGTCCTTGGTGCCCAATTGGCCTGTAATCAGCACTAGGCGACGGGGGTCTTTGGCTTGCAGGCTTGACATATAAGAAGCGGCAGCCGCTGCCCCATGGGGATTGTGGCCGCCATCGAGCCATAATTCTGCCCCTACTGAAACCGCCAATTCTGCATAGGGTCCCGCTAGCAAGCGCTGCATCCGAGCAGGCCAGCTGACGTTTTTTACCCCTGCCGCAATCGATGCCTCATCCAAGCCATAAAGCGTCATGGCCACAACGGCGGCACCAGCATTTTCCAACTGGTGATGACCGGGCAGGCCCGGCAATGGCAAGTCCAGCAAGCGGTCTTGGGTTTGAACAATCAGGCGTCCGCGCTCCGCATAGCAATCCCAGTCGCGACCAAAGACCGATAAAGGTGCACCCAAGGCTTCCGCTCGGCGCTCTATCACTTCCAAAGCCTCATCGGCTTGGCGCGAGACAATGCACGGGATACGCGGCTTTAAGATACCGGCCTTTTCACCGGCGATTTTAGCCAAAGTATCGCCCAACATCTCCTTATGGTCGAAATCAACCGGCGTGATGATGGTCAGCTTTGGCTTGGTAATGATATTTGTCGCATCCAAGCGCCCGCCGAGACCAACTTCCAGCAAGGTCAGGTCCGCCATGGTTTCGCTGAAAGCCACAATCGCGGCAACAGTTTCGGCTTCAAAAACAGTCAGCGGAATTTGATTGCTCAAGGCTTGGATCCGATGGCCAATGTCCAAAAGCGCCTCTTCCCCGATTAGCTGGCCTGCAACCCGCCAGCGCTCATGAATCGAGACCAAATGTGGCGAGGTATAGGCATGAACCGAGAGCCCCGCAGCCTCGGCCATGGCCCGCAAAAATGCGACGGTTGAGCCTTTGCCATTGGTGCCCGCGACATGGATGACCGGCGGGATCAAATCTTGCGGTCGGCCGAAAGCCTCCAAAGCTGAAGCCACGCGGGCAAGCCCCAGATCAATCTTGCGGGGGAAGCTATAAAATAAGTCAGCAGCATTCATGGGATTAGGATCGGCTCAACAAGCGTATCAGATTAGCTTCGGCCTTCTGTAGCGTCAGGCGCACCATCGGATCAACCTCAGGCAGAAGGGATAGGCTTGCGCGCACTTGCGCCAAATCGAACAAAGCCTCACGGCCTTCGGCGGACAGAACCCGGCTTTCAATCCATCCAACCACGGCCAAACGCTCGCCGCGCGTAATTGGTTCTACCTCGTGCAAGGTAGTGGAAGGGTAGAGCACCAAGCTGCCTGCGGGCAATTTGATGGCTTGGCGGCCTGCGGGTTGTTCAATGCAAAGCGCGCCCCCGTCATAAGTGTCAGGCTCGGATAGAAAGAGGGTGAATGACAGGTCGGCGCGCACGCCATTCATATAGGCATTATCGACATGTAGGCCGTAAGCCATGCCGGGCTGATAGCGCGAGATCAGAATTGGCCCATAGGTCTTCACTTGGGCAGCGGCTTGAAACACATCGTGACGTTCGATCGCGCGCTGGACAAATCCGATCACAGCTTCGGTCGCTGCCCCAGTGGCCTGCTGGTTGTTTTTGACCGCTTTCGCCAGGGCACCTGCGGTAGCTTTGCCATCGACAAAGACGAGTGCTTCCACCTCCGCGCGCACGCGTTCGAGGTCTTCAGTCCCCAGAATTTGGTCGATCGTAATTAACATCAGCACCCTACCTGCAAACGACTTGCATTTTCATCTAGCCTCGGCCACACTCACAAAATAGTGATTTTCGCAGCAAGGAAGTAGATATGATTGAGTTCAAGCCCCGCATGTGGACCTTGATGGGTGTCAGCGCAATGGCTTTGGTCGGTGCTGCCGCGTGCCAACCCGGTGGTGAAGGCGGAACGGCGGCGGCCGATGGCGAAAAGGCTGCAGCTTCAAGCAATGCAGGTGAAGGTGAAGGCGAAGGGGCAAAGCCAGCTCCAGCTCCAGCCCCGGCCGCAGCCAGTCCAGGCGGGGAGAGTGGCGAAGCCGGTGCCGCGAATGCTTATTCCAACGTTGATGCAGCCTCTTGGCTTGGCCTGCGTGTTACGCATCTGAGTGGCTTCTTGCTGATCGCGCAAAAGTCCTTTGCGGCTGGCCAGGTCGATGAAGCCTCGATCCTCATTTCTCAGGGGCTTTTGGAAGTCTACCAGCCAGATGCCGCTGAACTCGACAGAAAGGTCAAAGATTTAAAACCAAGTTATGATGCCGTGGTTGCCGCCATCGATGGCAAGAAGAGTAAGTCCGAGGTCGAAGCCGCCTTTGCCAAAGCCTTTAAAGTGACCCAAGCCGCACAAACCAGCGCGGCAGCATCGGAAAGTGACGTAATCAAAGGCATGCTTGGTATTGCATCAGGCCTTTATAGCGGCGTCGTACACCCCGACGGCAATGACCCCACCGAATATCAGCATGCCTATGGGGCCGTATTGGCAGCCGAGCAGGCCTTTAAAGCCGCGCAAGGCAAGCTTGCCGGCAAAGACGAAAAGCGAACAGCGCAATTGGCGAAAGACATTGCCGCCTTGGTTGCTTTATTCCCCGGCGTTACGATTCCAGACGCGCCTGCAGCAACGGCGGCTGTGACGGCTGCGGCGTCGCGTGCCGAATTGGCCCTGTCGGGAATCCGCTAGCCTCTTTCGCGAGGGCAACGGCCTCCCCATATCGGGCTGATGCAGAGTTTCGCCTTTTCCGACCCGCGTGAACCCAGCCTCGATGATCTTTCGCTTTTGGCTGAAGATGCGTTCGCGCAACTTCCAGAGCCGTTTCGTCGCGCCTGTGGACGAGTAGTGTTTCGGGTGGCCGAAGGTGCAGACCCCACCACTTTACGCGGCCTTGGCCTAAGCCATCCTTTGCAATTGGCTGGTCTTTATCGTGGGGCCAGCGTGCAGGCGGACTTGGCTAACTCGGGCTTTCTGCCACCGCCGGAGGTTTGGCTTTATCGGGGATCCATTGTGAATGAGTGGCGCGCCCGCGGCGATGTCAGCCTTGAGGACATGGTCAGCCATGTGCTGGTGCATGAGATCGGCCATCATATGGGCCTGTCTGACGCGGACATGGCGCGGTTGGAGGCGGAAGCCTAGAGCTCGCACCAGGACCTTTTAGACCAAAAAGTCGCGGATGACTTCTGAAATGGGGGTAAGGCCCTAAACGCCGGGCTGGTCCGGTGGGCTCTCTTCCATCGGTGCGCCGACCAATTGCTTGCTGGTGAGGCCATAGACCGCCAAGAAAAACAGCACCAAAGCGCAAAGCACAAATGGTGCTTGATGACTGACGAGCGCATAAAGACCCGCCCCAAAAATGGGTGCGACCACAAAGCCTGCCCCATTGGCTGCAACCACCAGCCCGGCCACACTGCCTTGATCATCCTGACTAACAGCCAATGAAGCGCCGCCTGTAAAGCCCGGGCGGGCAAGGCCAAAACCCAAACCAACCAAGCCCTGTGCGACGGAGAGGGTACCAAAGCTATCGCCAAAGGCGGTTAATGTGGCCCCCGCCCCAGTAATGATGCATCCCCAAACGATCAAGCCACGCGGTGAGAGACTGAGGCGCGGGATCAAAACCAATTGCGCGATAATTTGCGCCATTGCCCCAAGCGCCAAGGCCACTGCCGTCAGTGTTGCACCCTCTCGTGGGCTCACACCCAAACGATCGATGAAATAGAATGAGACTTGTTGGAACATCACCGCCGTTACTGCCGACAGGGCGACACCAAACATCAACCAAGGGCGTACGGCAGGGTTGAGCGCCAACCGCCAAACTGACGCGGGTGCGGCCGATTTCTTCGCCATTGGCGTGATTTCAATATTTGGTAGAAAGAAGCGCGCCGCGAAAGCGCCAATGATAGCCAATGTCGTTGTTGCAAAAAGGGGCGCGAGTAAGCCCATATTGGCAATCATGGCTGCTGCTAATGCCGGGCCTGCCGCTGAGCCAAAGGCGAAAGCCGAGGTCACCGCGGCAATCTCGCGGGTGCGGATTTCGGGCGTCGTTGTATCGGCGACATAGGCTTGCGCCGCAGGGTTGGTGGCAGAACCAAAGGCCCCAAAAATCAAGCGCGCTGTCGCCAAACTGAGAAACAGGGTCAGCCAGTGGAAATGGTCCATTAAGCCTATGGCTGCGATTGCGGTGAAGGAGCCAGTTGATAGGGCATATGCACTCAAGCCCATTACAATCATCGGCTTACGGCCTTTACGGTCACTCATGCGACCCCAGATCGGGCTTGTTAGTACCCAAAGCACCGCAGACAAAGTAAAGATAGCCGAGACCGACCAGTCCGGCATGCCGGTTTCCCGTGCGATCGGTGGTAAAACCGCAAACAGCATCGAGTTGCCAATCCCAACTATGGCTAAGCACGCGAACAGCAGCCTGTAGGTCTGCTTTGGGACGTGCAAGTTGGAACTATTTGCTGCCATGGGCGAGAGCTCGTCTGAGATTGAAATGTATCTTGTTAGAGAAGGCTAGAGCCACGATGGGGCCCAAATCCATGCGATGTTTTTCGACGAAGGCCAAGTAAATTCGGCATTTGATCTATCTTGGAAAGACTTCAAAAACCTTTTTTGCACCGCCTGTTAAGCCTTCTCCTGTAAGGATATCCGCAAGCAGTTTGAGTGTCTGGTGTGGCTTTGCACCTTTCGATTACTCCAGAATGGGTTAAGCACAATGTTTCTCATCGTCGGTCTCTTGATCGTTTTTGGCATGGTCTTTGGTGGGTTTGCGCTCGCAGGCGGCCACTTTGATGTGATTATCGCGGCGGCACCTCTCGAATTTATGATGATTTTCGGTGCAGCTATTGGCGCATTCGTGATCGGTAACTCTCTTGAAACCATCAAAGCGACCGCTGCTGGTATCGGCAAAATCGCTGGTGGTCCAAAATGGAAGGCGCAAGACTATCAGGATCTGCTGGTCTTGTTGTTTGCCTTGACCAAAACCATGAAGGCAAAAGGTGTTGTGGCGTTAGAAGCCCACATCGAAAAGCCAGAGGATAGCGCTATTTTTAAACGCTATCCAAAGATTTTAAAGGATCACCACGCGACTGACTTCATCTGCGATACGTTGCGCATGATGACCATGAACTTAGATGACCCTCATCAGGTAGAAGCTGCGATGGAAAAGCAGCTCGAAAAGCACCATCACGAGGCCCATGGCGCGTCGCACGCGCTGCAGGCAATGGCCGACGGTCTGCCAGCTTTGGGAATCGTCGCAGCCGTGTTGGGTATCGTGAAAACCATGGGCGCGATCACCGAACCACCCGCCGTTTTGGGTGGCATGATCGGTAAAGCGCTCGTCGGTACCTTCTTGGGTGTGTTCTTGGCGTATGGGATCGTGGGCCCAATGGCGACACGTTTGGTCCAAGTGCTGGATGAAGAACATCAATTCTACAAAATTATCATGGACGTTTTGGTTGCGCATTTGCACGGCAATGCTGCCCAAGTATCCGTAGAAATTGGCCGCGGCAGCGTTCCAAGCTCGCTTGCACCATCATTTGCGAAGCTGGAAGAAGCCCTGAACAACATGCCTAACGATGCATAAGTGATCAAAGTCGTCAGAAAATCTGGTTTCACTTCTGACGATTTCAGCTTATGTTCGGTGCCAGACAAGTGCGCCCTTTAACCTTAAGCAATTGATATTGCTTTTAGTTAATAAGCATTTCCACCCGCAGCAGCTATGCCGTTGCGGGTATGGACACGCCGTTGTTACAGCGAAATTGCATAGCAGACTTAGCAAAAGTTGCTGATGTAACGCTATTGCTTCATGAGCGGACACCTTCTAATGAACCCGTCACTGCGCCCGAGACGAGGCGTTCAGGGCAAAGAAGGAATTTAGACAATGATCGAGCTCAAGAAGCTTTTCGCAGCAGCAGCAGTTGTTGCAGTTCTCGGCGTTTCCGCATGCGGCAAGCCAGCTGAAACCGCTAACACCGTTGACGCAGCAGCTACTGAAGCAGCTAACGTTGTTGACGCAGCAGCTACCGAAGCAGCTAACGTTGTTGACGCAGCAGCTACCGAAGCAACCAACGCGGTTGACGCAGCAGCTACCGAAGCAACCAACACCGTTGACGCAGCAGCTGACGCAGCTGTGAACGCAGTCACCGAAGAAAAGAAGTAAGTCACTTACTTTCGCTTGAGCGAAAGTAGTTGCGCGAAAGGCCGCCCAATGGGCGGCCTTTTTGCGTTGGTGTGGTAAGAAGCCATCGAATTGACGAAATGGGGAGTGCCGAATGATCGTGACCGCACCTCAATCTCGTCTCCCTCCAGAACCAGACATCCGCTTTGACTCCACTGGTCTGATTTTGGGCGAGGCCTTTAACGACAGCTATTTCTCTCGCGACGATGGCCTTGCAGAGACTCGGACGGTTTTTCTGGAAGGCTGTGGCCTGCCTGGCGCTTGGGTCGGGCGTACACGATTTACAATCGCCGAACTTGGCTTTGGTACAGGCCTCAATGTTCTGGCGACCTGGGATTTGTGGCGCAAGCACCGGCAAGCCAGCCAAACGCTTCATTTCATCACCACCGAAGCCTTTCTGATGGGGGCAGAACATGCGGCAAACGCACATGTGCATTGGCCGGAGCTTGCAGATTTATCGCGTCAATTACTGGCACGCTGGCCGGTTCGCGCGTTTGGCAGTCAACGCATCTGGTTTCAAGAAGATGGCTTCTGCCTGACAATCTTGATTGGACCTGCCCTACGCAGTTTGCAAGCCATGGACTTTAGGGCTGATGCTTGGTTCCTCGATGGGTTTGCCCCAAGCCGAAATGAAGACATGTGGTCGCCAGAGCTGCTTGAAGAAGTGGCGCGCTTATGTGCGCCGGGGGCCCGAGTTGCGACTTACTCTGTTGCCGGTGCAGTTCGCCGCAGTCTTGAAGCCAGCGGCTTCCAAGTCTCACGCCGACCTGGGTTCGGCTCTAAGCGACAACGGCTGGAAGCGGTATGGCGAGGCCAACGGGAAAGCCTAGCGGCTAGCCCGAGCGCGGCTCTCGTAATTGGGTGTGGCATCGCCGGGGCCGCCGTCGCCCATGCTTTCACACAACGCGGGATCGAGGTTCACATTCTGGACGCCGACCCGTGTGGTCAGATCATGGCGAGCCGCAATCCAGCAGCCCTAGTCATGCCGCGGCTTGATCGTGGTGATACGCGCGAGGCGCGCTTTTTCCGTGCTGCCTACCTTCACGCAACCCGGCTCTATGCCGGCTTAGGCGACGAAATCTTTTCACAGACCCAAGTTCAAGAACTTCCGGGGGATGATCGCGACGCCCTGCGTCTAAGCGACCTCGGCGAAAATCCACCTTTGCCGTTTGAGCTTTTGCAAAGGCTAGAGAATGGCGGGTTGCTGCATCGAACTGGGGGTCTAGTCTATCCCGATCTTTTGCTGCCCAAGTTAACCCAATATGCCACCCGCCACCCTGTAACTGCTTGCGATTTGCGTTTTCAATCAGGCCAATGGCAGGCTTTAGATCACGCTGGTGAAGTTTTGGCTGAGGCCCCCTTATGCGTGGTTGCAGCGGGTCCGCAGCTCGACCGATTTGTACGTTTAGACACAGAGCTGGAAGGCCGAGCGGGCCAGATCAGCCTCGCGGAAATTGATGGTGCTTTGCCGACGACGGCTTTGGCAGGCGGCCCCTATGCTGCTGCTTTTCATCAACAACTTCTCTTCGGCGCAACGTTCGACCCTTGGGATCTCGCCAGCCCAAAAAGTCCCGAAGTGACAGCCAATGGCCATGCGCGGAATCAAGCAACGCTGTCGAGCGTAACCCCCGACCTTGCCCAGCGGATTGATCTTGCGACCGCCTATGGTCGCGCCTCTATACGGGTAGCGGCCAGAGATCGTATGCCCATTGCCGGAAATGTGACCGCCAGATCCGGCGATGCTGGACCGGGACTCTTTGCATTGGGTGCCCTTGGCTCACGCGGTTTTACAACAGCACACTGGCTGGCCGAACATGTCGCCTCGCTCGCTTGTGGCGAAGCTAGTCCTTTGGAGCGCGATGTGATCCTAGCCGTGTCGCCACGACGCTTTGAGGGGCGGAGGCAGAAGGGTCAGACGCCTCGGCTTGCGTCGGCGGATAAGCCAAAAATGTAATACGAACAGCCTCATTCGTGATGTGCGCCCGCGCGATAGCCCCCTGAGATGGGGGGCTTGTCAGCAGGTCATTCCAAACTGCTTTATGCTCGATATAGGCACTTAAAAGCTGGAAAGCCTCATTTATCTGCCGTAAATCCAATAGGCCTACTTCCGCGCAGGCTTGAAGCGGCGGGATACACAATTTTTCGAGCGCCGAGCGGATTTGGCGGCCCACGGAACGTCGCAGTGTCAGCGGCAGGGAATTATGTTCGATCGGTGCGCGGATCAGGTCTCGAAACAAAGGCGACACGCATATTTCTTGATAACGATGTGAGGCGTGCAGAAGCCCGGCAATTGGATCGTCGTCCGGTAGCAGCGGTGTAGCCAATAATTTGAGCCGATCTATCCCACGTGCCAAAGCGGCGCGAAACAAGGCATCCTTGGACCCAAATGCCTTATAAATCGAGGCCGTGGAGATTTCACTGCGGGCGGCAATATCGCTTACTCTGGCATTTTGAAAGCCACGCTCGAAGAAAAGGTCTCCCGCCACATCAAGAATTTGTTGCACCTGCTGGCGTCGCATGAACGTTTCCAAGAAAGAGTGGAACCGATGTTCCACAACCCTTGGTAATTATCAATACGCTTTTCTGTGAAAAATAGGCTATTTAAAGTTGATATTTTTCAAGTGTAATTGGTTAGAAAGAAGTTTCTGCGACTTAGGCCCATGACAAATTTAACTTTTCCTCATGAGAATGGCGACCCCAAGGAGATGGGGGAGGATGTACTTTTTCTCGATCGTCGCAAAGAGGGTCGCACCCAAGCCTTCTTGGGTGTCGATTTCTCAGGATTTAGCCCGAACAATCTTGCGCAACGGGTTGCAGAGGTCGGTAGTGCAAGGCGCGCCTTTGTCTATCTGTGTACGCCAAATGTGGATCACCTCGTCCGCTTAGACCGCGAACCTGATCTGCAAGAGCTTTATGTAAGTGCTTGGGCGAATGTGAATGATAGCCGCATTCTTGAAACCTTGGCGGACTTTTCTGGATTGTCGCTGCCGGCTTGCCCAGGGTCTGACCTGACGCAGGCCTTGTTTGAAACCTATATTGATCCTTCCGAACCCGTCGTGGTGATAGGTGGCACACAACTGGCTATTGAAACTGTGCGTGCCCACTATGGCTTGACCGATCTACGCTGGCACGCGCCGCCCTTTGGGCTGCGCACCAAGCCCGAGGCGATCGCAGAAGCGGCAGAATTCGTGGCCGCCAATCCTGCCCGCTTCACTTTCATCTGTGTCGGCGCGCCCCAACAAGAAATCTTGGCCAAAAAGATTTACGACCAAGGTAAAGCCATCGGGATTGGCTTGTGTGTTGGCGCTTCCATCGACTTTCTGTCGGGCAGTCGCAAGCGCGCCCCCAAATGGATGCAGCAAGCCCGAGTCGAATGGTTATTCCGATTGCTGGACGAACCGCAAAAGCTCTGGCGACGCTATCTCGTCGAAGGACCCAAGATTTTTACAATTTGGCTGGCTTGGCGCAAGCAGCGCTAGTCTCTACAAGAATCCGTACTCGTCCATCCAGTTCTGAATATGGGCCACTGCTTCAGCGACCTTTGCAGGTTGCCCCAGATAATAATGGGATGCCCCATCGATAGCATGGAAACGCGGGGTGACTTGGGTAAAGCCAGTTCGGATGCGGGCAGAATGGCTGGGTGTGCAGGCATCATCGGCGAGATTCTCCACCACGAGAGCAGGGACCGTCACATCACCGGCGCAGGCTGGCCCGTCTGCACGGCTCTCCTCGGACCATTGCGACAGCCAAGACCGAAGGCTTGAATAGCGCGCCAGATGGGCGGGGCTCATATTCACTGTCTTTGGATCGCCCATATAACACCAGTTTGGTCGCCTTTGGTTTGGGTCAATTGTAGGGTCTAGCCAGCGGAGATCGGCCATGGTGCCATGAACGACAAAACAATGTTCTCGATTGACCTCGCCGCGTTTCTTGAAATCTTCCAGCCTTTGACGCACATCGGCTGTGATGCGGGCAATGCGAGCACGTTGGGCTACTCGATACACGGCCTGAAACGCTTCAGAATACGGCGGCTGATGCGGGGCATCTAGCGCATAAATATCGAGAGCAGCATCGCGCTTATCGGGTTGAAGCTCGTCCACAATGGCCGGATCAATCCATTCTGACAGGGTAATCGCGCGGCTGACATGGGCGGCCAATTGCATAATCCCGTCGGCCGGGATCAAGCCAGCGCCCACAATATCCACCGGATCACCCGCAGGCGTCGTATCGATCGATGGGTTTTCAGCTTGGGACTGGTAGAAGAGCGAGAGAGACCCTCCACCAGACCAACCTGCCAGTACCACTTTCTCAAAGCCGAGGACTGTTTTGGCGTGGCGCACATAGCGGCCCAGATCAATCAGCACTTTCTCCATGATCAAAGCAGTATCATTATGGGGATAGCGCGACCCGCAGGTCATGACCGGAATGCCGGCATGGGCCAGCGCAATCGGCATGGGCAGATAATTCATGGTGCCCGACGGATGCATGAACAACACGATCGTCTTACAGGGCGGCGCATCCTTGGGCTTTAAGAATTGCCCCTCACACAACACCCAATCCTGATTACCGCCGTAGGTCTCTTTGAAGCCGGACTGGTCTTGAAACATCAAGGTGACCGGCAAACGGTCGATGGGGAAACGTGTCACGCTCTCGCCTTTCTTGCAACCAAGGTGCAACATAGTCTAACGCCGCGCGGGAAAGACCTTGCAGGCTTTGAGGCTTGCAGGGAGAAGCGCGCACAGGCAAGAACAATCTCATGCAACGCTTTCCTTTTTTCTTTGCGCTGATGGCTGTCCTCGCCGCAGCGCTGGTGGGTATCGCGGCCCTGCCCTTGGCCAAAGCCCAAGGCCAGCCTGTGGATGGACGCCAGACCAATCTAGGTTGGGTGGTCGAAGGCGCAGAATTGGCGCAGGTACGGCCAGCCCCGGGCTTCCCCGTCATGGCACCCCCGGGCCCGCGCGGCGACCTCGAAGGCGTGCGTATGACCGCAACAAGTGCCTTGGCCCCAGATGCCCGTTACTCGAAAGGCGTCCGCTTGAGCTTTGGTGACGCTTTGGCCAATCATGTCGCCAGCGGTGCGACGACCGTGCGCGTAATCGTCAAATCCACCGCCCGCTTGCCCGCCAAGTCCATGGCAATTGGCTTGGTTACTGAAGGCCCCGTCACCTGGAGCGAGCAGACCGTCAGTCCTGGCTTCACCAGCGTGACCTTTACCTTGCCTCCCACGACGTCCAAACCGCGTGCCCTTGCTATCTGGCCTAGTGTTCAAGGTGGTGAAGGCGGGATTGAGGTCAAAGCCATCATCTTCACCAAGCCCGAGGCGGCCCCTGCTATTCCGAATTAAGACGATCAACACGAAAGCGACCCCATGAGCCAATCTCCCGCCATCGCCGCCGCCCAGCGCGTCCTTGAAGTTGAATTAGAGGGCCTGCGCCGTCTGCAAGCCTCTATCGGAACCGAATTTGCCGCCATTGTCGAGAAGGTCAGCACCATGAATGGCCGCCTAATTTGTGCGGGCGTTGGCAAGTCTGGCCATGTGGCGCGCAAAATCACCGCCACTTTGGCCTCCACCGGTACCCCCAGCCAATTTATTCACCCGACCGAGGCCAGCCACGGCGATATGGGCATGATTGGCACCGACGACATTCTGCTCATCCTCTCTAAATCCGGCGAAGTGCCCGAGCTGTCGGACATGATCGCCTATGGCAAGCGCTTCAAAATTCCCATCATCGCCATGACTGCCAATGCCGATTCTGTGCTGGGCAAGGCAGGCGATTATCTCATGCTCTTGCCCGACGCGCCGGAGGCCTGCGGCGAGACGCGCGCCCCCACCACCTCAACCACCATGCAAATCGCTTATGGCGACGCTTTGGCCGTCGCGCTGTTAGAGCGGCGCGGCTTCACCGCCAGCGACTTCCGCGTCTATCACCCCGGTGGCAAATTGGGAGCGATGCTGAAGTCTGTCGCAGACCTGATGCATCAGGCAGACGAATTGCCCCTGGTCCGTCCAACCACCCCCATGATGGAAGCCCTCTTGATCATGACGGCCAAGCGCTTTGGCTGCACCGGCGTGATCGATGACCAAGGCCGCTTGATCGGCATCGTCACAGATGGGGATGTGCGTCGCAAAGCCGGCGCCGATTTCGCCCATCTCAAAGTGGGCGAGGTCATGACCATGAACCCCATGGTCGTCAGCCCCCAGGCACTCGCCGCCGAAGCCCTCGCCGAACTCAACCAATCTGGCCGCTCCGTTGTGTTCGCGGTGGATGAAGAAGAAAAGCCTGTCGGCATCTTGCATCTGCATGATTTGCTACGGGCTGGGGTCATGTAGGGGTTCGGTGTGCACTGTCACCCCCGCCGGCGCGTGAGGTGCGATCGGGGACCATTTTAAGTTTTCGGCACAAGATCTGAGACAGAGCTGCGCCGCTTAAGTGCTCAGAAACGCCACGAGGGCGTCGCGGAATGCGGGCTCTGCCACCGCACTTAAATGATTGCCCGGCACAAGCTGACAGGTGCCATTTCCAAGCGCCGCAGCCAAAGCGACCGGGTCGCCATTGTCGCGGTCTTGATCGCCATTAACCACCAGCACTGGTGTTTTGATTTTGGCCAGTTGCTCTGGCGATGTGGACATTTGGGTGGAGAGGACGCCCAAGGCCGCTTCCGGGCTCATGCCGCGTTGCTTAAGGATGGTTTGGATATAGGCACCCGCGCGCGCATCCTTGGCATTGGCGCCATTGCGGATGCCATCCTCAAAATAATCCTTTCGTGTGCCGACGGTCGTGATGCCCGCTTCCCCCATGCCGCCTAACAAGACCTTTGCGGGGCTCGCATGACCACGCGCCAATATTCGCACCGCCGTACGGGCACCTAAAGAATAGCCAACGAGGTCAAAATCGGTAAGGCCCAATTGTGCCAAAAGCACTTCTTGATCTTTTGGCAGAGCATCCTTGGGATAAGCAGATGGATCTATCGGTGCATCAGATTGCCCATGGCCCCGCAAGTCCGGCAGGAGGATACGTCGCCCGGTGGTTGCCATCGCAGCGGCGAGGCCCGGGTCAATCCAGTTCAGCTGGGCACTGGCCAAAAAGCCATGCAACACCAAAGTCGGCCGACCATTGGGCGAACCTGTCTCAGTCCAAACCAAATTTAAGCCGTCAAACGTCTTGAAGCGCGCGGTTCTGTAGTCCATGTCCGTTTGATGACCTCACCTCTGCCGCCCCCATTCATTTTCGTCGAAGGCGTTCGCAATTTTCGCGACTTTGGCAGCTATCCAACCCAATCTGGCCGGACTGTGCAAGCAGGAAAGCTTTTCCGCTCTGCCAATTATGCGCAAGTGACGGACGCAGGCCGTACTAAGCTTCGTGAGACGGGTATTAAATTCGTCGTCGACCTGCGTCGTGGCCAAGAACGCGAAATGCAGCCAAGCCTGTTGGATGGGCTGGCGGTCGAGATTCTGTCGTCGAGCTTGGGCGATGGTGATGGGGTGACCTTACCGCCACATTTGCAATTCATCCGCGATACCGACCTGACCCATCAGGCCGCTCACGACCACATGCTATCGTCCTATCGCCGGATCCCGTGGGAACCCCAGCATATTGCTTTGTTCACCGAGACTTTCGATCGCTTGGCCACGGGCAGAGGGCCGGTCGTTATCCATTGTGCGGCAGGCAAAGACCGCACGGGGATCCTATGTGGTCTCATCCTCTATGCGCTGGGTGTCGATTTGGAGCGGATTGAGCACGATTATCTGTTGACCAATCATGTCGCCCACGACCCCAACCTATTGGCGAACTATGCCAGAATGATGGGTGAACAGTTTGAAAAGCACATCGACCCAGAAGCCCTTATGCCAATGGTGGGCGTCCATCAGGACTTCTTGGCCGAAGCCTGGGCCGAGATGGCGCGGCGCGATGGCGGGCTGGATGGATATCTCGAACGCTTAGGGGTTGATGCAGCAAAGAAGCGTGCCTTAGCGGACTATTTGTTGACCCGCTGATGGGTTAGGTGTTTGCGCCGCTGAAAAGTCTGGTTACAGTCAGGCTATGAGCTGGAAACCTGAGATCGAACAATTGCGTGCCCGCGAGGCGCTGGCCGAACAAATGGGTGGCGAAGAACGGGTCGCTCGCCAATTGGCGCAAGGCAAATCCACCGCACGTGCGCGGGTAGATGCCCTTTTTGACCCCGGCAGTTTCCACGAAATCGGCAAAATCGCAGGCGTCGCCGAATACCATCCCGACGGTTCGCTCAAGAGTTATTTGCCATCCAATATGGTGACAGGACGTGGTCGAATTGACGGTCGCCCGGTTGGCGTGATCGCCGATGATTTCACCGTCCGTGGCGGGGCGGCGGATGCCGCCATCTGGCAGAAGATGGTGCAGGCCGAGAAGTTCGCCGGAGAATATCGCATGCCGCTGATCCGGATGGTCGATGGAACAGGTGGCGGCGGCAGCGTAAAGATGCTGGAGAAGGACCCCCGCACCTACATTCCAGAGACGCCAGGCTGGGAAGTTGTCGTTGCCAATATGGGCCAGATTCCAGTTGTGTCTTTGGCTCTCGGCCCCTGTGCAGGACTGGGTGCAGGCCGGGTGGCCGCGAGCCATTATTCGGTGATGGTCAAGGGCCTCAGCCAAGTCTTTGTGGCAGGCCCACCTGTGGCCCGGGCCATTGGCGAGGACATTGACAAGGAAGGCTTGGGCGGCTGGGAGATACAAGCCCGCAATGGCGTGGTCGATGAAGCGGTCGACAGTGAGGCCGAGGCCATGGCCTATGCGCGGCGCTTTTTGTCTTTTTTGCCGGGCTCGGTTGACGATTTGCCCGCCCGCGCCCCAAGTTTGGACCCAGCCGATCGAAAAGAGGAATTCCTTCTTTCCATTGTGCCGCGTGATCGTGTGACGCCTTATAAGAGCCGCAAGATTGTCGAGGCTTGTGTGGATGCAGGCACTTTCTTTGAGATGGGCAAAGCTTGGGGGCGGTCGATTATCACAGGCCTTGCCCGGATTGATGGCTGGCCTGTCGCCATTATGGCAGGCGACCCCTATGTGCTGGATGGGGCGTGGACGGCAGATGCCGCCCGCAAGATTGAGCGCTTTGTCGACCTCGCAAACACCTTCCATCTTCCTATTGTCCATTTCGTTGACTGCCCGGGCTTTGCAGTCGGTCGCAAGCATGAGCAAGCAGGCGTCACCCGCGCCGGCATCCGGGCAATGAGTGCAATCTATCAAGCGCGCGTGCCTTTCTGTGCGGTCGTGATACGCAAAGCCTATGGGTTGGCGGGCTCTGCCATGTTCAACCCCTCGCGCGCCAAGGCGCGCTTCTGCTGGCCCTCGGGTGACTGGGGCAGCTTGCCTATGGATGGCGGCGTAGAGGCCGCTTTCCGGCGTGAATTGGAGGCGCATCCAGACCCCGCCGCCCGCTTGGCCGAGATCAAAGCTTGGATGGAAGGCTTGCGCAGTCCGTTCCGCACCGCAGAAAGCTTCTATGCCGAAGAAATCATCGACCCGCGCGATACCCGCCCGCTTTTGTGCGAATGGGCAGGGCTTGCCCGCAGAGTCTTGCAAACTGGGCCAGTCAGCACACCTATGCGGCCCTGAGACAAATGTGTGGATTAGAGAGTTTAGGATTGGAAGTGGCAAGCCGCTAGCCTAAGATCAGAAGATGACACATCCTGTAGGCCCCGATTCCCGCGTCACACTTGTTGACGGCTCTGGTTATATTTTCCGCGCCTTCCATGGCCTGCCGCCTTTGACGCGCAAAAGTGACGGTGCGCCGATTGGGGCCGTGTCAGGCTTCTGCAACATGATCTTCAAATTGTTGGCCGATGAGAAGGATGGCGACCAGCCGACCCATTTGGCGGTGATCTTTGATGCGTCTGGACCGACCTTTCGCAACGACATCTACCCCGCCTATAAAGCCAATCGCCCCCCAGCACCTGAAGATTTGGTGCCGCAATTTCCGATGATCCGGGAAGCCACCCGCGCCTTTGGTCTGCCCTCGATTGAATTGCCCGGTTATGAGGCCGATGATTTGATCGCGACCTATGCCAAGCAAGCCGCTGAGAAAGGCGCGAAAGTCCGTATCCTATCGTCGGATAAGGATTTGATGCAGCTGATCACCGACAAAATCTTCCTTTATGATCCCATGAAGGATCGCCCCATGGGGCCTGAGGCGGTGATGGAGAAATTTGGGGTCGCACCCGAACAGGTCATCGATGTACAATCCTTGGCGGGCGACAGTACCGATAATGTGCCCGGTGCACCCGGGATTGGCGTAAAGACCGCCGCAGAATTATTAGGTATTTATGGCAATCTAGAAACGCTATTGGACCGCGCCCATGAGATCAAACAGCCCAAGCGGCGCGAGACCCTGATCCAATTCCGCGAGCAAATCGAAATCTCTAAGCGGCTCGTCACCTTGATGGATGATGTGCCAGTGTTGGAGCATCTGGAGCATTTTGGGGTGCGCGAACCAGAGCCGACAGTATTGCTCGACTTTTTGCGCAAGATGGAATTACGAACTTTGACGGGCCGGGTGGAAGCAGGGCTTCGCCGGGATGGCTATGTTGCCGATAAAGCTGAGCATGGAGACACAGCAACTGCTGGTTTCGCTGCTTCTGCGCCGGCTACTATGCCGAACACCAATGTTGCGCCCGCCGGGCAGGTGGTGATCCCGCCGGCGGTCTTTGCGCCAATCGACACCAAGGCCTATGAAACCATTTCCAGCCTTGCCCGCCTTGATGATTGGATCGCCCGCATTCAGAGCCAAGGCTATGTCGCCTTTGATACTGAAACCGCGTCCCTCAACAGCGTGAGTGGGGCGTTGGTTGGACTTTCACTAGCTGTGGAACCCGGCATTGCCTGCTACATCCCTGTTGGCCATCGCGGTGCGGGTGATGTGGGCGTGACGGGCGACCTATTTGGTGGCGGGCAAGATACGGTCGCAAAACTGCCCGGCCAATTAGAGCTGGCCGATGTTTTGGCCCGCCTGAAGCCCATCTTGGAAGATGACGCGATTTTAAAGATCGGCCAGAATCTGAAATATGATGTCTCGGTCATGGCCCAGCATGGCATTACCATCAGCCCGATTGACGACACGATGTTGATGAGTTTTGCCTTAGATGCCGGGCGCAATTCCCATGGCATGGATGACCTCTCTCTCCGCCTACTGGCGCACCAGCCCATCGCCTTCAAAGATGTGTGCGGCACGGGCAAGTCTCAGATCAGCTTTGACCAAGTGCCTCTGGATCGGGCCACCGCCTATGCCGCCGAAGATGCGGACGTGACTTTACGCTTGTGGCACATCTTAAAGCCGCGCTTGGTGCAAGAGCGTTCAACCACTGTCTATGAAACGCTGGAGCGGCCCTTGGTGCCGGTGATTGCGGGGATGGAGCAGGCCGGCGTGAAGGTGGATGTGGCCGAGCTGTCGCGTCTTTCGCTTGATTTTGCCCAACGCATGATTGGCCTTGAAGCCCAAGCCCATGAGCAAGCCGGTGAAGTGTTTAATTTGGGCAGCCCGAAGCAATTGGGAGACATTCTCTTCGGCAAAATGTCTCTGCCCGGCGGCAAGAAGACGGCAACCGGGCAATGGGCCACCGGGGCCGACGCGCTGGAAGATCTCGCCGCCCAAGGCCATGAATTGCCGCGGACCTTGGTAGATTGGCGGACTTTGGCCAAACTCAAAAGTACCTATACTGACAATTTGAAGGACGCGATTGATCCGAAGACAGGCAGGGTCCATACCTCCTATAATATGGTCGGAGCTGCCACGGGACGTCTGTCCTCAACCGACCCTAATCTGCAGAATATTCCCATCCGCACCGAAGAAGGCCGCCGCATCCGTCGTGCCTTTGTGGCAGAGCCAGGCCATGTTCTGATCTCAGCCGACTATAGCCAGATTGAGCTGCGCCTCCTCGCCCATGTCGGCGATATTCCCCAACTCAAGAAGGCCTTTATTGAGGGCTATGACATTCACGCCATGACGGCCTCGGAAATGTTTGGCGTGCCGCTGGAGGGCATGGACCCGATGATCCGGCGCAAAGCTAAGGCTATCAACTTTGGGATCATTTATGGCATTTCGGCCTTTGGCTTGGCGCGGCAATTGTCGATCCCACAAGGTGAAGCGCGCGACTACATCGCGACCTATAAGCAGCGCTTCCCCGGCATTCAGGCCTATATGGATCAAATGAAGGCGATGGCGCGCGAAAAGACTTATGTCGAAACCATCTTTGGTCGCCGCTGCTGGGTGCCGGGCATAAACGCTAAAAGCCAAGCCGAACAGGCCTTTGCCGAACGCCAAGCGATCAATGCACCCTTGCAGGGGGCAGCCGCCGATATCATCAAGCGCGCCATGATCCGCTTGCCAAACGCGCTGGAAGATGCCGGATTGCAGGCCCGAATGTTGCTACAAGTGCATGACGAGCTTGTATTTGAAGCGCCTTCAAGCCAAGCGGATGCGACATGTGCTCTGGTCGCCGAGGTCATGGAGAAGGCTGCCCTACCAGCAGTGGCCTTGTCTGTGCCTTTGGTGGTAGAGGCACGCGCCGCACTCAATTGGGCTGAAGCCCACTAAACCGATTAGCTCCCGCAGGGATTTGTACCGATGAAATTCACGTTGTCTTGGCTACAGGATCATTTGGCCACCGACGCCCCTTTGTCTGCTGTATTGGACGCCATGACTATGGCGGGCCTAGAAGTGGAGCATTGGGAAGATCCTGCTGACAAACTGAAAGCATTTTCAGTCGCGAAGATTATGTCGGCTGAGCGCCATCCCAATGCGGACCGCTTGCAAGTCTGCCAAGTCGAAACCTTTGAAGGGATCAAAGAAATCGTCTGTGGTGCGCCCAATGCGCGCCCTGGCTTGACCACTATTTATGCGCCTTTAGGCACCTATATCCCGGGCAGTGGCATTACATTAGAGCCACGTGCGGTGCGCGGGGTCGTCTCAAACGGCATGCTGTGCTCCGCAGCGGAGCTTGAAACCGCCGAAGAGAGCGATGGCATCCTTGAGTTGGACGATAGCTTGGCTGTTGGCACACCCGCGGCTGCGGCCTTGGGCCTTGCCGATGCCGTCATTGACTTCGAGGTCACGCCAAACCGCCCGGATTGGCTGGGCGTTGTAGGTATTGCGCGTGAGTTGGCGGCAGCGGGCTTGGGTCAACTGAAAGAATATTCAGTCAAGCCAGTCGCTGGCAGTTTCCCCTGCCCAGTGAGTGTCACCATCCAGTCACCAGAGGCATGTCCCGCTTTTGCTGGCCGCTTGATCAAGGGTGTTAAGAATGGCCCCAGCCCGAAATGGCTGGCTGATCGCTTGCGCGCCATTGGCCTGCGCCCGATCAATGCTTTGGTCGACATCACCAATTTCATTTCCTACGACCGCGCCCGCCCACTGCATGTTTATGATGCCGCCAAGCTGTCGGGCGGCATCGTCGCCCGCATGGGTCAGGCTGACGAAAGCTTTGTGGCGCTGGATGGCAAGAGCTATGAGTTGACCCCCGCCATGTGCGTGATTGCCGATGCCGCTGGCCCGCTCGGCCTAGGCGGGATTATGGGCGGCGTGTCGTCGGGGTGCTCCGAGGAGACCGTTGATGTCTTCGTCGAAAGCGCTTTGTTTGCGCCCCTTAACATCGCCCAAACAGCGCGCGCTTTAGGCATTCAGTCAGATGCCAAATATAGGTTTGAGCGGGGTGTCGATTCTGGCTTCATGGTCGACGGACTAGAGCTTGCAACCGCGATGATCCTTGAACTGTGCGGTGGCACCGCCTCAGACGTCATTGTTGCCGGTGAAGTTCCTTCAGCACCAGAGGCCGTGCTCTTTGCCACAAAGGAAGTGCATCGCTTGACCGGCCTAGACCTCAGCGATGGCGAGATTGACACCATCCTGACCGCCTTGGGCTTCTCGCCGGAAGTGGCCGGGTCGGGAACCCGCAAAGTTGGCGTACCCACTTGGCGACGCGATGTGGCAGGGGCTGCCGATTTGGTCGAAGATATTGCGCGCATCGCAGGTTTTGACCGTCTGCCCACGGCGAAATTGCCAGAGCGCAAAGGCCGGAAGGAGCCCTTGCTAACCGCGGCGCAAAACCGGGTTCGTTTGGGTCGTCGCAGTCTCGCTGCCCGCGGCTGGATGGAGGCGGTGACCTGGAGCTTCGCGAGTCGCGCGACGTGCGAGTTGTTTGGCGCAGCGCAAGGCGGCGGGGCCTTGGTTCTGGCTAATCCCATCGCGTCAGATCTGGACTGCATGCGACCGAGCGCGCTGATCCATTTGCTGTTAGCCGCACAACGCAATGCTGACCGGGGCTTTGGCGACCTCGCTTTGTTTGAAGCAGGCCCGATTTATAAGGGCGACGGCCCAAAAGATCAGGAGATGGTCATTGCTGGTGTCACACGTGGGACCATTCGCCATTGGAGTGGGACGGAAAAGCCAGACGTCTTCACCGTGAAAGCCGATGTTTTGGCCATGCTGGATGCGATGGGCGCGTCGACTGGCGGGATGCAGACGGTTCAAGGGGCGCGGGCTTGGTGGCACCCCGGCCGTTCTGGTTCGTTCAAGCTTGGCCCAAAGACGATATTAGCCGAGTTTGGTGAGCTGCACCCCCGCGTTCTAAAAGAACTTGGCGTTGATGGGCCAGTCTATGGCTTTGAGCTGTTCTTGGACGCTTTGCCACCAGCCAAGGTGAAAGCTGGCAAGACTAAGGCCAAGCTTGAGGCCTCTGCACTCATGCCTTTGACGCGCGACTTTGCCTTTGTCGCCAAAGCTGATCTGCCCGCAGGTGATTTGATCCGCGCTGCTGCCCAAGCTGATAAGGCCCTGATTTCAGACGTCAGTCTGTTTGATCGCTATCAAGGCCAAGGCGTGGCTGACGGCGAGGTGTCGCTCGCATTGCAGGTCAGCTTGCAGCCGCGCGACCACACCCTGACCGACGCAGAAATTGAGGCCGTCAGTGCAAAGATTATCGCGGCGGCTGCGAAGGTCGGCGCACGCTTGCGCTGAGGCGCAGGTTTCAAAATCTGGGGTCGCCCGCACAAAGTCATGCCGTCGCGCGGTTTCGAATTGACGTCCGTTGATATCCGTTTAAATGTCCGGACAAATGAAAACGTTTCGCTCACTCCTCTTTGTCCCGGGCTCTCGGCCAGACCGCTTTGAAAAGGCGTTGGCGGCGGGGGCCGATTCCATTTGCATCGACCTTGAAGACGCAGTGCCGCCGCAAGATAAGGCAACCGCCCGCGCAGACGTGATTGGCTGGTTGGAGGCCAATGCAGAGAGCTATCCGGCTTGCGCAATTGGGGTGCGGATGAATGGACTGGACACTCTGGACGGCCTCAAAGACATCATCGCCTTTAGCGAGACAAGAGCACGGCCGGACTTCCTGATGGTGCCGAAAGCGGCTCTAGGCTCTGACCTTGCGAATTTAAGCCACTTGCTGGACCTGCGCGGGCAAACCGGCAAGCAGGTCGCGCTATGGGCCGTAATAGAATCCGTTATGGGCCTGAAACATGTCGCGGATATCGCAGGGATTTGCGGCTCGTCTGGTGGAGTCTTGTTTGGTGGGGCGGATTATTCGTTGGCTATCGGCACGGGCATGGACTGGGAAGCGCTGTTTCATGCACGTGCAACCCTTGCCACACAAGCACGTGTCACCAACGGAGCCTTGATGGATGTTCCCTATTTGAACGTGAAGGACGAAGCGGGCCTGCGCGCGGAATCTCTCCGGGTGAAAGCTTTAGGCTTTGACGGCAAAGCCTGCATCCACCCCAGCCAAGTCGCTATCGTCAATGAGGTTTTTTCGCCCGCACAAGAGGAGTTAGATTGGGCTAAGCGCGTCATTGAAGCAGGCAAGTCGCAAGATAGCCGCGCCATTTTGCTGGATGGAAAACTCCTCGATATCCCCGTTTATCTGCGCGCCGAGCGCATTTTGTCCAAAGCAGGAATTGAGTTCTAACCATGGTTCAAAACGTGAAAGAAGTCGGCCCCCAGCGCTATCGCGAGACTTTTGGTCGCTATTTCGAGGACTTCCTCGTCGGCGATGTGTATGAACACCGCCCGGGCAAGACCATCACCGAATATGAGAACCATATGTTCACGCTCATGACGCTGAACACGCATCCCATGCATTTTGATGCCCAATTTGCTGCTGCGAGCGAATTTAAAAAGAACCTCGTGGTGTCAACCTACACACTCTCGCTTTGCATTGGCATGAGTGTGACCGATACCAGTCAGAAAGCCATTGCCAATTTGGGCATGGATGACGTGAAGTTCACTGCTCCGGTCTTTGCAGGCGACACGCTGTATGCCGAAAGCGAAGTCCTCGCCAAGCGCGAGAGCGCCTCGCGCCCCGGTCAGGGCATTGTCACCATCGTCACCAAAGGCTTCAACCAAGATGGCGTCATGGTGTGCACCTTCAAGCGCAACATGCTGATCCCCGCCCGCGGCCACGCTGTTGAGGACAAGGTGGGCACTTACTGATCGAAATTTGGATGACGTCAGGCGCTGCCTGCGTAGGAGACTAAGACCATGGCAGACGGAAACTTTGGACATATCAGCGAAGCAGATGAGCGCCAGATGCTGGACGCGATCCAGAAATGGATTGAGAAAAAAGTCGCCCCCGTGGCGATGAAACTGGAGCATGATAACGAATGGCCAACTGAACTCGTCCAAGACATGGCAGAGCTTGGGCTGTTTGGCGCGATCATTCATCCCGATTATGGCGGTCTTGGCCTGTCGGCTACCACATATTCCAAGATCGTGACCATGATTTCGCAAGAATGGATGAGCCTGACAGGCATTTTCAATTCGCACTTAATGATGGCCACCGTGGTTCAGCGCTTTGGTACCGATTATCAAAAGGAATATTGGCTGCCCAAGTTTGCCACCGGCGAGATGCGCGGCGGCTTGGGCCTGACAGAGCCAGATGCGGGCACCGATTTGCAAGGCATCCGCACCGTGGCGCGCCGCCAAGGCGACAAATATATCGTCAATGGCACCAAAACATGGATCTCCAACGCGATTGAGGGCCATTGCGTAGCCTTGCTGGTCAAGACTGATCCCGACGCACAGCCGCGCCATAAGGGTATGAGCATGCTAATCGTGCCGAAAATCGACCCCGAAACCAAGGTGCCGCTAAAAGGCGTCAAGAATGGCAAGAAGCTGGAGAAGCTCGGCTATAAGGGCATTGATTCCGGAGAGTTTATTTTTGAAGATTATGAAGTCGACGCCAAGAAGAGCTTGGTGGGCGGCGAAGAAGGCAGGGGCTTTATCATGGCCACAGGCGGCCTTGAGATTGGCCGCGTCAATATCGCCGCCCGCTCCGTCGGGATCGCCAAACGCGCTTTGGCCGAAAGCGTCAAATATGCTCAAATGCGCAAGACCATGGGCAAGCCAATCTGTGAGCATCAGGCCATCCAGCTGAAACTCGGCGAAATGGCCGCCAAGACACGCGCCGCCGAACTTCTGACCCAGGATGCCGCTGCCGCCTTTGACCGGGGTGAGCGGATCGACATGGAAGCGGGCATGGCCAAATTCTTCGCCTCGGAAACCGCTGTCGAAGTCTCGCTGGAAGCGATGCGCATTCATGGCGGCTATGGCTATTCCAAGGAATATGTCATCGAACGCCTCTATCGCGACGCGCCTTTAATGTGCATCGGCGAAGGCACCAACGAAATGCAACGCATCATCATCGCCAAGCAATTGGTGGCCCGCAACCCGATTTAAGGGCGTTGGGCCACAATGATTATAGAGACCGCCCGTCTAATTCTGCGCCCTCCCATCGAAGCGGACTTTGAGGCTTGGGCGGCCCTTTTGGCCGATCCAGACTTGCTTGAAGTGGGCGAAAAGCCCGTAACTGGCCCTGAGGCTTGGCGTGCGTTTGCGGCGGCGGCTGGGTCTTGGCAGTTGCGCGGCTATGGGGTGTTTGCGGTTTTTGAGCGGGAAAGTGGGACATTCATTGGTCGTGTTGGGCCTCATAAGCCCTATGGCTGGCCAGACCGCGAGCTCGGATGGGTTATTGCAACGCGTTACCAAGGCTTGGGCTATGCTGTTGAGGCAGCAAGCGCGTGTCGCGACTGGATATTTAATGTCCTGAAATGGCCCCACATTATCCATACCATTCGTCCTGAAAATCATGCTTCTTGTGCCATCGCGAGTAAAATCGGATCCAGAAACTTAGGGCCCGTTCAATTGCCGCCCCCCTATGACAAAGTCCAAAACAACAAATGGGGCCAATCCCGGGACGCGTATTTGGAACGGATAAAGCATGCTTGAGGGCTTATCCTAAAGAGATTTCCCACCCCTAGCCCCCAATCCGGCAACCATGTATATACGTGTATATCCACCTAAGGACAGGACCATGGCACCCCATAAAACCAAGACGTTCAAAAGCGGCAATAGCCAAGCGGTGCGTTTGCCAAAGGCGTTGGCCTTTCCTGAGGGCACGGAGTTAGAAATTGTCCGTAGTGGTGATGTCGTAACGCTGCGACCCGCCAAATTGCCATTTCACGAAATGCTAAAGCGATTGCGAGAGCTGCCTGCACCGGACTACATCGAGGTGCGCGAGACCGAAGAAATTCCCGATCGACCCGGACTGTGATTAGACACAACTCGAAAGCAGGATCTCCAAACCAATGCACTTCCTTGATACGAGCGTCTTGATCCCGCTGAGGGATGGTGACTCGACAGTCTGGGAGCGCGTTAATCAACTTAGTGGACCCATTTTAGTATCCATTGTCAGTGTCGTTGAATTGGAAGGTGGGGTGTATCGGGACGCCGCGCAGGCAGACCGGCGTCGCGCAAAGCTGGATCTTTTACTGTCGAGCTTGAATATTCTAGCCTTTGACTCAGAAAGCGCCCAAACCTATGGCCGAATCGTCGCAATGGCTGGCTACTCACGCCGCAAAATCTTTGACCGGATGATTGCGGCCCAAGCCCTGAATGCACAGGCGACTTTGGTGACGCTTAATCCGCAAGACTTTCAAGAAATCACAGACTTAGAGGTGCTTGGATGGTGAAGACATGGCGAACCGGCTCGTGCCATTGTGGCGATGTGCGCTTCTCGGTAAAAACTGCGGATGCTGTGGAGGTGGAGGCCTGCAATTGTTCTATCTGTGCACGGACGGGCTTTGTGCATCTGATTGTCCCGATGGACGATTTCAAACTGGAGGCGGGAGCTGATAAGCTGACTTCTTACCGCTTCAATACCGGCGTTGCCAATCATACCTTTTGTACGAAATGCGGTGTTAAGGCGTTCTATACACCGCGCTCTAATCCCGATGGGGTCAGCGTCAACGTCAATTGCTTTGATACAGGTCAAGCGCCCATCCTCTCGATTGTGCCGTTTGATGGCCAGAATTGGGAAGCCAATGCTGCCAAACTGGCCCATAAATCTGCTCCACCCACGAAAGGGGAAACAGCATGAAAACTTCACTCTATGCCAGCGCACTGATCGGCTGTATCGCGCTCAGCGGTTGCATTGCCGGAACTATGGGGCGGGCAAAAGATGCGGCCCCGCCCACCACGGTCGCCGCTGTTGATCTTAATCGATATGCCGGCAAGTGGTATGAGATTGCCCGCTATCCTAATAGTTTTCAGAAGAAGTGCGAGGGTGTGACTGCCGAATATGCCTTGCGCCCAGATGGTCGGGTCGCCGTCACCAACACCTGTGCGACAGGCACCAGCGATGGCAAGCCACGCAGCGCACAAGGGGTGGCTGCGGTCATTGAGGGCTCGAACAATGCGAAACTGGCCGTCAATTTCGCGCCGATTCCGTTGCCAAAAGGGCAAGGCAATTACTGGGTGCTCTATCTCGATCCCAATTATCAGACGGCCCTAGTTGGCAGCCCCAACGGCTCTTACCTCTGGCTTTTGGCCCGCGCCAAGACCATCACAGCCGACCAGCGCGGCGCCTTGAATGCAGCGGCAGAGCGCAATGGTTTTCGCACGGACCTGCTCAAAGAGACAGTTCAGCCCTAATGCAGACGGCTGACCTCCCTCTTAAGGGCATCAAAATCCTCTCCATAGAGCAATATGGTGCAGGGCCCTATGGCACCATGTTGCTGGCGGACTTGGGGGCCGAAGTCATCAAGATCGAAGCGCCCAGCATGGGCGGCGATGTCAGCCGCGCGACGGGTCCCTATTTTCTCGGTGAGCAAGATAGCCAATTCTATCAGACCTTCTCTCGCGGCAAATCTTCCATGGCGATGGAGATTAAATCCGCCGAAGGCCGTGCGCAGTTTGAGGCTCTGGTCAAGGAAGCCGATGCTGTCGCCAATAATCTGCGCGGCGATCAACCAGCCAAGATGGCAATCACTTATGATGACTTGAAAGCCCTCAATCCCAAGATCGTCTGCGCGCATCTTTCCGCCTACGGACGCGACAACGAGCGCGCTTCCTGGCCCGGCTATGATTATCTGATGCAGGCGGAAGCAGGCCTGATGGCAATGAGTGGTGAACCCGACGGCCCACCGGTTCGTTGCGGCCTGTCGATCATCGACTTTCACACAGGAAGCCAATTGGCTGTTGGGCTTCTGGCGGGCATTTTGGGCGCGCATCGTACGGGTCATGGCTGTGACATAGATGTGGCTTTGTTTGATACCGCGCTTCACCAACTCTCCTATCCCGCCACTTGGTATCTGAATGAGGGTGTCGAAGTGAGCCGACTGCCACGCGGCGCCCATCCCTCCATCGCGCCCAGCCAAGCCTTTAGGACCCAAGATGGCTGGCTGATGCTGATGTGCCAGACCCCCAAATTCTGGGAGATTTTTTGCACCAAAGTGAACCGCCCTGAGCTGGTGATTGATGCGCGCTTTGCTAGCATCCCGGCCCGACGCGAGCATCTGGCCGACTTGACGCAAGTCCTCGATGACGTGCTGAGCAGAGAGACGACGGCTGCTTGGATCGCGCTTCTGGGCGGCCATGTCCCAGTCGCGCCTATCTATGGCATTGGCCAAGCCCTCGACAGCACCCATGTGGAGGCCATTGGCATGACCGATGCGGTCGACCATCCCGATGCAAAGGGTGGCCGCTTGCGCATGTTGGCCAGCCCAATCAAAGTCAATGGCAAGCGGCCTGTTGGAAAACGGGCACCCAAAATGGGAGAGCATTGAGACAACATCGATTGGCTTGGTCGCATTGGATCTGCTGGCCTTGCTGACATTGATTTGTGATCGCAAGGAATTCGGTGCGTCGGCTGTGGGAGTTGTCAAATCTCGGTTCCTGCCTTACGCTTTCAACCTGTGATTTCTCTTGGGGGGGCGGAAGTTGATTAATTTAGTAAATCGGCTGCTGCTGTGGTTTCGGAAGTTCTCGCTCGCAATTACGTTTATCTTTGGCCTTGCCACTTATTACCTCAGCGCTAAGGTGATTACTGACGCGCCGTTACTGCTGACGCTTGCACAATCGGCCTGTTTTCTTCCGGTTTACATCCGCGTCTTCTGGTCGGCCCTCGCTTTTAGTTGGGAAGACCTCCGTAAGATTTCGGCACCGGGACTTGTTTTTCGGATAACCCTGCTTTTGATTATCGTCGGCTCTGGTGCCTTGAGCTTTGCGAGCGAAATGTATCGGGGCGCTGCGGCAGAACTTGAATTTCGCGATGCAACTGGCGCGTCCAAAGACTTGATCCAAGCCATGCATCTGCAGGCGAATGAGCTTAAATCCCTTGCATTGAATTGGGCTGTTTACGGCTTTTGGATGGGCATGTTTTTTCTATCATCTTTCGGTATCATCTGGATCGGGCGTTCTTTCGGCAAGATTGCGGCTATCAAGGAAAGCCCAAAGCTGGACAAGGACGACGTTTTCATTGTGGGTGATCGCGGGTGATAGATTGCTGGCTTGGGCTATCTCATGAGCTGTTACCCTCGGCATCTTGCGCTTTGATCTGATTGGCGCTCTTGTGGCACCTGATTGAACCCAAGAGCGACGCACCTGCATGAAACTCCAAGGCCTCAAAGTTCTGGACCTCTCCGCCTTTTTGCCCGGGCCGCATATGACCATGATGATGGCCGACCATGGGGCCGATGTGGTGATGGTAGAGCCTGCCAATGGCGTGGGAGAGCCTACCCGCGTAATTGGCTATAAAACTGAAGACGGCGTGTCGGTGTGGTTTCGCAACATCGCCCGTGGCAAACGCAGCCTGAAGATCAATCTGAAAGACCCTGAAGCGCGTGCGCTCTTCCTCAAGCTCGCCGCAGAGGCTGATGTGATTGTTGAAGCTTTCCGGCCGGGCGTCGTGAAGCGGCTTGGCGTGGATTATGACACGATTGCTGCGCTCAATCCGCGTATCGTCTATTGCTCGATCGCCGGCTTTGGCCAAGACGGCAAATATGTCAACAAACCCGGTCATGATCTCACCATGGAAGCCATGGCGGGGCTGGTTGATTTGAACCGTGGCCTGAGCGACGATAAGCCTGCCAGTCCGTCGATCCCCGCAGCGGATATGGCTGCGAGTCTGATGGCATTTTCCGCGATCATGATGGCGCTCTATCGCCGCGCAAAGACCGGTAGGGGCGACTATATAGACCTGTCCATGTATGACGCGCTTCTGGCTTGGACGCCCAATGTCTTGGGGCCGGTTTTCGCCGATAATGCCCATCCAGTTGCCAAAGAGATGCGGCCCTTTGGCGGTGCGGCCATGTATCGACCTTATGAGACCAAGGATGGAAAGTTCTTGGTCTTGGGTGGCTCGGAGCATCATTTTGCCAAGAATTTGCTCGATGCGTTGGGCAGGCCCGATCTTTTTGACTATGCCAAGCTTGAGCCCGGCCCCGGCCAAGACCCGCTAAAGCGCTATTTTGAAGAAACCTTTGCCAGCAAGACTTTGGACGAATGGAGCGACTTCCTAAAAGACGTGGACCTCTGCTGGGCCCCCGTGCGCAGCCTGAAGGATGCGATGGAAGACCCCTATACAATCTCGCGCGGCATGGTGCTGACCGATGCAGACGGCAATAAGCACTTGGGCATTCCCATTCGCTTCCGGGATGAGCCCGGTGAAGCGCGCTTGACCCTGCCGCAATACGGGGCTGATTCTGAAAGCTTGGCGTCAGAGGCTGGGCTAGATCCAGCCACCATTGCCGCCCTAAAGGAGAGGGGTGCCATCTAATGCTTGAAGTCACAATCCCAGAGGCCCTGCGGCAGCAAGCGATTTGGTGCAAAGCTTTCGATTCCCCTTTTACGGCCGAACTGTGCGACACGATGGCCGCTGATTTTGAGGCGGGCGGCATTATCGCAGACTTGACGCGGGGGTGGATAACCCACCCCATTCAAGACGCTTTGGCGCTGCGTTTGGCGGGCGCGCTCCATGCTCTTGTGTTGAGTGAGCCTGATGGCAGCCTAGCCCAAGTCTGGCCCCAGCAGGGCCGTGCTTGGTCGATGGCCGAGGCTTGGCCTGTGGCCAGTGCGACTTTGCGTGACAGAGACTCTTGGGTGCGGGCCTTCCTAAAATCCCCCCCCCAGACCAATGAAGTGCGCCGCGCTGTCGGCCTTTGGCCCGGTCTGGCGACGGCGGCAGAGGCCTTTGCCGGGCCGATGGATGTGCTGGAATTGGGTGCTTCAGCTGGCCTCAACCTCAGCATGGACCGCTTTCACTATGATGGTGGCAGCTGGACTTGGGAGAGCCCCATCAATGGACCGCGCGTTGCTTTATCCACGCAATGGGTTGGCCCTGCGCCTCGTTTCCCAGTCCACGCCGCCATACGCAACCGCGCAGCTTGTGATCAGAACCCTTTGAATGCGGCTTTGGCTGAAGACCGACTGCGCTTGCGATCCTATATCTGGCCTGACCAGCCCGAACGTTTGGAGCGCGTCAATGCGGCGATGGAAATCGCACGATCCGAGTCGATCACACCCGATGCTGAAGATGCAGGCGAGTGGGTCGCGGCCAAGCTTGCAGCCCGCGCCAAAGATGCTCTGACTGTTATCTATCACTCGGTTTTTTTTCAATATCCGCCACAAGCGGTGCGCGACGCCATCACGCAGGCGATTGAGACAGAAGGTGCCCGTGCCACGCTGGAGGCCCCCCTCGCTTGGCTGCGTTATGAGCCCGGTGGGATTTTGGGGCGCCCCCAAGATGGTGCTCACATGACATTGGAATTGCTTGAGTGGCCTTCTGGGCGGAAGCGGATTTTAGCCGATATTGACCCTCATGGCCGCTTTGTTCATTGGCATGGGGCCTAAGGCGACACTGCTTCAATAATGGGGTGGTCTTTGATCGGGCGGCGGCGGTTCGGAGCTATCATGTTGGCGCTGCGCTTCGCGTTCCAACATTAATTCGAGCCGGCGGTTCAAGCGCTTAATTTCGTCGGCCTGTTGGTGCGAAAGATCGGATAGCTCTTCGACTGTGCGCATCAAATGCATCACATGAACTTCTAAAGCCTCAACGCGTTCTTCCATGCTTCATGCCCTCTTTGTGCCATGCTCATACCCCAAGATGATCTGGCTGGTGACATTATTGTCAGCACCTTTAGCCTTGTTTCTTGCCACGCCGCAGACCATGTTTCAGCCAACTCTTCACGAAAGTAGAATTCATGCGCTTAGCCCAAACCCTTTTCGCCTTGAGCCTCGTTTCTTCTGCTGCACTTGCGCAAACCCCGGCTACACCCCCCACACCGGTTGGCACCCTGGTTCCCGAAACGATCGCGTCACCGGTAACCACCGCCTTTTCGCAGGCTCCCTTGCCTTATGCTTATGGCGCATTGGAACCAATTGTTGACGAAGCGACGATGCGCATCCATTTTGAGCGTCACCATGGCGCGCAAGTCGCTGGCCTCAATGCCGCCATCGTCGCAAACCCCGCCTATGCGGGGAAGAGCCTGGAGGCACTTTTGGCCAGTGCTTCATCCGCGCCAGCTGCCATCCGCAACAATGCCGGTGGGCATTGGAACCACAGCTTCTATTGGAAGATTATGGCACCAGCTGGCACAGGTGGTGCGCCTTCGCCTGAATTGATGGCGGCGATCAATCGCGACTTTGGCTCACTTGATGCCTTTAAGGCCCAATTCCGGGCCAGCTCTATGGGTCGCTTTGGCTCTGGCTGGTCTTGGCTGATCGTCAAGCCAGACGGCAAGCTGGCCGTTGGCTCCACCCCCAACCAAGACAATCCATTGATGGATGTTGGTGATTTCCGGGGCAAGCCAATCCTTGGCAATGACGTATGGGAGCATGCCTATTATCTGAAATATCAGAATAAGCGCGCCGATTATGTCGATGCGTGGTGGAGCGTGATCAATTGGAACCAAGTTTCGAAGCTCTATGCAGAGGCCGTGAAGCCTTAGGTTTCAGATTGAGGCTGATTTATAGACTTCACTAAACAGGTTTTGGTGAGGAATAGGCCTCACCAAAACCATATCTAGGCGACTTGAAACAAACACCCCCGCTAAGCCAGCGGCAGCACGATCACATAGTGCTTTTCCATGTCTTCCAGCACTTCCCAGACACCTTCGAAGCCATTTGGAATGACGAAGCCATCGCCTGCTTGAACCTCGGTCACCTCGCCGTTCGACGCGGTGAGGCGAGCGCGACCCTTGGTGAGGTGGCAATATTCCATCTCGTCATAGACAACCCGCCATGCGCCAGTTGTTGCGTGCCAAACGCCCGCAAAAACGCGCCCATCGCCGCTCTCATACATATTCTGCGTACCGCCTGTCGCCCCGGCGACCACAACCCGATCGGGCGCTGGTTGCCAAGGCTCTATTGCTTCTGCAGTATCGCGAAAGAGGATGATCCGCATCAGGATTTTTGGACGGACGTTGTAGGTGGAGCCGGTGGCTGCTGCTGCGGTGGAGTTAGGCGCGGGCCTAAATTGGCTTTCACATCGCGCGCATCAAAGGCATCGGTGCGGTCCGCAGGCTTGGGCCCTTTGCCAAGAATGATTTCAGCCGTGGCTTGGAAGCGCGTGATTTCTTCACTGTCAAAACGATCGAAAAACGGATCATAAAAGCCATGCGACCAGAACGGGTCATAATAGCTGACCCAGCCATAGCGTGGGTGGAAAGTCCGGAAAGAAGAATAACCAATGCCCCCGCCAAACGCCCATCTCGAACTCATGCGCGGGCGGCTGTAGGTTTTTGGATCTGTCGCGCGTTGAACGACTTGAAACCAATCATAGCCATTGTCGAGGGTCACATCGGCAGCGCGCAACAAAAGCGAATCTTCGACTTGTTGGCGCGTGGTTTTCGTATTGCCGTCAAACGTAATACGAAAGCGATTGGCCTCAATCCGCTGATCGGTGAAGCCGAATTTACCCGTCGCAGCTGCTTGATAAGGTGTTGGGCCAGATTTGGTCGTCGTGGTCGCACAAGCCGATAGGCCGACAATAGCAGCAAGGGCAATCAAGGTTACAAGCGTTTTCATCTCATTTCTCCACTTGCCCGTCCCTCTGGTAAACATGCGCGCAAGTCCTGCGTTCGGCAAGGGTTAACCACTGTTTGAGCGGACATATTTTTGTGTTTGGTCGACTCGTCCGCCACCACCAGCACCTTTAGCCCCGCCAAGGAAACCTTGCGAGGGTGCACCATCAAGAGGGGCCGGGGCGCGTGGTCCGCGCCAAATAGAGTGGGCCAGATTAACGGACTGGCCCGGAATACGGCGCAAACCGTGC
>JAIXQA010000003.1 GCA_027485915.1 Alphaproteobacteria bacterium | reverse complement strand
GGAATGCACCCTTGTTACTTCGATCCATGTCATAAGGAAGTCGGGCGGGACCCTGTATGCACCCTTGGTCCTGCAAGACCGTCGCGTAGCTGAGGGCCCGCCCGAGCCGTTTCCTGAACGGTTGCCCACCCTGAACAGTTGCTGGGAGCGGTCTACCACCACCGACTCCGCTAACAAGGATAGGAGTGCTACCATGACAGATACTTATGTCGGTGTCGATGTTTCGCGTGCTTGGATCGATACGTTTTGTCCCCTCACCAACCAACATCAACGCCTAACAATGGACCCCGCCATACTCGACACCTTCGCCGCCGGGCTTAGTAGCAAAGGCGTTGTGGTCGTGCTCGAAGCCACAGGCGGATGTGAGCGCGCGTTACTTCACGCGCTCACCATCCATAAAGTTGGCTATGCGAGGGTCAATCCAAGACAAGCGCGAGAATTCGCGCGAGCAACGGGCCGATTGGCAAAGACCGATGCTGTCGATGCCCGAATGCTTGCCGATATGGGCGCGAAGTTTGCCCTCAAAGCCGATGATCCGATTGATCCACAACGGGCAAGATTGGCCGATTTAGTTGCGCGCCGTGAGGCCTTGATCGGCTATATAACAAAGGAGAAACAGAGACTTGGAACCACGGTTGATCTCTTCATCAAAGACGATATCGCCACCACGCTCACCTTCCTCAAGACCCGTCTCGCAGCCCTGACTAAGGAAATAGCTGTCCACATCAAATCTGCGACACAACTCGCCAAACTTGATGCAGCCCTCCAAAGTGCTCCTGGCATCGGCCCTGTTGTCGCCGCCACTTTAGTCGCCGGCCTACCTGAAATCGGGACGACCAACCGCAGAGCTCTCGCCAGCCTTGCAGGTCTCGCACCACACGCTTGCGACAGCGGCATACGACGCGGCTCTCGCCATATCTGGGGCGGTCGCGCCCAGATCCGACGCGCACTCTATCTCGCCGCCTTCATCGCAAGTAGCCGCGATCCTGTCCTTAAAGCGTTCCGCACCAAGCTCTCAAACCAACAGCGCCCGTTCAAAGCCATTATCATCGCGGTCGCCAGAAAACTCCTGACACACCTCAACGCCATGATCCGCTCAGGACAGCCTTGGAGCAATCAAATCAACGCTGAATTGACACCCGCATGACCTCGGTCAAGACAGTTGCTACTGCGCGGAGCGCCTAATTCTGACCCGAGGAAAAACTCAAGACAAAAGATTCATAAGGCTGAAGTGTGGTACCAACAGCACTCGAAGCGGTTCTCCCGGTGATAAGGTCTCGCCCAGTAATCTGCGGCATTTCAGATGGTGGAATGCTCACTAAATGCGAAGACATGTTCGCTACAATTAGAAGCACGCTTGTGCCTAGTCTTCGCTGATAGGCGAATAGGTTTGGGTGGTCGGCCAGAAATAGCTGAAAATCACCATGCCGAACGACCGCGTTTTCCCGGCGGATCGAGATGAGGCGGCTATAGTGTTGAAAAACGCCATTCGGGTCGCTGCGGTCCTTTTCGACATTGATTTGGGTGTGGTTCTTATTGACTGGGATCCAGGGCTTTGCGTCCGTAAACCCGGCTTGGGCTGAAGCAGACCATTGCATCGGCGTGCGTGCATTGTCGCGACTATTGGCGCGCGCTCCTGCTAAGAAATCCTCCTCAGCAACACCTTCCATACGCTGGATGCGATGGAAATTGAGGGTCTCTACATCGCGATACTGATCTATCCGTGTAAATGCGGCATTGGTCATGCCGATCTCTTCGCCTTGATAGATGAAAGGCGTGCCCTCCATCATATGAAGCACCGTCGCTAAAGCTTTAGCAGAGCCTATGCGGTGTTCGCCCTCGTCGCCATAACGCGATACCGCGCGCGGTAGATCATGATTGCCCCAAAAGAGCGAATTCCAGCCCTTGCCATGAAGCGCGTTCTGCCACGCTGCGAAAGTTGATTTCAGCAATGGCCAATCAATCGCCTTCGGTTTCCATTTGCCAAGCCGCTCGTCCCAAAACTGGGTCACATGGGCGAATTGGAAGACCATCGATAGCTCGCGGCGTTGCGGGGCGCAATAAAGGGGTGCCGTTGATACCGTAGCACTCCACGCCTCACCCACGGTTACGGCGTCCCGTCCGGCAAGTGTCGCCTCATACATTTCTTGCAGAAAGCGATGAAGATCAGGACCATCCGTGATGATCCCAAGCTCTGGCTGCTTGCCAATCAAGTCGATCACATCCATCCGGAAACCCGCGATCCCTTTATCCAGCCACCAGTTCATCATCTTATAGACCTCGGACCGGAGCGTCGGGTTGGTCCAATTCAGATCAGGCTGCTCGGGTGCGAACAAATGAAAATACAACTCGTTGCTTTCGGCACACCGGCTCCACGCTGAGCTCCCAAACGTCGCCGTGATGTCGGCATCACTGCCTTTAACAGGGGGCTCGTCGCGCCAAATATAATAGTCGCGATATTGAGAGTTCCGATCGGATTGTGCAGCTTTGAACCAGGCATGTTGGTTCGACGTATGGTTCACAACCAAATCCATGACGATACCGATACGCCGCTTTGCCGCCTCGGCAATTAAGCGCTCCATATCCGCCATCGTGCCAAACATCGGATTTATGGCGAAATAGTCGGAGATATCATAGCCATTGTCTACCATAGGCGAGGCGTAAACCGGCGATAGCCAAATAAAACCAATGCCCAAGTCGGCGAGGTAATCGAGCTTACTTATGATCCCAACAATATCGCCAATACCATCGCCGTTGCTGTCGCAAAAACTAGCGGGGTAGATTTGGTACCCGACAGTGGATTGCCACCACGGCGCATCTGGAGAAATCAGATCAGACTGTTTGATGATTGGGCTGGAAGTCATGCTTGTCGTTCACTTTGGTCAAATGTCCGCGCCGCGCGGTCTGCGATCCGATAAATGCAATCGATTGCAAAAATCAGCACTCGGATCAAGCGAAATCCGCTGGGTGGCGCAGCATTGCGCTTCATGTTGTGGGGTGCGGTCCAGTCATGGAATGCTCCATGGTCTAGCAAGGCTCAAACTCGAACGAAGCCTTTGGGTAGGCACAGCCTGCGGCAAAGACCTTCCAAGTTGATAATGGGCTGCGCCATTGGCGGACAGGTCGGATTCAACGCGGGGCCGTCATGCAATGGCGACAAGTGGCCGAAAGCGGATGGTCTGCTTACGATCGCATGGGCGGCGAAAGCTGCCGTTCAGGGGCAAACAAATGCTCCGAATGAATGGCGGAAACTTCGGGCCGGGGTCCGCCTTTATGTGCAGCAGGATATGCGGCAGGGTCGGCAACAAAGACCGTCTTGACACTTACCTTAAGCAAATTCCCGAAATCTAAGCATCGTGAGGGGCGCGCGTTAAAAGTAGGCGATCCTCAAAACGAATTGCCTTCTACGCACTTGTTATGCAGAATTACGAAGCAGCGCTAGGGGCCGTCTATGACCACCAACTTCGTCCAAGTCACCCCGTTTCTGGGTGCCAAGAATCTGGAAGAGGCCATTGCCTTTTATCGTGATCTGTTGGGCTTTGGATTGTTTGTAAGCGGTGGTGGTTACGCCTATCTTGAGCGAGAGCGCGTAGGTTTGCGGCTGCTTGAATTGGATGAAAGCCAAGCAATGCTGGGACGGGTCGTCCACATCTACATTGATGTGCGTGATGCCGACACGCTGTTTGCTCAAATGTCTGAAGCGATTGAAACCTTGCAATCTGATCGATTTGGTACCCCAAAAGACCAACCCTATGGCCAACGCGAGTTTTGGGTGCGTGATCCAAACGGACACTTAATCACCTTCGGTCAAGGTATCGGGCAAAACGCCAAACAGTGGGACTATCGTGGATAAGTGGTAACCAAGATTGGGTTCTCTTCCGCTTAAAGAGGAATCACCTTGACCAAGATGCTAGGAATTGTTTTGACTCTGACAGTAGACGAAATTACTTTCGGCGGATGAAGGAAGCAGAAATGCGCTTCGCGCGGTAGGGTGCATTCCATCCATGGAATGCACCATGGTCAAGCAATTCCTGAGATCATTTAAGTCGGATGTCAGCCAAATGACTTGGAACGGTTCAATGCGTCGCTTCGCTTGCCTTGAAGCCGCCGGACAATTCTTTCTGCGCAAGCTGGGGAGTCAAGGGGCGCGCTTCGCGCGTCGGCGTAGCCGATTGCACCCCTCGTATGATGGACAAGCCATTGGACAAGGGTGTTTAGTGGTAATGACTGTCCAGCCTGATT
>JAIXQA010000042.1 GCA_027485915.1 Alphaproteobacteria bacterium | reverse complement strand
TAGGTCAGCTAGATTCGAGAGTGCGTAACGTCTCCGCGACGCATACGCGGACACAGAGACGCAGGCCAAACCACACTCGGCTGCCGCCGCCTCAAGCATCCTTGGCAGCTGGTCGGCGTGGAACAAGGGCGTCAGCCGCGAACGGCCGTGGCCGTGGGCTGGCTCATCTGTATCGATGGTTTGCCAATCCTTTGGTATGAGGCTTCATTATCACTAATAACTGTTCGCAGAGTGGTTACCAAAAGTCGATAAAACGACTTGACATGTTAAGAGGCGTCAATCAACTTAAGGGGACACCGCTAAGGAAATCAACTGAAATTCGGTGGTCGGGCCTAATGTCAGACCGGACTGGCAGATCGAAATATGCGTACATTGACGATGGAGGAATTGGGGTTTGTGAGTGGGGGAATTGGGGATGATATGACCTACGGCGTCCTTCGTTATGACCCATTGATGGGCAATCCAGACGATGTACTTTGGAATAAATTGGGCCACTATGGCGGTTATGGAAGCGCTGACGTCGTCGTGGTAAGGGGTGATCAGCGAGCTCGGGAGAGCTTTGGCCACCAAGGCTGGACGCACCTACATCGCGGCGCTCGCGATGGTACTCTCGGGGGCCGGCCAATTGCAGTCTGGTGCCATTCAGCTCGAAAAAAACTGGGTAGGGTGCAGATAATGGTGCAGGAAGCAGCTAGAAATCGGATGAGGCTAAAGGCGCCATATTGGTATTATTTGGCTGGGATGATGTTAAGCATGGCGGTACCCTCGGCGGGGTTTCTTCGCCAAAGATTTGGCGAAAGCATTCCAATCCTGAATTTTGTCGATGACCATGGTGGTGCTATCATTTTGTCGATTGCAGGGCTTTTACTCATAGTTGCTGGAGCATTTAGTATGAGATCAAAGCACAAATAAACAAATTCGCTCCCGCAAATTAAACAGCTATCTGGACCAAACATATACCCAGTTTCAGATTTGAACTAAATTGGCAGGTCAATTTGTTCTCTGCAATTTAGTCTCTTTGTATTTGGCTTCAGTCCTATTTAATCGCCACGAGCCGGCCGATGTTTAAATGGGTTCGTGCAACTTTAGGCATCATAGTTAGTTGCCAAAAATCTACCGAAAGAATGTTCGCCAATTTGATAATCAACTACTTGAAATATCCATTACCCCGATGTTAATCTATAGTGCTTCCGAAAGTTAGGCCATATGCAATGCAGTGCCAAGGCCCGATTCTAACCAGATAGGGAGATTTTGAGATGCGTGCATTGAAAATGGAGGATTTGGAATTTGTTGCTGGGGGCTTTGGTCTCAATGGCCCTGAGCCCAAACCACTAGAAACTGTGACGGTTCCTGGTGTTCGGAGGAAGCCGCCTCACTCGAGTGTGACTTGGTTGTTGTGATGCCGCGTTTCCAAAGTTATAAAAGTTGGAGTTAAGGTGAACAATTCAAATCAGTATTCTAGGCGTTTGGGCAGCATATGGTTAGCGCTGGCATTTGCGTTAATCAGTACCTTTCCCGCTTCGTCCTATTCTCATGACGGGCGACCCAGTATGGATGGTGGAAGCCCGTCCAAGAGAACGATTCCTCAACGTCCGGATCTAGCTGATGGCCTTTGTTCTGCTGAACAAGTTAGGTTATCACCCTCAGGGAATTACTACGCGACCGTTGGCTCAGAATATTTGCCGTTTAGTGGCTCAGCCATGTTTGAAATGCCAACATTTAGAGTGGGCAGATGGCCGACGAATGGACAACTCGCCGCAGACAACTTACCGTTTGTACCATCAGTAAAGGCTGCGACATTTTTTAACGATGATACTTTAATTGTAACAACCGTTTTCGGTGCAAACGTCGGATTAGAACGAGTCGCTGCGTCAGATTGGAAAAAATCATCTCGTGAATTGTTCAGTGGGCAAAAAGGTGAGTTTGTTTATCGCCCTGCTTATCTCTATGTCGAGCAAGCACCAGACTTATTTGGAAAGAATGTTGCGACGGAAAACAGCGCCAACTATCGAAATGCGACTTTAGAAGATGGTATGTTTAAATCCTCGCGAGAATATACTGGCCTAGTGTCACGTACCCTCATTTCAAACGACATTTATGAAATTGCGAGTGATGAAAGTGGGCGGCTGTTTTGGCGTAAGAACTTTGGAACTGAGATTCCAATTGAACCAACGTTCCAGCGCTTTTCAAATACCGATATCAGTTTCTATCGGCTCAACAACAACCAGGTCGCAATTGCAGGCAGGGGATTGTTCTGGCCTTCGCCTTCGGCGGTATCATCACCATCTACAGAATATCCTCTATACTCGCTTCCTGTGACAGATCGTGCGACGAGCACTCTGACAGCTTTTGCATCACCAAACCGCATAATTCCGTTAACTTCCGACGCGCGGCGTCTGTCTGCCAAATGGAATTCCGAGGTTAAAAGGTGGGTGGAAAAAGGCTGGTACTTGCAGTTTATGACCCACACTTCATCTACGGGGAGGTCCATTTTACTGTTTAGGAGCATTTATGATCCTTACAACTCTGCAACGGTAGATTCAAATGCACTAGTGTTTATGGAGCAAAACCAACCAATTCGCCGCGTTGTTTGTTATGCAGCTTTCAAACCAGAATTGATTAGTGGCGACGCAACTAATTTGAGAGCCCCTCAAGCATGGGATGTTAATCCGAGTAGCGCGCCGACGGAATCGGTCAACTTGTCCTATGTCGGACAAGGCCACGGTAGACGATTGGTGGCATCAGTTCCCAAGCTGCCACTTAAAACAGAAGTTGTAGATTTCACATCAAATAACAATCGTTTAGGCATTTGGGTTATTCAGCCTCAATCTCGAATTATCGGAACGGCAGTGATAGTTCGCGGCGGACCCTTCACGAATGTATTTGGTCGGTCTATTGGTCCTATCGAAAGCGAACTCTTGGCAAAAGGCCTGCGTATCCTTGTTGTAGAGTATAGTGGCGCTGTGAATACGGCCCCCGATATCGGCCAAAGGCTCGGCCTAAACCGAAATGCTTCCATCAAAGCAGATGCAGAGACTCTTTTAGAATTCCTTCGCCTACGTCACTACACTTCTAAAGGCGCGCCGCTTGTTCTGGTCGCTGAGAGTTTTGGCTCGGCGTTAGGCGCAGAATTACTAGCGACCAGACCTGAAGTGTTTTCAAAAGCTATCTTTTTGGTGCCGGCGGGCAAATGGCATAACAATAGATTAGCGCCCATCAGCACCCAAAATGAGCGGACGCGGCGCGGGCAGATTCTAATAGACCGCTTAGTTTACGGCGTGAAAACTGAATCAGATGAACGAGAGATCGAGATCTGGTATAATAGAATAAGAGAAGTTAGTTGCGGCTTCAAGGACATAACCTTTGTTTTCGGTTCTGAAGACGACGCAGTCAATAGTGCCGACTGGAAACAAGATTGTGGTAACTCGGATAAATTTCATGTGCTGTTGGGGGCAACCCATCATTTGCAAAACGACACGCGGACCATCGACATCATCAAAAATGAACTCAACGCCTTAACACTTGCAAAATGACCCTCTTCCTCCTCGCGGACGTTGAAGCGCAGCGCTGCTGTGTTTATGCGAGTGTAACTTAGCATCAGGCCACATGGTTGGTGGCCTTCACAGCTGTGGCGGTCATCCGTGTCGCGATTGGGAAGGGCCTATCTGACCCTCGGCCAATATGCGCACAAAGAGACGGTGGTGGGCTGGATCGTGCCAGAGGCAGGCCACAAACCACACGCCGCGGCCTCAAGCATCACCGGCAACTTGTTCGTGTGGAACAGTCGCGTCAGCCACGTGCGGCCGTCGTCGTGGGCTGACTCATCTGTCTCGATGGTGTGCCGATCCTTTGGTATGAGGCTTCATTATCACTAATAACTGTTCGCAGAGTGGTTACCAAAAGGCGATAAGACGACTTGACATGTTATGAGGCGTCAATCAACTTAAGGGGATACCACTAAGGAAATCAACTGCAATTCGGTATTCGGGCTCAATTTCAGACCGGACTGGCAGATCGAAATATGCGTACCTTAACGATGGAGGAGTTGGGGTTTGTGAGTGGCGGGACTGTTCACGGTGGTTAGGGGGTCTGGCAGCGTCAGGTATCGGATTCTTGGTGGACAGCCAGGATTTAAGAGTGGCATGCCAGCAGATTTTCCCCGGGAAACCGAGTATGTAGTAGTACGTGCTAGCGAACAAGACAGCGGTTGGTTTGATGATGACGGCTTCATGGAAAGCCAATGCCAAAGTGCTTTTGAGTTTTTAAGTGACACAATTGGCGGAATAGTTGGCGGACTTGGCGGCAGAGCCGCAGCGGGAGTGGAAGTTACTGTGGGGTCTAGTAGCTGCACCTGCGACAGGCGGTCTAAGTTTAGCGGTTTCGGTTGCCGGGCTCAGCACCGCAGGGGCTCAGATAAAAGTGGGTGCGCTTCTAGGGGGCTTTATCGGGAACCAAGCCGGGTCAGCCGCGGGATACTTTGCTTGCTAAACAAGCCTAAATTGACAGGTTTCTCAATAAGATATCGGTTTTAACCCACACCAAACTGGCAGTATTTAGATGAACCGAAAAATACGATGGCTCTCTCTGATTTTACCCAATGCTTGTATCGTGCTTTATGAGCCTTGGGCCGAAGTTGGTGCCGCGGGTGTCGTTCTTTCGGTTCTCTTTCTTGTAGTTGTTTGGTTTGTTGTTGAAGCCTGCAATTTTGCCCGCAAAACTCCAGCCGTCTTGATAGTATTTTCTCAGTTTACTTATCTGCGACAGTATGAGTTGCCAATTCTAAAGATTCTGACTGCTGTTTGGTTGTGCCTATTTCTATTTCTTCTACATTATTACGCTACAAGTAATGAAAGTTTAGGAACAAGTATAAGTAACAATTGGAACGAAATACGTGCAAGCAACCCTTTTGCAGGCCTTATTTCTAGGTTTCCACCGTTTCTTCTGATCATTACCGGTGCTTTTGTAGGCCTAAGTTTCGACAGTTCGAAAAATGGTGAGGCGCATGGCATTTAACATGGTGCTCCCGATTATCACTGATGCGGAGCTCACTAACAACTTTAGGTAAGACAAAAATACCGAAAGTAGCTTTTGGCAGATTGATCGAGAATTCGCACATCGTCGCTTGAAATAGCCTCTCTCGCTAAGTCAATTTAAACAGCGTCCGCTAGGGAAGCCAGATGCACTTCGGTATTCGGGCTCAATTTCAGACCGGACAGGCAGATTGAAACGTGCGTGCCTTAACGATGGAGGAGTTGGGGTTTGTGAGTGCAGGTTTCGCCGGCCTGCTTTGGCCGTATCAAATTGAACTGGGCAGCGGAGTATTAGATTCCGAATTTGGCCACGCCCCTTCATATGACGATGATTTAACCGGATTTCAGAACAAGCTAAGGCCAAAACGCCGACCAGCTGCTGAGCGCTTCGCTCAAAAGCTCGATGCCTGCAAACTACTCGGCGGAAAAGCTAGAACTGACTGCTATGCCAGTGCTGCAGCTAGTGATACTTATGGTTTTTTCGAGTACGTAGTTTCACTTGAAGGTGCAAGCCCAGAGAAATGGCGTAACTACATCACACCCCACTTTCAATGATTTTTTGAGCGACTAGTTATTTGCCGTGCCCAGAAATCAAAATTTGCGTTTGCTAGACAAAGGGGCAGTATAGAGAATGGACTTCTTGTTATATTGCCTCATTTGCCTGCCGATAGTTTGGGGTAGATCGTATATCCTTTGGCTCATGATATGTGTCGGCTTCGCCGCGAACCTTATCATGTTGCTTCATCCAATGGTCGCAGAACTTCGAGTCTATTGGCTACCCGTACTGGAGGAAGCGGCAAAGGCATTTTTGATCGTCAGGTCTGGCGAGATAAGTCGTTTAGAGTGGATTAGAGTATCTGCTATCTTTGGGATAGTTGACGGGTTGTATAGAATGGCAGTGCTAGGCATTACTTCAAATGAAGCTTATTCTGAATTGAATTTTTCTGTTGTTGAAGCAATTTTTCTGTCACTAGTTGTGGGCGTCAGTGTCGTCTGTCTCCACGCGTTTTTCGCGCTGTTTTACTTCCGGCGGCTTTCAGAAAAGTGGTTCATCTTCATGCTTCCACCGCTGTTTGTCCACCTGATCTGGAACTGGAGCCGCAATATCTAGGAGACCGCTGAGAGCAACCGAACCCAATGATGTTTTGATACTCATTTGCGCGGTCCGACTAACAAGAACATCTTCACCGGCACCTGCTTCTCAAAGGCCGATGCGACTTGCGAACCTCATGAGCGAAACAAAGAAGTGGTCTCACCCAATCCGGTCCCGACCCTCGCTATAGCCGCGGGCGATGGTTTCATAGATTTGGGCGTTCACCAGATTGGCCTTTGAGCAGTCTCTAGTTTTGATAAGACGTGCTGGGACCCCGGCGATGACGGAGTTTTCGGGAAATTCTTGCCCCTGCCGTACCAGACTGTGTTCAGCCACAATCGAATTGGCACCAATTTTTGCCCCGTCCATGATGGTGGAATTAATGCCGATCAAACAGCGGTCCCCAATCTCACATCCATGCAAGGTCACATGATGGGTGATGGAACAATCATCGCCAATCACGGTCGGTGTCGAATGGCCGACATGTAGCATGACGAAGTCTTGAATATTGGTGCGACAGCCGATGCGGATCTCGTGGATTTCAGACCGCATCACGACATAGGGAAAAATGGAGGCACCCTTGCCGATCCGCACCTTGCCATAGATCAAAGCCGTGGGGTGAATGAAAGCGGGCTCGTCCAAAATGACATCATGGCCGCGTGAAAACATCTTTTGCCTCCCCTATGGGAGCTCGAGCGGGGCAAAGCCCCTCATGATTTGATCCATCGCCAAGCCCCGCGAATGTTCGATATGATGGCGGGCCGCAAGCTCTGCCGCCTTCGCGTCACCGGCCTCAAAAGCTTGGATCAAAGCCTCATGCTGGGCATCGGCGTCACGTTGATTGGCCTCATTGCCGGGCCGGCCAAACAGGCCAAGATGGACCAAGCGTTGCATCTCGTCGGCCAATGTTTCTAACAAAGCGGCAAGCCTGCGATTGCCGCTGGCCTTGGCGATTTCGGCATGAAAGGCGCGATTGCTATCGACAAAGGCCAGCTGGTCGCTCGCCGTCTTGGCTAGGTGCGGGGCGGCATTGAGGGCGCGCAGACGGGCCGGATCAATCTTGCCAACGGCCATTGCGGCGGCCTGTGGCTCAACCATCAAGCGCAACTCAAACACGTCTTTGAGGGAAGCCAAAGTGATGGGCGTCACCACAAAACCATGACGGGGCACCGGCTGGACCAAGCCCATTTCGGCCAGCCGCGTGAGGGCCGCCCGCGTCGCAGCACGCGCCAAGCCAAAGCGGTTCGACAGTTCCACTTCAGAAAAATGCGCACCCGGTGCCAGGCGGCAGGAAGTGATCTCACGTTTCAAACAGGCAAGGGCCTGATCGCTTTGGCGTAGGTTTAAGGTCTGATCCATAAAATCTTTATAACATGTTATTGACATGTTACAAGGGAATTGTCTATTGGCGCGGTTGATGAAAGGGAGGCAAAGATGTTGACGCAAGTGAGTTGGGCCGCGCTTTTGCTCGTGCATATCATTCCAGCCTTGGCGCTGTTTCGGCCAGCCTTGATCACAAAACTCTATCAGGTGGAGGCGACTTCGCCGCTCTTCTTGCTGTTTCAGCATCGGGCGGCGTTGTTTTTGGTCGTGTGCTTGATCTGCGCTTGGGCGATTGTCCGGCCAGAAGTGCGGCACTTAGCGACGGTCACCGTTGGCTTCAGTATGCTCTCATTTCTAGGGCTATTTTGGGCAGCAGGCTCTCCGCCCAGTCTGCGCAGCATCGCGCTGGTAGACCTCATCGGCCTGCCGTTTCTGGTCTTTGTCGCGTGGCAGGCCTTTAAGTCCTTGGGCTAGACGTCCAACGCCTCCTGTTTGCGCGCCAATCGCCAGCCCCACAAAGTGAGGCCCAGCATGAGCGCATTGGAGCCGAGGTCGAGCGCCATCCAGCGGTTAAAGACTGGGATTTCAAACACAAACCAATAATTGAAGACAAAGAACGGCAACAGGGCAACGGCGTAGACAAGGAAGGTTTGTGCCGTAAAGCGGCTAAACCAAATGAACAGCCCACCCAAAACCGCCTGCGCACCAAAACAACCGATCAAGAGCGCACTGGTTGTGCTCATATGCTGAAAGGCCGGATTGATCATCAACCCCTCCACCCTATGCGGTGCCAACAAACACCACCCGCCCAAGATCAGATAAGGTAAGGCGATCATCCGCTGGAGATAAAGGGGTCTGAGTGTCATGAGGATGGGGTCCACCTTGTGCTGTACCGCGACGATTTGAATAGAGGCTCCTGTCTTAGGATTCAAAGCGAATTGGCATTGGACTTGTTTAAAGCCCACCCCCTGTAACCAAGCCCAAGCGGCCCCCGTATCCTTCTGCAAGACACCAAAAGGAGGCCACGGCCATGAAGTTTAAGAACATTGCGGCTACGGCCATTTCGGTTTTTGGCGCGGCCATCTTTCTCGATAGCTTGCGTTACAAGTTTACGGACCACCCCAAGACCCAAGTCATCTTCGGGGCGCTGGATGGTTGGGCAGGCTCATTGGGTTTACCAGGATTGTTTGCCCACACCGGTCTCTTCAGCCAATATGTGATTGGTTCAGCAGAGCTCGTGGCGTCGACCTTGTTGATCGTGGGCCTCTTGCCCCGTTTACAGCGCTTAAATGCACTGGGCGCTTTAATCGCTTTTGCGGTGATGGCTGGGGCTGTGAGTTTCCATTTGTTCACGCCCTTGGGCATTGATCCCAACCATGACGGCGGTGGCTTGTTTGCCGCAGCAGCGACCTTGTTGACTGGGTCAGTTGTGCTGATTGGTATTCGTTTGCCAGATATTCTGGCTCTCTTGGGTGATTTGCGCCGCGTCTTTGTCGCCGATGCCCCGATGCAACCAGAACCTGCCCGCATGACGCAAGCGGCGATGTAATCAACACGCCGCCGTCTCTTCCCCCTTCATAACCCTATCAAACATCCCATTCACGGAAAGGATACCCGCCATGAAACCCCTTAAACTCGCCTTGATTTTGGCACTTGCTATCAGCCCACTGGCCATTGCCAGCCCCGCTTTAGCCGATAAAGCACCCGTCTGGACCAGCTTCGGCTCTAACGTTGCTATCAAAGGCTATGACCCTGTCGCCTATTTCACCGCCGGGAAACCCGTGCAGGGGAATTCGAAGTTCAAGGTCAATTATCAGGGGGCCGAGTTTCAATTTTCTAGCGCTGCCAATCGCGACGCTTTTGCCGCAAACCCTGGCCGCTATGCCCCGCAATTTGGTGGTTATTGCGCTTGGGCCGTCAGCCAAGGCTATACGGCAGGGATCGATCCCAACGCTTGGGCGATTGTCGGCGGTAAGCTCTATCTGAATTATAACAAAGATATTCAGGCCCGCTGGCAACAGAATACGGCTGGCAACATTGCTGCTGCCAACCGCAACTGGCCGACTGTCTTGAAGAAATAGGAGCGGCTTAACGCTTAAGCTGCGTCGGTGGCGTCGTCCTTCAGGGCCTTAGCAAGGTCCAGAAGACGGCGCCGAGGACGTTCACCCAGACGGTAATAGGCGCGGATTAATTCCAGCGTTTCTTTTTGTCGCAGAACTTCAGGTCCGATCTCATCATCATTGGCGGGCGGCTCATTGGCTGCCGTCATGGTAGACAAACCATCATAAAAATATTGCACGGCGATCGAGAGTGCACCGGCCAGTTCAAACAAACGGCTGGCGGTGATGCGATTGGCACCACATTCATACTTCTGGATTTGTTGGAAGCGAATACCGACGCTATCGGCCAATTGCTGCTGGGTCATGCCCATCAGACGACGGCGGCGTCGTAAGCGGCGGCCCACGTGTAGGTCGATTGAATTGGCCATCTAGTCCTCCTGGTCGTCACAATTCAGAAGCGTCGTGCCACCGGAACGATCCGAAACGGGACGGCCAACGCTGTTACGATGGGTAGTTTGCAAGGCCCATGCCGCTGAAGTGCGTCGTTTGCAGCACAAGGTGCTTGCCGTAATCGCGCCTCGCGCTTAGCTTGCTGCAACTGCGAAGAAAGCAGTTAGATATCAAAGGGCAGGTCTTTCCATCAAATGGCACAAATCAAAACAATTGGCGTTGTTGGCGCGGGTCAAATGGGGAATGGGATTGCCCATGTGGCGGCTTTGGCAGGATATGATGTCTTTCTGAACGACATCTCTCAAGAGAAGTTGGACGCAGGTCGCGCCTTGATAGAGCGCAATTTGACCCGTCAAGCAGCACGCGGCCTGATTAAGGATGGCGAAATCGCCCCTGCCATGGCCCGCATCGTGACCACAACGGCGATTGAAGACCTTTCCGCCATTGATCTGGCCATTGAAGCTGCTAGCGAGAAGGAAGATATTAAACGCGGCATATTCAAGTCGCTCTGTGCCATTGTCCGGCCTGACACAATTCTGGCCTCTAACACGTCTTCCCTTTCGATTACGCGGCTTGGCTCGTCGACCGACCGGCCCGAGCGTTTTATCGGCCTGCACTTTATGAATCCGGTGCCGATGATGAAACTGGTGGAAGTCATTCGTGGTCTTGCCACCAATGAAGAAACCTATGAGGCTGCCACCGCCGTGGTCACGGCAATGGGCAAAACCATTACCAATGCCGAAGATTTCCCGGCCTTTATCGTCAATCGCGTCTTGATCCCGATGATCAATGAAGCCGTCTATACGTTGTATGAAGGCGTCGGCACGGTGGAAGGCATTGATAAGGCGATGCGTTTGGGGGCCAACCACCCCATGGGCCCACTAGAACTTGCTGACTTCATCGGCCTCGACACGATTTTGTCCATCATGCAGATCCTCAATGAAGGCTTGGCAGACACGAAATATCGTCCTTGCCCGCTCTTGGTCAAATATGTTGAGGCAGGCTGGCTTGGCCGCAAGACCGAGCGTGGCTTCTATGACTATCGCGGTGAGACACCCGTCCCAACACGCTGATTTGCGATCGTGTGAATGATGTCATCCCGGACAGCGTGGCCGAGTCCCAGATCTCCTGCCGCAAGGTCCCTTGAGGTCCCCGTTCTCCGGCGGGGATGACCGTGGTTTTGAAAAGCTATTTTGTCTGGAAGCGGTTTTGGTGATCCTTCTGTCTCACCAAACCGCAACCGAAATTGTTTCTGCGATCTCTGGGTAGTCAAGTGTCCGTTTTCTTCGAAAACGGATCGCTTGCGACGC
>JAIXQA010000044.1 GCA_027485915.1 Alphaproteobacteria bacterium | reverse complement strand
ATTTGGGGGAGATTTGCAAGATATAAGAGGGCGACTTGCCGGTGCTTTCAGTATGATGTTTTGATTGATGTTTTTGTAAGTCATGTTGAAGGGGCCATAACTTGCAGTGTGTCGTGGCATGTAAGTCGGCATAAGTTTTGCGGTTTTGGGTGTCTGGAGGCACCAAATGGCGCGTTCGCATAAGACTTCTGGACACGGATCTGACGCAGGCAGTTCAAGCGGCGTGAGAGACTTAATTGCCACCCGCCTTGTCGCGCCACGTGAGCGCGTTTCCCCAGACATGCCCAAAAGTGGAGGCGGAGACCCAGGCTCCGTTAAAGCCAGTCTGGCAAAACGGCTATCGGGTTCGCGCATGTTTGGGCGAGGGGCGCAGGCTGGCGGTGGTGGCAACTCGGCCAAATTAGGCGGCGTCACTCTTTATGTTCCGGCTAGTCAGCGCGCCATGGTGAAGGTGTTTATTGGACGTCACTCTGGACCCCGTGGTGTTGCCAACCCGGGTAAAGCGCTTGCCCAACATGTCAGTTATCTGGCCCGCGAAGGGGCAGGGCAGGATGGCATTGATGCTAGCTTTTATGATCTGGATGGTTCGCGCAATGCCGAAGAACTCGGAGTCCAATGCGCGGGTTGGGAGCAGGACCGACATCACTTTCGGCTAATCATCAGCGCCGAGCATGGCGACAAGATTGATGACATGGACGCCTATGTGAAGGGCGTCATGGAGAGGGTTAGTCTCGACCTCAAAGAGCCGAATTTGGAGTGGGTGGCGGTCAACCATTATGATACGGATCAGCCCCACTCCCACGTTATTATGCGCGGAAAGCGCGCCAATGGCAGAGACCTTGTCATACCCCGATCGTCCGTCAGTCACGGTTTACGAGAACGAGCTCAAGAGCAGGCTCAGGCTATTCTCGGGGACAGTAGCCGTAGCGATGCCGAGCGGGGCCTCTTCAACCGAAGCACAGCCAATCGATGGACCGACATTGATATCCGGCTAACAGCCCTTGCCAAAAGCCATGAAGGGCTTTTGCCGAAGGCAGAGCTTTCCCGTCGCGACACTGTGGGCGCGCTTGTGCGGGCGCGCGTAGGGCATTTGGAGAGCCTTGGGCTGGCAACTAAGTCCAAGCAGGGGGTTGGGTTTGCGGCTGATCTGAAAGCTCGCTTAGACGCCCTGCAGAAGTCGCAAGATATCATGCGCTCGCATTGGGAAGAGAAGCGCATTGGCGGGCACTTAGAAAAGGCACGGTCAACAGAAGTCTCGATCGGTGGTCGGCCGGGCAGATCCGATGCTACGCGCGACGATATGATTGCCCATCGCCTTTTGCCGCAGGATGTGGAGTTGGCGCGTTTGGGCCAATCGGATGGTGGAAGCCAAGGCGATGGAGGCCAACGCGATCCTAGCCTTGATGCACGCGCTGAATTCCTCGTTAGCAAGGGCTATGGTGTCCGGCAGGCCGAGGGCATAGGCTTCAAGCCGGAGGCTTGGGCGAAGCTTCGCGACGCTGACACCGCTTATGCGCTCGAAAAGGAGCTGGGCATTTCCGGTCGAGCGATCTCGCATGGCTTAAGCGAAGGTGTTGTGATTGGCAGCATCACGACAGCGCTTGGCAAACAGACTGTCATCGATCGCGGGGTCGGGATTGCGATTGCTCCTGTCAGCAGCGGGCAGGAACTGTCCATAGGCCATGTGATCGGGGCAGGGCTTGAGCGGTAAGTGAGTCTATCGGGAATTGGCAGCCTAATTTGCCCCGGGATCAGACAGGCCAGTTCGATTCCTTTTGACCACCTGAACGCAAGAAAAAAGCAGTGCCAACTGATGCCTATTGATTACTACAGATGGCTCTCATTTGGTACCGCGGTGGTACCGCGAGAATGAAAATGACGCGACGTCAGAATTTATATGGTGATAATATTTTGATTTTAAAGGGAAAAATGGTGGAGCCAAGGGGAGTCGAACCCCTGACCTCTTGAATGCCATTCAAGCGCTCTACCAACTGAGCTATGGCCCCATCTGATTTGGTCGTGATGACCAAATGGATTGAGTTGTGGGCTCCACCGAACCCACAAGAGCGCCGCGTATAGACGTCTCAGTCGAGGGGATCAAGACGGGCGTCGCAGCGTTGCTGCAGCGCATGGCTGAAGCTTTAGCCCTTGGTACCAAAATCGCGAAAATCTGCGGGCAAGAAGCGCAAAAGGCCCGCCCAAGCCACATAAAGTGGCGAGGGCAGGCCTCTTTTGGTCGCCGTGCGCTGGTAGGGAGCGCTGCCCTTAGGCCTTAGCGGGGGTCGACGTCATCATCGTCTGGACCGGGGATATCTCCCAGATCATCGTCGATGAGGTCTTCGTCATCTTCCAAGAAGGGCACTTCATCGTCGCCGGCGGTTGGATCGTCATCGTCCAATTCCTGCTCGGAGAAGCCCTCGGGCACATCTGCGCCGCCAGTGCCTTGATTGATGGGGTCGGATTCTTCATCGTCATCGAGTTCAAGTGGCGCTTGGTCCACGGCGGCTGCATCGAGCTCTGCCGTGACTTCTTCATGCTCCATTTCGTCCTCGTCCATATCGGGGTCGATGACTTTTGCGGGTGCGTCTTCATCATCCTCTTCGGCGGCCGCAGCCAACTTCGGATCAAACGCGGTTAGACGTGCTTTAGCGCGACGGGCTTTGACGGCCTCATCATCGGGGTCAAATACATTGCCACACTTGGGGCATTCTGCAGGCCGCTTATGTAGGTCATAGAATTTTGCGCCGCAGGCGGGGCACAATTGTTTTTCGCCAAGGTCAATTTTAGGCACTGTTGGGGCTCCACTGGCCGATCGCCACATTGGGAAGGTAATCTAAGGGCGCAGCGCTTGCCACGTAAGTGTGACGCTGTCAAAACCTATGCTGCAGTCCGATGCAATTAGGTGCAATTAGGCCGCTGATTGGCTGCGCAACTCACCTAGAACATCAAAAAAGGTTGGGAAAGTTTTCGAGGTACAGGCCGGGTCTTCAATCGTCACCCCCTCATTCGCTAAACCCGCAATCGAGAGAGACATCGCCATGCGGTGGTCGTCATAAGTGACGACTTGGGCGGCTTTTAGCTTGGCGGGCCGGATCAGAAGACCGTCTAGGCGTTCGTCTAAATCGGCCCCCATGGCGCGCAATTGGGTCGCCATGGCGTTTACCCGGTCGGTTTCTTTCCAGCGCATATGCTCAACTCCGGTAATCAGAACGGGGCCTGACGCATTGGACGCAATGGCGGCGAGGGTTGGGGCGGTGTCGGAAATCGCATTCATATCGATTTCAAGGCCGTGGAGTTGGGTTGGGCCCGTCACAGTGAGGCCTTCAGCGCTTTCTTCCACGCTTGCGCCCATGCTGGCCAAGGCGTCGACGAAAAGGGCATCGCCCTGCAGGGCTTTGCGCGAGAGCCCGGGGACGGTCACGCGTCCGCCTGTGACGGCAGCTGCGGCGAAGAAATAAGAGGCGCTAGAGGCATCAGGCTCCACCCCATAGTGCGGCTTGGCGTGATAGCTTTGGCCGGAAGCCACCTGAAGCCGTTGTGGTTCTGGACGCTCCACGTGAACGCCCCAATCGGCCATCATGTCGATCGTCATGGCGATATAGGGTTCAGAGACGATTGGCCCGGTCAGAAAGAGTTCTGTATCGGCCTTGGCAAACGGGGCCACCATCAGGGCCGCGCTGACCTGTTGGCTCGAGCGCTGTGGGTCAAGCTCTAGGCGGCCACCGGGCAGGCCAGAGCCTGTGAGGTTTAATGGGAAGTGGCCCGGCGCGCCCTGAAAGCTGATTTTTGCGCCCTGCGCCTCCAAGACTTCCAGCAAATCGCCCATGGGTCTTTTGCGCATCGCGGCGACGCCATCAAAGCGCACGGGGGCAAGGCCCAGCGCGCTCAAGGCCAGCAAAAAGCGGGCGGCTGTACCGGCATTGCCGACAAATAGGTCTGCGGTGCCGCCCTTCGGGGCGGGCAAGTGACCGCCACAGCCAGACACTTTAAAAGTCGACGCATTTGGGTCGTGGGAAACCTCAAAGCCCAAAGCGTTTAGGCAGCTGGCGAAAATGCGGGTATCGTCGCTGTCGAGCGCGCCGGTCAGTACCGATTGGCCTTGCGCCAAAGCCGCCAACAATAATGCCCGATTATTGATGCTCTTCGAGCCCGGAACCGTGATTGTGCCGCGGGCAGGGGCGTTGAAGCGGGGGATGAACAAGGTTTCCATAGGCGCTCCTTAAAGTCGCGGGCGCACAAAATAAAGTCGCAATGCGGCATGAGAGCTTTGCGAAAGCGGGCCCGGCCCTAAGGCGTTGCATTTGCTGTTTGGCAGCGGCTGACAAGCTTGATAGGACCTCGCCCGAAATCAAGCTTCCCAATCCTTAGCCAACGGGCACTCTATTCATGATTATCGCTGTCGATGGCCCCTTAGCAGCTGGCAAAGGTACGATCTCGAAAGCCTTGGCGGAACTTTATGGTCTGCCGCACATGGATACGGGCAAGCTCTATCGGGGTGTGGCTTATCGCCTCTTGTCGGCTGGTCTTGCGCCGCAGGATGTCGACACCGCAGCTGAAGTGGCGCGGACCTTATCAATGGATGGGATCGAGGATGCCGATTTGCGCACGGCACAAGTCGGCGCGGCGGCATCTGTGGTGGCAGCCAATCAGGCGGTGCGGCAAGCCCTATTCGACCTGCAACGCAATTTTGCCTTGCAGGCGGGCGGAGCCGTCCTCGATGGCCGCGATATTGGCACGGTGGTTTGCCCTGAAGCCGATGTGAAGCTCTATGTCTCCGCCAGCCCAGAAGAGCGCGCGCGCCGCCGGCAGATGGAACTAGAAGCCTTGGGCGAGGTTATTTCTTTCGAGACTATGCTGGCACAAACCCTTGAACGCGATGCCCGAGATTCGGGTCGAGCGGATGCCCCTTTAAGGCCTGCTGAAGACTCCCACTTGCTCGACACCACTGGGCTGAGTATAGAGGCGGCTGTGGATAAAGCCCGATTGATCGTGGAACAGGTGCGTTTAGCCAAAAGCTAGACCAGCTTTCCTCGAAATTCCAACAATCGTGTGATCCGCGCAACATGCAAAAATGATGCGTTGTAAGACGTGAGGCCCGAAGGCCGCAGGATCTTTCGGGCAAGACCGCCGGAGCCAACCGGCAGGCCTGCTTTCATCTATTCGGAGACTGATACACACATGAGCGACATGCTCCTTAACCCGAGCCGGGACGATTTCTCGGCATTGCTAGAAGAATCCTTTGGTGCCCGTGGTGGCTTGACCGAAGGCAAAGTCATTTCCGCTACCGTTGTTTCGATCGAAAACGATTTCGTTCTGGTCGACATTGGTTTGAAGACCGAAGGCCGCATTCCATTACGCGAGTTTGGTCTTGAAGGCTCGACCCTGAAGGTCAATGACACTGTTGAAGTTTATCTCGACCGGATTGAGAACGCGCTCGGTGAAGCCGTTGTCAGCCGCGAGAAGGCCCGCCGTGAAGAGGCTTGGGGCCGCCTTGAGAAGCTGTTTGCAACCGGTGAGTCGGTTGATGGTGCGATTGTTGGCCGCGTTAAAGGCGGCTTCACGGTTGACCTCGGTGGCGCAAACGCCTTCTTGCCAGGTTCGCAAGTCGACATCCGCCCAGTGCGCGACGTCGGCCCATTGATGAACATTGTTCAGCCATTCTGCATCCTGAAAATGGATCGCCCACGTGGCAATATCGTCGTGTCGCGTCGTTCGATCTTGGAGCTCGACCGCGCAGAAGCCCGCACCGAGATCGTCGCCGGTCTGGCCGAAGGCGAAATCCGCGACGGCGTTGTCAAGAACATCACCGATTACGGTGCGTTCGTAGACTTAGGCGGCGTTGATGGCTTGTTGCACGTCACCGACATGAGCTGGAAGCGTATCAGCCACCCAAGCCAAGTGCTGAACGTGGGCGACACGGTTCAGGTACAGATCGTCAAGATCAACCCAGACACCCAACGTATCTCCTTGGGCATGAAGCAATTGCTGTCTGATCCATGGGATGGTGCTGAAGCCAAATATCCAGTTGGCGCGCGTTATTCGGGCGTTATCACCAACATCACCGACTATGGTGCATTTGTTGAGTTGGAATCTGGTGTCGAAGGTTTGGTCCACGTTTCCGAAATGTCTTGGACCAAGAAGACCTTGCATCCGTCGAAAATCGTCAATCCTGGCGATCCAGTCGACGTGATCGTGATTGATGTGGACGGCGATAAGCGCCGCATCTCGCTGGGGATGAAGCAAGCTCAACCCAATCCTTGGGATGCGTTTGTCACTGAATTCCCAGTTGGTTCGACCATCAATGGCGAAATCAAGAACATCACTGAATTCGGTCTGTTCGTGGGCGTCAATGAAGAGCTGGACGGCATGGTTCATATGTCGGACATCGACTGGAACCAAGCGGGCGAAGAAGCCATTAAGAACTACAAACGCGGCGACATGGTCGAAGCCAAGGTTCTCGATGTGGATGTTGAAAAGGAGCGCATCTCGCTTGGCATCAAGCAGGTCTCTTCCGATCCATTCGCAACCGAGACTCTGAAGCGCGGCCAAACCGTGACTTGTACTGTAACCGAAATTGCCTCGGGCGGGATCGAAGTCTCGATCGGTCCAGACAACATCATGAAGGCTTTTGTTCGCAAGTCGGACATTTCGCGTGATCGTGCAGAACAGCGTCCAGAGCGTTATGCTGTTGGTGACCGCGTTGATGCAGTGGTAACTGCAATCGACAAAGCAACCCGTAAAGTCTCGGTTTCGATCAAGGCGCTCGAAATGGCTGAAGAAAAAGAAGCCATTAGCCAGTTCGGATCGTCCGATTCCGGCGCATCTTTGGGCGATATCCTTGGCGCAGCGCTGCGTCAAAAGGAACAAAACGACTAAGTTTCATGGCGGTGATCGAAGATCACCGCAAGAAATTCCAAGTTTCAAGAAAGGCCAGAGCGTTGCTCTGGCCTTTTTATTTTCGGTCAAAGACAAATTTCCTTTTGAAGGCTTGCGCATAAGTGGTTATTTGCTGTTATATGCGCACGATAAAGTTTAACTGGGGGACAGACCCATATGTTGCGATCTGAACTTGTTGCTAAGTTAGCTACCGAGAATCCGCATCTATTTCATGGGGATGTCGAACGTGTGGTCGATACCGTTTTGGAAGAGATCACCAAGGCATTGGAAAAAGGTGACCGCGTTGAATTGCGCGGGTTCGGAGCATTTTCGGTTCGCTCGCGCGGGGCCCGCCAAGGGCGCAACCCCCGTACCGGCGAAGGTGTGGCGGTGGAAGCCAAGCACGCACCCTTCTTTAAGGCAGGCAAGGAATTGCGCGCCCGCTTAAACGGTGGCGTCGATCCCGGCGAATGAGCTCTTGGCGCTGCCATCGTGGTGCGCTTGCTGAATGACTATACGATTTTCCCTCGTCAAAGCGCGGTGGACCCCAAAACTGGGTACACCGCGTTTTGCTAAATGTGCGTAAGAGGATCTAAACATGAGCCTAGCCGATGAGTTCAAAGCTTTTATCTCTGGTGGCAATGTCGTCGACCTCGCCGTCGGCGTGGTCATTGGTGCCGCATTCGGCAAGATTGTTTCCGCTTTTGTTGACAAGGTGATCATGCCGATTGTCGGTCTGATGACGGGCGGGGTTGATTTGGCTGGGATGAAAATTGTGCTGCAGGCCGCAGATGAGGCAACGAAGAAGTCAGAAGTCGCGATAGGCTATGGTGATGTGCTCGCAGCTGGTTTGAACTTTGTTATTGTGGGCTTTGTATTGTTCCTTGTCGTGAAGGCCTATAATCGTATGCGGGCACCAGCGCCTGTGCCAGCCGCACCTTCTGGCCCCACTCAAGAAGAGCTTTTAGCCGAAATCCGCGATCTTTTGAAAAAACAAAGCTGACGCATTTCTCTGGGTCTGCGGCGAAAACAGAGTTTGCCGCAGCTCGCGCTTTTGATTTGTGGCTGAACGCTCTACATGAGCTGTTATGCGCCTCGCCCAAGCTAAAATATGTGGATTGTCGGACCGCCAAACGGTGGGCGACGCTTTAGCCTGTGGCGCAGCATTTATCGGCTTTGTGACTTTTCCCAAAAGCCCGCGCCACATTCTTCCAGTGGATGCCAAGCCGCTGGCGAAAATGGCCGCGGGGATGGCGCGCACGGTTTCGGTTCTGGTTGATCCCGCTGATGTGCTTGTCAACCAGGTGTTGACGGATCTGGCACCAGATTTTCTGCAGTTGCAGGGCGGCGAGAGCCCAGAGCGTTGTGCCACCATCAGGGCCCGCGGCGTTGGCATTATCCGGGCCTTTGGTATCTCAGAGGCTCAGGACCTTGAGCAGATTAAGCCCTATCTTGGCATCGTCGATTATGTCCTGTTTGACGCCAAGGCCCCGAAGGGAGCCGATCGCCCTGGTGGCCTAGGCCATGTTTTTGATTGGGAGATCTTGCAAGGTTTCCAATGCCCTGTGCCGTGGTTTCTCTCCGGCGGGCTGAACCCTGAAAATGTCGCAGAAGCCGTACGGCAGACCGGTGCACCATTGGTGGATGTCTCCTCTGGCGTTGAGCGCGCGCCCGGCTTAAAGGATAGCGCGCGGATCGCCAGCTTCATGCAAGCTTTGAACGACTGAGAATGGATCACTAAACAAGATGGACGCACGTAATTCCTGGGGTTCCTATCCCGACGCGCAAGGCCGCTTTGGCCAATTTGGCGGTCGCTTTGTCGCTGAAACCCTGATGCCCAACATCTTGGCGCTGCAGCAGGCCTATGAAGATGCAAAGGCCGATCCAAGCTTTCAGGAGACACTCGACGTTTTCTTGCGTGACTATGTCGGCCGGCCGAGCCCGCTTTATTTCGCTGAGCGTCTAACCGACCATTTTGGTGGGGCAAAAATCTATTTTAAGCGGGATGAGCTTAATCATACCGGTGCCCACAAGATTAACAATTGCATGGGTCAGATTTTCTTGGCCATGCGGATGGGCAAGACTCGCATTATCGCGGAAACAGGCGCGGGCCAACATGGCGTGGCAACCGCCACTGTCTGCGCACGCTTCGGTTTACCCTGCATCGTTTACATGGGCGCAACTGATGTGGAGCGCCAAAGTCCCAATGTGTTCCGCATGAAGCTTCTTGGTGCTGAAGTCCGCCCCGTGGATGCAGGCACCGCGACTTTGAAGGACGCAATGAATGAAGCCCTGCGCGATTGGGTCACCAATGTGAAGGACACTTTCTACATCATTGGTACGGTTGCAGGTCCGCATCCCTATCCACAATTGGTCCGAGACTTCCAGTCTGTGATTGGCCGGGAAACCAAGCAGCAAATGCTGGAGCGCGAAGGACGACTGCCGGATGCATTGGTCGCCTGTATTGGTGGCGGCTCGAACGCGATTGGCTTATTCCACCCTTTCCTAGAAGACGAGAGCGTCAAGATTTATGGCGTGGAGGCAGCCGGCCACGGCATTGAGACAGGGCTGCATGCGGCCGCCTTGACGGGCGGCCGCCCCGGGGTTTTGCACGGCAATCGCACCTATTTGCTGCAAAATGACGATGGCCAGATCATGGATGCGCACTCCATCTCGGCAGGCCTCGACTATCCTGGCGTCGGGCCCGAGCATGCGTTTTTGAAAGACACGGGCCGTGCGACCTATTTGTCGGCCACCGATGATGAGGCGCTGGAAGCTTTCCAACTCTGTGCCCGTTTAGAGGGCATTCTGCCGGCTCTAGAGCCATCGCATGCGCTGGCCCGCGTGGGTGAGATCGCCAAGGATGTCGGAAAAGGTGGAATTGTCGTGATGAACCTCTGTGGCCGTGGCGACAAAGACATTTTTACCATCGCCAATGCTTTAGGGGCGAAAATCTAATGCCCGTCGGACGTCTCTCAAGCGCATTTGCCCGAGCCAAGGCAGAAAATCGGGCTGCCTTAGTTGCCTATGTGATGGCCGGTGATCCCTCGCTGGAAGTTTGCGCTGCCATTCTTCACGCTTTGCCCAAGGCGGGCGTGGATGTAATCGAGTTGGGCTTTCCCTTCACAGACCCAATGGCCGATGGCCCATCGATCCAGCGCGCCGGGATTCGTGCTTTGAAAAACGGTACGACTTTGCGCAAGACCATGGCTTTGGCGGAGCAATTCCGTCAAAATCATCCCGAAACGCCCTTGATCGTGATGGGCTATCTCAATCCTGTCGAGACCATGGGCTATGGTGCCTTTGCGCGCCATGCCGCCGAAGTAGGCATTGACGGGGCGATCATCGTGGATGCACCGCCGGAAGAGGATGCGGAATTACGCGCTGCCATGCAAGCCAGTGACCTTGCCTTAATCCGGCTGGCGACACCAACGACCGATGCGAAACGATTGCCAGCAGTCGTCGCAGGGGTCAGTGGTTTTGTCTATTATGTCTCCGTCGCCGGTATCACGGGCGATAAGGCGATTGAGACGGCAGATATTGCCGAAGCTGTCGCGGCGGTGCGCGAGGCTTCTGGCCTCCCCGTCGCCGTTGGCTTTGGCATTAAGACCCCAGAAGCGGCCGCCCGTACCGCGAAAATCGCCGATGGCGTGGTAGTTGGCTCTGCCCTTGTTGACGTGATCGCCAGCGCACATGAAACTGGTGGCAATGTAGCCGAGGCCGCAACCGCCTTTTGTCAGTCTTTGTCGCAAGCAATTGCACAAGCCCGCTAGGAGCCAAACGCATGAACAGCTGGATCGACCGTATCCGCCCGGGCATCAACAAGCTTCTACAAAAGCGTGAAACGCCAGACAATTTGTGGGTCAAAGACCCTGATAGTGGCGAAATGCTCTATCGGGTTGATTTGGAAAACAGCCAATGGGTGACGCCTTCTGGCCGTCACATGCGGATTGGCCCCGAGCTTCGCTTTCGCTATTTGTTTGACGGCGAAAGCTGGCTGGCCATCGACACCCCCAAAGTGGTGGAAGACCCGCTGAAATTCAAAGACGACAAGCGTTATGTTGATCGCCTGAAAGATGCGCGCGCCAAGACCGGTCGCGATGATGCCATGGCCATTGGCTATGGCAAGGTTGGTGGCAATTACACCATTGCCTTGGTGCAAGACTTTAACTTCATGGGTGGCTCGCTCGGCATGGCCGCAGGCGAAGCCTTCATTAAGGCTGCCCATGAAGCTCTAGAACGCAAGTGCCCATTGATTTGCTTCACGGCGGCAGGCGGTGCCCGCATGCAGGAGGGGATTTTGTCCCTGATGCAAATGCCGCGGACGACTTTGGCGATTGATGCCCTGCGCCGCGCTGGCCTGCCCTATATTGTTGTATTAACCGACCCCACCACGGGGGGTGTTACAGCCAGCTATGCGATGTTGGGCGATGTTCATATCGCAGAGCCCGGTGCCCTGATCGGCTTTGCTGGACAGCGCGTGATTGAACAAACCATCCGCCAGAAATTACCACCTGGCTTTCAGCGCTCTGAATATTTGCTGGAACACGGCATGGTCGACATCGTGGTGGACCGGCGCGAGTTGAAATCGACTCTGGCCCGCATCTTGGGCCTATTGCGGGCTTAATCGGCTTGCGGATGAATCCAATTAATTGATATAGAAATATATCATTTGAAAGGATCGACGCCGCAGTGGACCTAGCCTTTTTCACGCTCTTGCATCTTCTCGTCTTCGTCTATTGGTTAGGCGGCGATTTGGGCGTGTTTTATAGCTCCACCATTCTGACCAATGCAAAGCAATCGGCGGCTGCACGGATCGCGGCGGCCCAAGTTCTTGCACAAGTGGACATGGCCCCGCGCACGGCTATGATTTTGACCTTGCCGACAGGCCTGACCTTGGCGGCGCTTAAGGGTTGGCTTGTCTTGGGGCCTGTCAGTCTTGCCTTAATTTGGACCTTTGGCCTGATCTGGCTTGTGCTTGCTTGGGTGCTACACGTGCGACATTTGGGTCCAACCTCTTTCGCGCGCCGAGCAGACCTTGCCATTCGCTGGGCCGTGATTGCAGCTTTAGTTGTGCTGGCGCTGAATTTATGGCCCCAAGCACCAGGCTTACCGCTTTTTCTAAAGGCCAAATGCGCCATCCTTGCCGCCACCATCCTGTGCGGCTTGTTGATCCGTCGTGCGCTGGTTCGCTTTGGCCCGGCCTTTAGACGTCTTGTGCAAGAAGGCACTAGCCCTGAGGTCGATCAAGAGATCGCGCGCGCTTTAGATGAAAGCCGCCCGCTGGTCGTCACCATTTGGCTTCTATTGCTCGCTGCGGCTTTTTTGGGCTTAGCTAAACCGCTTTAAAGGATCTTGATCATGGCTGAACCAGCTCCAACACTTATGGCTCTGGCCGACCGTCTGGCTCAGCTGATTGGGGCAGAATATGTCTCACGCGACGAGGATAGCCGCCGCGCGATGAGTGAGGATGTTTTCAGCCAAGGCGGTGTCGCAGGCCTGGTTGTCGCGCCAGCCACCACCGAAGAATTGTCGCACATTTTGGAGGCGGCCCATCAAGCCGGGGCCATCATCGTGCCGCGTGGCGGCGGTATGAGCTATACCTCAGGCTTTGTCACCGATCAGGCCGGAGCCGTCGTTATCGATACGCGGCGCATGGATCAGGTCATCTCAGTCAGTCCTGAAGATATGTTGGTGACGGTACAGGCTGGTGCAACGTGGGCATCCTTGCAAGCCGCCCTAACCCCACATGGGCTGCGCACCCCGTTTTGGGGACCCCTATCGGGCATTAGCTCGACGATTGGCGGTGGCCTATCGCAATTAAACGCCTTTTTCGGTGCGGGCATTTGGGGCACAACTTCAGAGAGCGTTACCTGCATCACCGTGGTGCTGGCTGATGGCTGCATCTTACGGACGGGCAGCGCAGGGACTACGGGCGGCAGCCCCTTCTTTAAACATTATGGACCTGACCT
>JAIXQA010000005.1 GCA_027485915.1 Alphaproteobacteria bacterium | reverse complement strand
AGTCCGTTAATCTGGCCCACTCTATTTGGCGCGGACCACGCGCCCCGGCCCCTCTGCCCTTTCTTCAAGGGCACACGGCGTCCCCCCGGTGGTTTCCCACGCGGGGCTATGGGTGTTGCTACTATTCAAAAGGCGGTGTCATCCCGGACGGCGAAGCCGATCCGGGACCTTGATCCGCAAAGTTCCATATGGGCCCCACCTCTCCACTCCGTTCCGGCGGGGAGGACAAGGCGGTGATTAGACGTCGACTTCGGCTTCGAGGGCAAATTCTTGGATGAATTCGCGGCGGGGCTCGACGATGTCGCCCATCAAGCGGGTGAACATACCGTCGGCCGTATCCGCATGGTCGACAAACACGCGCAGAAGGGAGCGGGCTTCTTTATCCAATGTGGTTTCCCACAATTGTTCGGCATTCATCTCACCCAAGCCCTTATAGCGTTGGATGGTGATACCTTTGCGGCCTGCTGCCCGGACGGCTTCCAACAAGGCCAAAGGCCCATGAATATGGGTTTCGACCTCGCGCCGCTTAATCTTCGCCAAGCCATCATAGGCTCCCGCCATCGCGGCTGCGCGCTCGGCCAAACGGCGCGCATCGGAAGAGCCCAGCACATTTTGATCGAGCTTGATTGTCTCGGCCACACCACGCACTTCGCGCGTCATCTCCAAGCCCGAAGCATCAATCTTGACATTCCACGTATCTTCGCCCTCATCGGCCAGTTCATTCAAGCGCACGGCCAAACGATTGGCGGCGTCTTGGCTGGCCCCTATCACCAAAGCACCCGCAAGGGCTGCCTGTTCAATCGCAAAGGCGGGGAAGCGGGTCGCCAAGCGGCGGACCGAGCCTTCAAATCCTTCAGCATCCTTGACGGTTGCAACCAGATCCGGCCCAAGCCGGGCCTCGCCGCTGGCCAAAGTCAAAATCGCGTCGGTGGTGCCTTCTTCGATCAGATAGGCTTCCAGTGCCGCATCATCTTTCAAATAACGCTCCGACCGGCCTTTCGAGGCCTTGTACAAAGGCGGCTGGGCGATGAACAAATGCCCGCGCTCAATCAATTCAGGCATTTGGCGATAGAAGAAGGTCAGAAGCAGGGTGCGGATGTGCGCCCCATCGACGTCTGCATCGGTCATGATGACGATTTTGTGGTAGCGCAATTTGTCGGGATTAAAGTCGTCGCGACCAATGCCGGTGCCCAAAGCCGTGATCAAAGTGCCTATTTCCTGGCTCGACAGCATTTTGTCGAAGCGGGCGCGCTCGACGTTCAAAATCTTACCGCGCAAAGGCAGAACGGCTTGGAATCCGCGATCGCGGCCTTGCTTAGCCGAACCACCTGCCGAGTCACCCTCGACGATGAAGAGTTCGGACTTGGCGGGGTCACGCTCTTGGCAATCTGCCAATTTACCCGGCAAAGACGCAATATCGAGCGCACTTTTGCGACGGGTCAATTCGCGTGCCTTCTTGGCTGCCTCGCGGGCAGCCGCTGCTTCCACGATCTTGGCCATCACCGTTTTGGCAAGGCTTGGATTTTCTTCAAACCATTCGGCCAAGGTTTCGCCAACCGTATTTTCCACAGCCGGACGGACCTCAGACGAGACGAGCTTATCTTTGGTTTGGCTGGAGAATTTCGGATCAGGCACTTTGATCGACAAGACACAGGTCAAGCCTTCGCGGGCGTCGTCACCGGTAATATCGACTTTCTCGCGCTTGGAGATACCCGACTTCTCGCCATAGGCATTGATGACGCGCGTCAACGCGCCGCGGAAGCCTGCCAAATGGGTGCCGCCATCACGTTGGGGGATGTTATTGGTGAAGCACAGCATATTTTCGTGATAACTGTCATTCCATTGCAGCGCCGCCTCGACCACGATGCCATCCTTCTCGCCCTTCACAAAGATGGGCTTTTCGGTGACGCTGATGCGGTTGCGGTCAATATGCTGGACGAAGGCTTCAACCCCGCCATCATAGCGCATGACTTCTTCATAAGGCTCTGGCCCGCGCAAGTCGCGGAAGCGCACGGTGACGCCGGAATTGAGGAAGGCCAATTCGCGCAGCCGGTGTTCCAATGTCTTGCGGTCAAATTCGACCATGGTGAAGATGGTCGGCGATGGCCAGAAGCGAACGCGCGTGCCCTTCTTGCCAGCTTCAACCGGGCCAACCAAACGCAAAGGTGCTTTGGCTTCACCCAGCGCAAAGCTCATCGTGTGTTCATACCCATTGCGGAAAATCGTCAGCTCCAGCAGGTCCGACAAAGCGTTCACAACCGAGACGCCCACGCCGTGCAGACCACCAGAGACCTTGTAGGAATTCTGGTCGAATTTACCGCCCGCATGCAATTGCGTCATGATGACTTCTGCGGCCGACACACCTTCTTCGCTGTGAATGTCAGTCGGGATACCGCGCCCATCATCTTCCACTTCGGCCGAGCCATCGGGATAGAGGGTGACGTTGCAAATAGTTGCATGGCCGGCAAGGGCTTCATCAATTGCGTTATCGACGACTTCATAGACCATGTGATGCAGGCCCGAGCCGTCATCGGTGTCGCCGATGTACATGCCTGGGCGCTTACGCACCGCATCCAAGCCTTTCAATACTTTGATGGAATCTGCGCCATAGGAGGCCTGCCCATTGGCATCGCGGCCATTTTCATCAAAGCCTTCGGCATCGAAGACGCGATTATCTTCGACATCAGGTGCGACTGGCTTGGACTCTGGCTCGTTATTGCTGGGAAGATCGCTCATGTGGCGTCACACTTCTTTCACTGCATCAACCGGACAGAGCCCGGCGAAACTTCAAATAGGGTTGCGCGCGAACCAAAGTCTTCAAACAGATTTTGGTCCGTGCCGGTTAGCCAAGATTGCCCCGGAAGCGCCAAGAGTTCCTCACAAAGTGCGGCGCGTCTGGCAGGGTCAAAATGGGCTGCGGCTTCGTCCAATAAGACTAGCGGATTCGGCCCAGAAAAGCCCGTACTTTTTGCCGTTGGTAGGCCGGATGCAATCCGCCGCGCTTGGGCCAAAATCAGTGTAACTACAAGGGCTTTCTGCTCTCCCGTTGAGCATTTTTGGGCTGGCATGCCGGAGGGGGCATGGATCGCAGTTAAATCTGACCGATGTGGGCCATCCAAGGCCCGTCCCGCCGCCGAATCACGGGCACGGCAATCGTGTAAAAGGCGGGCAAAATCGGCTTCTGCGTCCGCAGCGTGGCGGGCTTGGCGCAGGCCGGTTTCAAATGCCCCTTCCAGCGCCAATTGTGCTTTCGGGAAGGCTGCATCTGGGCGCTGGGCGATCTCAGTCTGTAAGGCATCAACAGCTTCAAGCCGGGCGAGGCCTAAGGCGACAGCCGCTGAGGCGGCCTCTGCCTCCACCACACTCAACCACCGCGTATTGGGCTGTGGGTCTTCCAAGAGGCGCGCGCGTTCCCGCAGCGCCTTTTCATATTGGCTGGCCTGCTGGGCATGCTCTGGCGCAACAGCAAACACCAAGCGGTCGAGGAATTTGCGTCGCTCACCCGCAGGGCCAGCAAAAAGGCGATCATATGCCGGCGTGAGCCAAAGGAGCCTTACCGTCTCGGCTAAATCCTTGGGGCCGGCATCCTTGCCATCAATTCGTGCGACACGCCGTTGTCCCGTCGTAGTGCGCTCGAGCCCCACTCCAATACGTCGCGCCTCATCGCCGAGCTGGATGAGGCCCGTTACAGCAAATGGGCCGCCGTCTGGGCCTTGTCGTGCCATTTCGTCTAGGTCGGCCCCACGCAAGCCTCGACCCGGGCCTAGAAGTGACAAAGCTTCCAGAATATTGGTTTTGCCCGCGCCATTGGGGCCAAACATACAAACAGGTCCATCGCCTGTCTCAAGGTCGAGGCGCGGGTGGTTCCTGAACTGGGTTAGATTGAGCCGTCGAACAAAAGCGCGCGGTGCGGCAGAAGGGTCACTTATCACACGCGCAGCGGCATCAGCACAAAGAGCGCGTTGGGATCATTGCCGTCGCGCACCAAAGTCGGCGAGGCAGCATCGGCAAACTCAAAGCGTGCTTCACCCGTGCCAATTTGGCCGGCGATATCCAAGAGATATTTGGCGTTAAAACCAATTTCCATCGTATCAGCGCTATAATCGGCTTCCACTTCTTCAGTTGCAGCACCGGTCTCTGGACTGTTCACCGCCAAGACGACTTTCGCATCGCTAATGGTCAGCTTGATCGAGCGCGAACGCTCTGCCGCCATGGTTGCAACCCGATCTACTGCGCGAGAGAATTCGTCGTTGCGCACCGTCATAATCCGCGAGTTTCCCTTCGGAATAACGCGCGTATAATCAGGGAAAGTACCGTCAATCAGCTTCGAAGTCAGGGTTGTGCGGCCGAACGAGAATTGGATCTTGGCGTCAGACACTGCGATCTCAACATCCTCTGCCGCATCATCCAGCAAGCGCCGCAGTTCTTGCACCGTCTTACGCGGAATGATGACGCCACGAACAGCGGTCGCGCCTTCTGGTTGGGGGTAGTCGGCCAGCGCGAGACGATGGCCATCGGTGGCAACCGCGCGCAGGGCAGGGCCTGAATCCCCGGTCGCTGAATGCAAGTAGACACCGTTCAGATAATAACGGGTTTCTTCAGTCGAAATGGCAAAACGGGTCCGATCAATCAGTCGGGCAAGGGCGGCGCGTTCTAGTGTAAAGCGAGAGTCAAAGCTACCGCTCGACATGGCAGGGAAATCGCCAGCGGCAAGGACAGGGAGATTATAACGACCGCGGCCCGCCGTGATGGTCACGCGGGGGTCATCTGGCGATAAATCTAGACGAACTTGGGAGCCATCCGGCAATTTCCGCACGATCTCATAGAGCAGGTGAGCCGGAACTGTAATGGCACCCTGACGCTCGACATCAGCTTCTGCGCCATCGACGATTTCGATATCGAGGTCAGTTGCTGCAAAGGTCACGCTGCCATCGCGTGCTTCGATCAAGACGTTCGACAAAATTGGGATTGTATTGCGCCGTTCTACGACACTTTGCACATGGCCCAGAGCTTTCAAAAGCGCTCCACGTTCGATCGTTAGACGCATACCCGAACCCGCTCCCCGAGAAAATCTTCAGTCAATGGCACTCGACAGTCCATCCGCGGGCTACAAACGCGACGGATGAGCAGAACCGTTTTGATTCTGGCCAAGTTGAAGATTCATTTTGCCCGATGTTTACCGCCTTGCGCAATGACTTTAGGCGCTATTCGGTGATCTTACGGCCAATTTCCTGCAATTCGGCTGCAAAGCTTACATCTTGAGCCGCCAATTCTTCAATCCGCTTCACCGCATGCATGACTGTCGTGTGATCGCGCCCACCAAACCGTTGACCAATGTCTGGGAACGAGCGGCGGGTTAGGCGCTTACAGAAATACATCGCTACCTGGCGCGGGCGAGCTACCGCACGGTGGCGACGCTGAGAAACTAAATCTTCTAAAGTCATATCGTAAAAGGCCGCCACACGACGCTTGATCGTCTCCACTGGCACCGACTTTTCTGGTGGGCTCCAATTGCCCGATAACGCTTCAACAACAACTTCCATACTTGCCTCCCGGCCAATCAATGCAGAAGCCGCAAACACCTGCTTTATGGCCCCTTCAACTGCACGCCCCGTTCCCGTGATGCGGGCTGCAATCAGATCAATTGCTTCGTCGGGCAAAACAAACCCTCCGCGACGTGCATTCAGCTCGCTCGTTTTGCGCTTCGCAATAGCCCGACGCAATTCAAAATCAGGTTCGTTGATTTTTGCGGTAAATCCACCTTGCAACACACAGCGCATCCGGCTGTTGAGACCTTGCAGACCATCAATGCCAACATCAGCTGTGCAGACAACAGTCCGCCCGCGAGATATCAGATCGTCGAGCGTTTGAAAAAACTCATCTTGGGTGGCGGACTTGCCACAAATCAGCTGCAAATCGTCGATCAGCAATACGTCCGCGCCGCGAAGGGCCGCCTTGAATGGACCCGTCTCACGATCACGCAATGCCGATTGAAACTCATTCAAGAAGCGCTGGGCGGTCAATAGCAAGACACGCTTCTTGGGAGCCGTTTCGCGCAGTCGGGCCGTGATTGCTTCTAGAATATGGGTCTTGCCGACGCCATGGAGGCCGTGGAAAAATACGAGGTCGCCAGTACCAGGACCTTCGGCTAAGCCGCGGGCGATGGCAACGGCAACTCGATTGGCTTCACCAACTTCATAATTGGCAAAGGTCTTGGCCGATCCCGAGAGTTCAACCGGGTCTTGAGCAACCTCGGATTCCGCGAATTCTTGGCCGAGCTGCTGCTGTTCATCCCCGGCTGAAGCTTCGTCTTGCGCCAGCGCTTCCACATCAGCGACGACTAGACGCACCCGACGACCCGCAGGGTCGAGCGATGACCAACGCGCTTGGAGGCGATGCAGATAATCTGTTGTCAGGCGTGCAACGGCATACCCATTGGGTGCACCAAAGGTCACCGATGCAGAGTCAAGTGCAATCAATCGCAAGGGTTCAATCCAGGCCCGGAACGCATCAGGGCCCAGCTCTCCGCGTAAGCGAGGCAAAGCCGTCGCCCACAAACCCCGAGCAGTCGACAGCTCTAGATCTGTTGGCAGGCTGGCTAAACCCGGTGTCGCCGAAACGCTAGTATGCACCCCATAGACCATTTCTCGAACCACCCCGCAATTGACACGTCCCGAAGGACAATCCGTACCCCCCATGACCCAGACACACTTCCTCATTCGCCATTCAGCGTTATTCTCGAGGAAAGGTCCAAGACTGGGCAAAACGTCCTCCCTGCTGGAAGCAAATGGATCGACGTCGTGGTTAAACTAAAGCCTACACAGCGCCTCTACGCAACAGCATTTTCATGCGTTTGACATCTGTTTTTTCTGCTGCTGGGGCACCTGATTCGCTTGACAGGTGAAGATTCCCAATAATCAGCGTGGCTTATGCCAAAACTAACTAAATCGTGATGGTATACAACCCTGTGGATAAAATTTTACAACCACTGAATTCATAAAAAACTTAATTAAAACATATGCTTTTAAAGTAATCAAAAGTGTAATGCAAAATAAACCCTATAAACACAAACAGCCGCATACCATCGTATGCGGCTGCATGTTAAATGCTTCTGATTGTTCCGTATACCGCGCCAATTTTGACTGATCAATGATCGATCATACTGGACGGAGCAAGCTCCGCACGCGTATAAAACCAAGCCCGCAAACTCTGGGCATCTGGACGATCCAAAACGATCTGTAAAGCACCGTCCGTATCACCCGCAAGTTATGCTGGACGGGCGACGGCTTTCACGCGCTGAGCCAAACGCGACACTTTGCGAGAGGCCGTGTTCTGATGGACAACGCCCTTCGAGACCGCGCGCATGATTTCTGGTTCCGCAACGCGAAGGGCTGCGGTAGCTGCTGCGCCGTCACCAGAAGCGATTGCTTCCTCGACTTTGCGGATAAAGGTGCGCATGCGTGAGCGACGGGCGGTGTTTACCAGCGTGCGGCGCACGATCTTGCGGGCCATTTTTTTGGCCGAAGGCGTATTGGCCATCGTTTAATCCGATTTAACGTGTGAAAGAGGTATCCAAGTGGCTACCCAAGAGGGGGCGGTGTATGCCGAAACAGGGGCCAAACGTCAAGCAATATTGCCTGTGTTTCATCAGCGACCTGCAAATTGAGCTGGGCGCTTTTCACCGAAGGCCGCCATGCCTTCCTTTTGGTCCTCCGTCCCAAACAATCCGTGGAAGATCCGGCGTTCAAATCGTACCCCCTCGCTCAAGGGTGTCTCAAAAGCGCGGTCGACTGCTTCTTTAGCAGCCATAACAGCTAATTTGCCGAAGCCTGCAATGGTTTTGGCTACCTTATGGGCCTCATCTAACAGGGTGTCTGCCGGCACAATGCGAGCCACAATCCCGCAGCGCTCGGCCTCCACGGCATCCATCATGCGTCCGGTTAGGATCATATCCATCGCTTTCGCTTTGCCTGCAGCGCGGGCAAAACGCTGGGTACCACCAGCACCGGGTATAACGCCCAACTTGATTTCAGGCTGGCCAAATTTGGCGGTGTCTGCGGCAAGGATCATGTCGCACATCATGGCAAGTTCACAACCGCCCCCTAAAGCAAAGCCCGCGACGGCTGCGATCGTCGGTTTGCGGCACCGGGTTACACGCTCCCAATTGGCTGTAATGAAGTCTTGGCTATAGACGTCTGCAAATGTCTTCGTCGCCATCTCTTTGATGTCTGCGCCAGCAGCAAAGGCCTTAGCAGACCCCGTAATGACGATCGCGCCCACATCTTCGCGGGCTTCCACCGTATCGAGGCAGGCGGTCAACTCGTTCATCAGTTGCTGATTGAAGGCGTTGAGCGCTTCTGGACGGTTGAGGGTAATCGTTGCAACCCCGTCGGCAACGTTTAGCAGGATGGTTTCATAGGCCATGGATAAACTCCTGTTCCGGGTTATAATACGGGGTGGCATCAGGTCTGACAGGTGGGGCAAAAGAAGCTAGATCGCCCCGACTGGACAATCCTTTGGATCGGCTCATGCGGTGTCCCGATTGCCGGACTGCGCGGGCAGGGCAGCCCTTCGCGGCCATATACGTCGAACCTTTCTTGAAAACCACCCAATGAGCCATCTGCAGCGGCAAAATCCCGCAAAGTCGACCCGCCAGCTTCAATAGCTTCAATCAGTACAGCGCGGATTGCGTCGGTCAGGGCGATTATCTCCTTGGCACCAAGTGTGTTGGAAAGGCGCAATGGGCTAATATGGGCGCGGAATAGGGCTTCACACACATATATATTGCCCAAGCCTGCAACATTGCCTTGATCAAGCAAGGCAGATTTTATCGGTGTCTTTTTGTTCGATAAGGCCTGCGCTAAATGGCCGGCAGAGAACTGATTGCCCAAAGGCTCGGGTCCCATGGCTACAAAATGCTTGGATTGCTCAAGGCTAGCGGTGGGTACAATATCCATAAAGCCAAACCGCCGCGGGTCATTGTAAATGACTTTCGCGCCACTCCCCACATGCAGCACAACGTGGTCGTGCTTGGGGTCGGCACCTGTGTCATACGCATAATCGTCAAAAGCCAGCACCCCGCGTTCATCGACAATCGAGAACCGCCCCGACATTCCTAAATGCATGATGAGCGCTTCATCCGTGCTGAGATAGGCGATCAAATATTTCGCGCGCCGGTCAAGGCTGGTCACGCTCGCGCCTTCCAGACGCTCCACAAAACGGGGAGGAAAGGCAAAGCGCAGGTCTGGTCGGCGCGCCTCTACGCGCACTAGGGTTTGGCCTTTCAAGGTGGGCTCCAAGCCCCGTCTGACCGTTTCGACTTCGGGTAATTCAGGCATAATGACGCACTAGTAGATATGGCGGACAAGAGTGCAAGGCGCTATGTCGGTAATATGACTGACTCCAAGACTGCTTCCTTCGGTTTTCAAGATGTGCCTGCACATGAGAAGGCCTCGCGCGTGCGCGGCGTGTTTGACGCCGTTGCAAGTCGTTACGACTTGATGAACGATCTCATGAGTGCTGGGATGCACCGGGCGTGGAAAGATGCGGTTGCAGCGCGACTAAACCCACGCCCTGGCGAACGCATTTTGGACCTTGCGGGCGGGACAGGCGACCTTGCGCGGCGCTTTAAGGCACTAGCCGATGCAGCGCGCACGCGCTCGGGCGGTCCACCGTCCGAGATCATCGTCGTCGATATCAATGCAGAGATGATTGCAGCTGGGCGCGAGCGGGGCTTAGACGGGCTTGGCTGGGCTGTTGGTGACGCCGAAGCTCTGCCTTTCCCAGACAATTCAGCAGACGGTTATGTCATTTCTTATGGCATTCGTAATGTGACCGATATCCCCAAGGCTCTGCGCGAAGCCTATCGCGTCTTAAAGCCCGGGGGGCGCTTTTACTGTTTGGAATTCTCCAAGCCAACGACCGGTGCACTTGAAGCCTTTTATGATGCTTGGTCGTTCAAGGCGATCCCGCCGATTGGCAAGGCCGTGACGGGGGATGCAGAGCCCTATCAATATTTGGTTGAAAGCATTCGCCGTTTTCCAGACCAAGAGACCTTTGCCGCCATGATCCGCGACGCTGGTTTCAAGCGTGTCGACTACACCAATTTCTCCGGCGGCATCACCGCTTTGCATGGGGGCTGGAAGGTGTGATTGATGCGCTCATGCGGTTGATGCGGGCCGCTTGGACCTTAGGGCGCTATGATGCGATCCTGCCGCGCGAATATTATGACTTATTGCCCTTGCCCGCCCGCATGGTGGGCCGTGTCCTGCGCTTGGGCTCGCGCCACATCAGCGGCGACCCCGGCACGCGGATGGCGACCGCTTTGGAGAAGCTGGGCCCGGCTTGGATTAAGTTTGGCCAGCTTCTGGCGACCCGGCCCGACATCGTGGGCGACAAGGCCGCTGAAGGCCTTTCGCGCCTGAAAGATCGGTTAGAGCCTTTCTCGCAGACAATTGCACTGCAGAGCCTCGATACTGCCTTTGGTGAGAAGCGTGCGGCTCTCTTTCCAGACTTAGGCCCCGTGATTGCCGCAGCCTCTGTCGCCCAAGTCCATCAGATGACTTTAGCGGACGGCCGCAAAGTGGCCGTCAAGTTGTTGCGACCCGGCATTGAGAAGGAAATCGCCGCCGAAGGCAAAGCCATGGCTTTGGCCGCCAAGTTGGTCCAAGTCCTCGTCCCCCAGTCTCGCCGGCTGGAGCCTGTCGCTTTTGTGGCCACCATTCGAACGGCGCTTGAGAAAGAGCTCGACCTGCGCCGTGAGGCGGGTGCCGGCGATGCTTTTGGCGAGATTGTTGCCGCAGACGGCTATTTGAAAGTGCCCAGCATTGATTGGGAGCGCACGGCACGTCGTGTCCTGACCACGTCGTGGGTTGAAGGGATCCCTTTGACGAAGCCAGGGGCTTTGGAAGGGGCAGACCGGGCTAAGCTTGCCAATGCCGTTACCTGCGGCTTTCTGGCAGCCGCTTTGGACCATGGCGTGTTTCATGCGGACATGCATGAGGGCAACCTTATTCTGGGTATGGACGGGGCGCTTTGGGCTGTCGACTTCGGCATTATGGGCCGGATTGGCATGGCCGAGCGCCGCTATCTGGCTGAAATCCTCTATGCTTTCTTGCGCCGCGACTACCGCCGTGCTGCGGCAGTCCATATCGAAGCGGGCTATGTGCCCGCCCATCATGATGAGGGTGAGTTTGCCCATGCCCTGCGCTCGGTCGGGGAGCCAATTTGGGGGAGACCAGCCCGCGAAGTCTCCATGGGCCGTGTGCTGACGCAATTGTTCGACGTGACAGAGCAATTTGGCATGCATATGCGCCCCGAATTGGTGCTGTTGCAGAAGACAATGGTGCAAGTGGAAGGCGTTGCCCGCAACATCGACCCCGATCATGACATTTGGGAAGCCTCTCGCCCCGTGGTGGAGCGCTTTATGCAGACTGAGCTTGGCCCAGAAGGCGTCACCCGCCAGATGTTTGCCGACGTTTCCAATGCACTCGCCACCGCCCGCAAGCTGCCGCAATTGGTTGCCCGCATCGAAAAGCTGGTGGAACGGGCTGAGCAGGGCAAGCGGTAAGAAGGCATGTGTTTCTTGCATTTTCGGGAATTAAGGCCCTTCATAAGATCATTGGAAGTCACGGTGTCACCAACCTAGGCGAGCTTCACCTACATTTGGCGCTAGGCTTTGAATTTGTTATTGTGGAATCTGTGTCTCGATTCAAAGATTGCGAAATTATGTTGAAATTACATAGAGTTATTGACCAGTCTTTTGATCTGATCGTCGAAACCGATCATTACGTTCCCCTATCGGTATATACCTATGAAGGGCCGATGGGCGCGAATTTCTATCGAATTGGAAATTTCGCCACATCTTTGATTGAAATTACTGTTGACCCTGAAACCGGCGGACTGAGAGGGTTTTCTGTTGTCAGCTTCGATCAAATATTCGAGGGGCAGATAAGCGCGCGAAATACAGTAGTTGGCCTTCCCGCATTTGATTTAAGTGACTTCCTTGAGAGCCCCATCCGTGATGAGCTCAGGCCCTTTTCCTTAGGCCTTCGAGGCAACATCGTGATTGTAGCTACGGACGATTTTGAGAAATTTGATACAACGGTATCTTGTGGCAGGCTAAAATATTACTTCCGCTCAAAGATCCTCGTGGGAATGTCTATAGAAAATCTCGAAAAGCGCCATGTAGAAGTTATCTCGTCGCATCTGTCTCGAATTAAACTTTAGGCCAATCTGCATAACGCCTTGGGTTGGCAGCCGTCCGCCAACAGCAAATTGACCTCTAGGTAAATTTCCCTCCCGCGTTTACAGAGCCTTCCAGGCCACATCATCCGTGGCCTTGGAGATGGGACAGCTGAGCTCAGTTTACCCCTGAAGTGCTGACGAGGGCCAACTCTTTTTCTATCCACCATCTTTTACTTCAGGCTTGATTGATCCGCCTACGCGGTTTAGCATTTTGTTATGACAAATTCTGTGCCGTCTAACACCCCCGCCACCGATGCTTTCTGGATGCCCTTTACGGCCAACCGCCGCTTTAAGGCTGGGCCGCGTCTGTTGGTTTCTGCGTCTGGCATGTTCTACACCAGCCATGACGACCGCGAGATCCTTGACGGCACGGCCGGTCTTTGGACGGTCAATGCCGGGCATGGGCGACAAGAGATTGTGGATGCCGTGGCCCGCCAGATGGCAACTCTGGACTATGCGCCGACCTTCCAAATGGGCCATCCAATTGCCTTTGAGTTTGCAGAGCGCTTGGCCTCCATTGCCCCAGATGGGTTTGACCGCGTCTTCTTCACCAATTCGGGTTCTGAAAGTGTTGAGACCGCGCTGAAGATTGCTTTGGGCTATCATTATGCGCGAGGCGATCACCGCCGCACGCGCTTGATTGGCCGCGAGCGGGGCTATCATGGCACGAATTTCGGTGGCATTTCGGTGGGCGGTATCGTCACCAATCGGCGCGTTTTTGGTCCGGGCCTGCCTGGCGTTGACCACTTGCCCCATACGCATGGGTTGCCTGACAATGTGTTCGCACAAGGCCAGCCGCCCCAAGGTGCCCATCTGGCCAAGGAATTGGACCGGATTGCAGCGCTGCACGGACCCGAGACGATTGCCGCAGTGATTGTAGAACCCGTCGCAGGCTCTACTGGTGTATTGATCCCGCCTGTGGGCTATCTTGAAGAATTGCGCGCGGCATGTGACCGGATCGGCTGCCTTCTGATTTTTGATGAGGTCATTACCGGCTATGGCCGTTTGGGCCAACCCTTTGCCACCCAAGCTTTGGGGGTGCGTCCAGACCTGATTTGCACCGCCAAAGGCATAAATAATGGGGCTTTGCCGATGGGGGCCGTCTTCGCGCGCCGCGAAGTGCATGATGCTTATATGACAGGTCCGGAGAATTTGATTGAGCTGTTTCATGGCTATACTTGTTCGGGCCATCCAGCTGCTTGCGCCGCAGGGCTTGCTACGATGGATATTATGGAGCGCGAAGGCCTGATGACGCGCGCAACCGATATCGCGCCCTATTGGCAGAAGCGCTTGCACGAACTCAAAGGTGCCCCCCATGTCGTGGATATTCGCAATCTAGGCCTGATCGGCGGGATTGAACTCAGTCCGCGCGATGGGGTGGTGGGGGCACGCGGCTATGATGTCTTCATCAAAGCCTATGAGGCCGGTGCCCTGATCCGCGTAACCGGCGACATCATCGCCTTGTCGCCGCCTTTGATCATTGAAGAGAGTCACATCGACCGCTTGGTCGATACGATTGGAGCGGCCCTCCACGCGGTGGATTAGAGGCGCACTTCACCCCTCGCATTCGATTTACTTGACCTTTCGGCTGTCCGCTCATACCTAAGCGACATGACCGCACGCCCTATTCTCACCGTCCCGAACCCGATTTTGAAGCAAATCTCCAAGCCTGTAGAGGCGGTGGATGATGCGATCCGCGCTTTGATGGATGACATGCTCGACAGCATGTACGAAGCCAAGGGCATTGGTTTGGCCGCTGTTCAAATTGGTGAGCCCGTTCGTGTGATCGTGATGGATCTCGAATGGGGCAAGGCCGACGCACCAGACCATCGCGCGCCGCGCTTTTTTGTGAATCCGGAAATCATCTGGCGCAGCGACGATTTGGCCCCTTATGAAGAAGGTTGTCTATCGGTCCCTGAATATTATGACGAGCTCGAGCGGCCCGCGAAGGTGCGTCTGCGCTATCTTAATCGCGACAATGAGCTCGTCGAGGAAGACGCCGAGGGGATGTTTGCCACCTGCATCCAGCATGAGATGGACCATCTGGAAGGCGTTTTGTTCATTGACCATCTCTCGCGCCTGCGCCGGGACCGTGCTTTGGCGAAAGTGAAGAAGATTAAGCGGGCTGCGTAGGCCCCACGTGACTGCGCCTGCACCCCTTCGCCTAATCTTCATGGGCTCGCCCGAATTTGCTGTGCCGACCCTGGCCGCCTTGGTCGAAGCTGGCCACGAGATTCTGTGTGTCTATTCTCAACCGCCCAAGCCTGCAGGACGTGGTAAAGCACTCCGGCCAACGGCGGTGCATGCGTGGGCCGAGGCGCATGGCCTGGACGTGCGCACCCCATCGAGTCTGAAGGGTAGCGAAGCGCAAGCCGAATTTGCCGCCCTAAACGCCGACGCCGCCATCGTCGTCGCCTATGGTCTGATCCTGCCAAAGGCGGTGTTGGAGGCAACCCGATTGGGCTGCTTCAATCTCCACGGCTCGCTATTGCCCCGCTGGAGAGGGGCGGCACCTATGCAGCGGGCGATTGAGGCCGGTGACCCAGAGACCGGTGTGCAAGTCATGGCGATGGAGGTTGGTCTGGATACGGGCGGCATTTATGCGACTGCCCGCACGCTTATCTCGGCCGATGACACCACGGGCACTGTCCACGACCGACTCGCCAGCCTTGGTGCGACCTTGATGGTTGAGGCCTTGCCTCAAATTGCATCAGGCGATCTGTTGTGCGTGCCGCAAGCCGAAGACGGCATCACTTATGCTGCCAAGATCGACCGAGCCGAGACCAAGATTGACTGGACAAAGCCCGCCGAAGTCTTAGACCGCGCCATTCGAGCTTTTTCACCCTTTCCAGGCGCTTGGTGCCTTTTGCCAGATGGTGCCCGTGCCAAAATCCTCCTTTGCCAAGCCGAAGCGGGCGAGGGTAGCCCCGGGACAGCGCTGGACGACCGCCTTCTCATCGCCTGTGGGCAGGGGGCCCTGCGCCTACTAAAAATCCAACGCGAAGGCAAAGGGCCGCTCGGGGCAAAAGACTTCTTGCGCGGCAATCCTATTTCAGTGGGCAACCTCTTTTCCTAAAGCCCAACGTTCAAAAGAAGTTGCATGGCGCAAAAATCGTACTTAGGCTGTGCGATGTTGCTGTTGTGTGTGCCAACGATTTTAGAAGGGCTTTCTGGGGGGGGGATATGATTTTTCGAATTCATCGATTTTTGTTGGGTGCGGCCATTCTGGCTTTCAGTGTTGGGCCAAGTTTTGCGGACTCCCCAACTCCGTCCACGACCGATCCGATGGTGTCCTATCGCGCCTATGACCAGGCGGTGGCAGAAGGCAAGCTCTCAGATGCTGCTCTTTATGCCCAAGAAGCGTGGAAGCGGGCTGAAGCAACTTGGGGGCCGACCAATCCCAATACAGCCGGGCTTGCCTTTAATGCCGCATGGTCACTGGCGCTGATCGGTAGAGCTCCAGACGGGATCAAACCAGCAAAGCGCGCCGTTGAACTCGCTGATACTGGCGCCAAAGCCTATCAGAAATCGGAGGCACAATTCCTGTTGGCTTTTGCAGAGCTTCGGGCTGCACCAGAAAGGCAGAAACGGCAAAAGGCAGAGGCTTTAGAGAGTGCCGCAAAAGCAGTTGAGGGCTCATGGGGCGACACCTTGATTGTGGATTCCTTGGTTGAGGCATCCATTACGCTATCGACCATGGGCAGGAGCAAAAAGGGCGCAGAACTGGCTACACGCAGTGCCACAGAACTTGATCGCCTGTTGCCGAATGATCAGTCGCGCCGAGCTCTCGTCTTGCTGGCCCGTGCCGTCTCCAAGTTGGCGGATCCAGACGAAGTGCCATCCGCCTATTCCGATGCCGTGGATGCGAGGCTGGCCTATGGCAAAATGCGCCGACCCGATGATGCCATGTGGGGAACGTTGAGCGCGTGGGAATTGGTCATCAGAGGTGTTCATCAGGCTGGTCGCGGCACCCCGTCGACATTTGGTACCAGTAACATGCGCGACAGATACAAATTGCGCGAAATCACCAAAGAGGAATATGCACAAATAGACACAGTTCTGCCGGAGTGCCGCGACATAAAGTTTAAGCGTCGGAAGGGGGCGGAAGCGATACAGCCCAATCCAATCGGTGGTTTCTCCATCAATCTGGGTGGTGTCCATATCATGACGGATTTGTCACCAACTGGCGATGTGATCAATCCTCGCGTCATCGGCGTGGTCCCTGATCCGCGCTATTCCGAGGCCAGCCTAAAGGCCATCTCAAACTGGCAATATGATCTACCCCCCAATGTGCCAGCAACATGCCTGAAGGATTACAGCATCACAGTCGTATTCACCATGTATTGAGCAAGCGAGCTCAGGCAATAATATCCGGCGTCAATTGATCCTCCCAATGGGCGATCTCGTCTTTAAGCGCCAATTTACGGCGTTTCAGGCGCATAATGCCAATCTGGTCGTAGGGTGCGGTTTCTTGCAGGGCTTGAATCGCGCCGTCTAGGGCACGATGTTCCTCACGCAGGGCGTTAATCTTGGCCTCAATGCGTTCTGCGTCGGCATCTTCGGAAGGGGATGTCCAGTCGCTTGCCATTAGGCTTCCTCATTCTGAGCGCGTGCCAGTGTCGTCAAACCGATTGCCCAGCATGGGCGAGGCGCTTCAACAATGCGTCTAGAGCCGCGTCAAGGGGAACTTGGGCAGCATGAATGCATTGGATCAGGCCGTCATAGGGACTTAAGGGCTGCCCCTTAATTTCAGTTAAATGCAAAACCTGCAAAATCGTTTGTTCAGAGGCTAATTCAGCGGCCAAAAGGTGGGCGCGCGTTTCAGCGACAAGGCTGGGCGCTTCGGTCTGAGGCACGGCTTTCAGGGCGCGGCGGCGCTGACGTAGTGGCGTCACCAATTGGCGGGTTAGCGTTTGGGCCAGCCGATGGGCAGTGATGGCTTCAAACCCGTGTCCTAAACGGGCACGGTAGAGGGCAAAGATCAGAAATGTCACGTCCAACCCATATTGATCTTGGGCGGCCAAGCAATCTGCCTCCACCCCATCTTGACGATAAAAGGCCAAGGCGAAGTCCCAAATGGCGAGCGATTGATCGCAGTTAGACGGGGCCGACATCTTCCCCCCAACGCTTGATGCCCTTTACTTCAAAGCCAAGAAGATCGAGGGCGCGGCCAACCGATTGGGTCACGACAGCATCAAGTGAGTCCAATTGCGCATAAAAAGCCGGCACGGGCGGGAAGATGATGCCACCCATTTCGGTAATGGCTGCCATGGTGCGGATATGTCCGAGGTGATAGGGCGTCTCGCGCAGCATCAACACCACGCGCCGCCGTTCCTTTAATTGAACGTCGGCTGCCCGCGTCAACAGGTTAGAGGTCACGCCCGTCGCGATTTCGCCCATCGTGCGCACAGAGCAAGGCGCGATCAACATGCCGTCCGTCTTAAAGGAACCCGACGCAATCGATGCCCCGACATCGGCAATCTTATGTACATAAGAGGCGCGACTCTTCAGCACGCTTGAGCTGGGTAAGCCTTCTGACGCCAAAGTCAGCTCGGCCGCTTTGGTCAGTACAAGGTGCGTTTCGACACCGATCTCGGCCAGCATGTCCAAAGCGCGGACACCATAAACAGCACCCGAAGCTCCACTTATCCCTATTATCAAGCGCTTTGACATGATCGTGAACTACCTTCTTTGACCTGAGACGAAAAAGTACTTGGCGATTCCCTTATCACGTGTTTCCCTACACGCCTCTGAACGCAAAGGAGGCCGCCACATGGCGATTGAAGCGCATATCCGTGAATTGTCCGATAAACACGCCAAGCTTGATTTAGCGATCCAAAACGAAATGAAAAGCTTGGCTTCTAGCGACGCACAGATTGCCGCTCTAAAACGACAGAAACTCAAGCTCAAGGAGGAACTTGAGAATTTGCGACGACGACACTGACATCTCCCACGTCATGAAGAAAGGGGTCCATATGGGCCCCTTTTTGTTGGTGCGCAGAACCATGCCGAATAACCCCACAAGGCTATAGCCTCTGGGGGTGCACCATAAAGAGGGGCCGGGGCGCGTGGTCCGCGCCAAATAGAGTGGGCCAGATTAACGGACTGGCCCGGAATACGGCGCAAACCGTGCGCCCCGGCTTGATAAGTCTGTGTGCCCGAGGTGGTTCATGACGCCACGGGTGGTTCTGATTT
>JAIXQA010000015.1 GCA_027485915.1 Alphaproteobacteria bacterium | reverse complement strand
GGTCTGCTTACGATCGCATGGGCGGCGAAAGCTGCCGTTTGGAGGTTTTGAACACCAACCGCCGCTTCCGGCCGATTACGGACCTTGGAGCGATCAGCGAACTCGTCGGAAAACTCCACAGTCTTCACCGAGAAATATTGTATCGCGTTCGTAGCGGAAGCCGGCTTTGAGAAGAACGCGCTAATGCACCGGAAGCTTTCGTATCAGCGGGCTACGCGCAATAGCCATGTTTACGCCACTCCTCGTGCCGGACGCTGCATCCAAACAAAGAGCGCGCTGGCGATCATGGTCAACAACATCAAAAACCCAATCACTATAGTGGTAAACCCCCAATCATGTCCTGAGTTGTCTGTCAGGCTTGGCATCAGAACCTGGATCAACCCATAGAAGGTGGCACATAAAAGGAGCGCCAGAGCAGCCGCATTGCGCGTCATGCGTGCGTTGTGGCGCGCAAACCATGCAACACTTAACAAAAAGATGGCACTAACCAAACCGACCGAAAGGCTTGTTTCCAGTTGCTCGTGCCTTGCTTTGGCGACCATTATCGAAACGAGGCTAATTGCCGACAATAATGCTTGCATGCCGCCGGCGATGAGCAAGCATCGAAATGTCATTCTGTAGCCAATCTCTGCCAACTGAAACCGGTCCAGAGGAGCCTTCAACGCCTTCTGAGCGGCCAACGCCAAGACAATTGGATAACAAACAAATCCCATCGTCGCTAATGTCCAAAAAAACTTCAAGCTGAACTGCGACGAAATTTCGAAGAGTGCGCTAAACGTCCAATAGGTCCAATACCCAGCTAACCAAAGGGAAATCAGAAGAACCAGTCCAAACGCCATCCGCGCCCAACCCTCTCCGGTGGTAACATTCTCTTTCAACGACGATCCAAGGCAGCCGAATGCAAATGCGCTCTGATTGTCGCGCAAATGCTCGTATTCACCGCGCATCGCCTCCCCCCAAGCCCGCCGACTGGGTGGCAAGAGCGCAATGGCGAGTTTCAAAGCCAAGCGGCTCATGCGGTTTGCTCCTTAAAACTTGTTAAAGCAGGTCGGCTGGACTTAGCCTCGCGGGCGGCCTTCAGCCCAGCATCAGTCAGTCGATATGCATGGCGAGGCGGCTTACCCTCGACGTCTGGCGGCGTCCATTTGCTTTCCAACAAGCCGCGCTCATCCAAGCGCATGAGAACAGGATAAAGCGTGCCGGACTTAATGCCGGTCGCCTTCATCAGCTCATAGCCATAGCACCAATCATTCGGTGCGCTGGCGAGAATCGCGAGGAGGTCTTGGGCTTGGCTTGAAAGGGGGCGGTTGCGTTTCATGCCAATAGATCAACATATGTAGATTTAAGAGTCAAGTGCGGTAAAATTATGTGTGTCACTCCAAACCTCGCAAGCCCAGAAATGCGCTCCGCGCCGTCGGGTGCATTCCATCCATGGAATGCACCATGGTCAAGCAACCTCAAAGAGCATCGATGCTGGGCTTTAGCCAAAGCACTCGGAACGGCTTAATGCGTAGCTTCGCTTGCCTTGAAGCCTTCCGACAATTCTTATTGCCCAAGATGGGGCGTCAAGAGGTGAAATCGGCTTCGCCGACGCGCCAAAGGCGCGCCTCTTGACGCCTCATCTTGCGCGCTCAAACTCGAACACGGCCTTTGCCAAGGCATAGCCTGCAGCAAAGGCGATCTAGGTAAAAAATAATCTAAAAACAGTTATGAATATGTGGTGCATTCCTGTTGGAATGCACCCTACCGCACGAAGCGCATTGCTGATTGCGCCCCCGATTTAAGCCTGAAACAGCAACCTCAACAATTGATAGTATCTTAAATTAGTTCAGACAAAGTTAGGGATTGCATCCAATGAGACACCATTAAAATCGCTGCTCAAAGTAAAAACCTCTGCTTGTGATACCAATTTGGCTTGACCAACACGGTTAAATGACGAGCCTTCCAGCCAGAATTACAGGTCGAAATTTTAGATGAGGCAAGGCCAAAGCGTAATACAGAATGACCGGTCGCACGAAGGGGAGCGAAAATGGCAGATAGTGACAAGCCACTGGCCTTTAGGGAATCAAACAACGAGCTTTGGCTAGCTCCACTTGATGGCACAATGCTGTATGTGGACAATTCCGATACCCCGGAACAGCTTGATCCGATGAACTACAAGCATTTCGGACGCCCATTTATGCGCGAAGGGCTGCCAAAACTTGAATGGGGTGCCAGAACCGATGCGAAGTCGATTTCAGACATTGCCGAATGTCATTGTTTTAATGGTGGCCTTTTGATCTCATCAAGAATCCGCGCGGTTATTGAGGCTCTTGATAACACAAATCTCGAGTTCATCCCGTTGAAGATTCGACATAAAAATAATGCAAAACTATTGGCTGACGACTGGTGGTATTGCAATGTTTACAATTGGAAAGATGCTTATGATTTCGAGAAGTCTGAGTTTCAGTCAGAAGATATCATTGCCCTCGATGAGGAGTACATGGGAGACTTGCTGCTCGTTAAACAGTTCGGCTCGAAAATCATCAAAAAGATCAGTAAGCTTGTAGTAATGCCACAGGCACTGGAAGGCGGTTTGTTTCTTGCACGTGCACCAATGCCTAAGATTTGCCGCCGTGTTTTTGTGGGACATGAATTGGGACGTGAGATTGTCTCCATAGTAAATGCTCGGGCACCACGACAAAAAAGCATTACATTAGAGGTCTTTGATCCAACCGTTGAGTTAAACTTGATTCCGTTCCCCAGCCTGGACAAAAACAAACCTACACAATCGCCCGATTCGCTATTCAAGAATCTTTTGTCTGGTTTGTTCAAACCCAATTGAACCAAGCCGGTCCACCGCAAGATTTATAACTTTCTCCAACATTCTTGGGTTCTCAAAAAGCGAGTATCATCCTTTTCAGATTGCTACTCCAATTCCACCCCATTCAAAGTCCGCTTTCGAGCCACCGCCAGCCCACCCCAAACGACCCCCCTTGGCGCAACGCAGACATCGCACCCAAGGTCTTCCAACGCGCCAACAAATCCCTATGTTAGGCCCATGAGCCAAGACCTTTATTCTTCGCGAGTGTTGGAGCTGGCGGCTGACATTCCTCTTGTCGGGTTGCTGGAAAGTCCCGATGGGCGGGCACATCGGGTCTCGCGTTTGTGCGGGTCCGAGATTGAAGTTGATGTCTGCCTGCAGGATGGTCAGGTCTCATCCGCAGGGATTGAGCCAAAGGCCTGTGCCTTGGGGCAGGCAAGCGCCAGTATTTTGATGCGCCACATCGTGGGGGCAAGCCCCAATGAAATCCGCGGCGCGCGCGATGCATTTAAGGCGATGTTGAAAGAGCAGGGGCCAGCCCCTACCGGCCGCTTCTGGGAGTTACGCTATTTAGAAGCGGTCAAGGATTATGCGCCGCGCCATACCTCAGCCCTTCTGGCTTTTGACGCGGCCGTTGAGGCTGTTGAGCAGGCCCTTGCCAGGCAATCTGCCGCCGGGGAAATCTGACGTCAGGGGGTGGTGACAAGCCACCCCATATCGGGGTAAAGAAGGTTTGTGATGATGATCTATCGGGTTCCTCGTTTGACTACTGACTAAAGCCGGCGAGGCGCGGCAGGGCGCTTCGCTGCGGCTAGATTTCTCCCTGCCTGACTGTTCGACAAAGACTTCTCTCCCCCCTGAGGCTTGGCACTGGATATCGCTGGCATAGGCTTCCAGGCAGATTGACGACGCAGCTGACGAAGATCATGGCACAAGCTACGACCCTTTCTGTACCGGCACGGGTGCTATTGTTTGCACAACGGGTCTACAAAATTACCTTGTCGCCGCTGATCGGCCAGCAATGTCGTTATTTGCCCAGCTGTTCAGACTATGCCGCAGAGTGCGTGCGTCGGTTTGGCGCTTGGCGGGGATCCTGGATGGGGTTTGCGCGGGTCTGTCGGTGTCGTCCCGGTGGCGGGTCAGGATATGATCCGGCACCCCTAACGTGCGAGGAAGTCTCCGCTCTTGCGCCTTGGCGTTATGGCGACTGGAAATTAGGTGCACGTCTTGGGGAACCGAATGGCGCAGACGGCACGTTGAACGGTCAAAGCTCACCCAATCAAGCTTCTCTTTAAAATTACACTCTGGCAGTACACAAGATGATCCACTTAGAATTCCCTGACGGTGCCGTTCGCCCTTATGAGCCGAACACCACCCCTTTGGCCATTGCCGAAGGCATCTCCAAATCGCTCGCCAAGAAAGTTGTCGCTGCAAAGGTTGACGGCCAATGGTGGGACTTAAGCCGCCCGCTTGATCATGGCGGCAAGTTTGAGCTGGTGACGCGGGATAGTGCCGACGGCCTCGAAGTGCTGCGCCACGATACGGCCCACATATTAGCCCAAGCGGTGCAAGAGCTCTTCCCCGGGACCCAGGTGACGATTGGCCCCACGGTTGAAGATGGCTTCTATTACGACTTCTACCGCGAAGAAAAATTCTCCACCGACGACTTCGAAGCTATTGAAAAGCGGATGCGCGAGATTGTGGACGCGGACCTTCCCATCGTGCGCGAAGAAATGGACCGTGATGCGGCGATTGCTCATTTCAATGCGATTGGCGAGACCTTCAAAGCCAATATTATTGACGACATTATCCCGCAGGGTGAAGTCATTACCGTCTATCGCCAGGGCGAGAGCTGGAAGGATTTGTGCCGCGGGCCACATTTGCCCTCGACGGGCCGTCTGGGTAAAGCCTTTAAGCTGATGAAGCTTGCTGGTGCTTATTGGCGCGGCGATCCCAAGAACCCGCAGCTACAGCGTATCTATGGTACGGCTTGGGCCGACGACAAGCAATTGGCCGATCATTTGATGCGTTTGGAGGAAGCTGAAAAGCGCGACCACCGCAAAATCGGGAAAGCGCTTGATCTGTTCCATTTCCAAGAAGAGGCGCAAGGCTCGGTCTTCTGGCATCCCAAGGGCTATATGATTTGGCGCACGCTAGAGGCCTTTATCCGCCGCCAATTGGACGCTGATGGCTATGTTGAGGTTAAGACACCCCAATTGCTCGCCTCCAAATTTTGGGAGCAGTCGGGCCACTGGGAGAAATTCCGCGAAAACATGTTCGTGGTGCCCGATGAGGCCCCTTCGGTCGAAGACGGTGCGCCCATCTTCTCCGGCGAAGCAGATTTGTTGGCGCTTAAGCCGATGAATTGTCCGGCCCATATCCAGATTTTCAAGTCCGACCAACGCAGCTATCGCGACTTGCCGATCCGCATGGCAGAGTTTGGCTGCTGTCACCGCAATGAAGCCAATGGCGCGCTGCATGGCTTGATGCGGGTCCGCCAGATGACGCAGGACGATGCACACATCTTCTGCCGCGAAGATCAGATTGGCGAAGAGACCAAGCGTTTCCTGAACCTGTTCAATCGCGCTTATACCGCTTGTGGCCTCACCAATATTCATTACCGTTTGGCCACCAGACCCGAAAAGCGGGCTGGGACTGACGAGACGTGGGATAAGGCCGAAAAGGCCTTAGCCGACGCCTTGACCAGTGTTGGCGTGGACTTTGTCATCGCAGAAGGCGACGGAGCCTTTTATGGTCCAAAGCTCGAATTCCATTTGACGGATGCGATCGGTCGGACGTGGCAATGTGGTACGTTCCAGTTGGACTATGTTTTGCCAGAGCGGTTGGATGCCGTTTACACGGGCGAAGACGGCTTGAAGCATCGCCCTGTGATGCTGCACCGCGCGGTGTTTGGCACCTTTGAGCGCTTTATCGGCATTATGATCGAAAACTATTCCGGTGCTTTGCCGACATGGCTGGCCCCGGTTCAGGCGGTCGTTGCAACCATTACCTCAGAAGCCGACGACTATGGGCACGAGGTTGCCGCGCGCTTTAAGCGGGCCGGTATCCGGGTTGAGACAGATCTGCGCAACGAAAAGATCAATTATAAAGTGCGGGAGCATTCGCTGGCCAAAGTGCCGGTCATGGCAGTCGTGGGCCGGCGCGAAGCCGAAGAGGGCAAAGTCGCGTTGCGCCGCTTTGGGAGCCAGGCTCAAGAGATTATGACTTTGGACGAGGCCATTGCGATTCTGACCGCAGAGTGTTTACCCCCTGACCTAAAAGAGGCCGTTGCTTGAGTGATGCCACAATAGGCCACAATCAGATCCGGCCTATGGACCCCCGCGCGAAGATCGCGGGGGCCTTTGGCATCGCTTTTGGCTTTTTTGCTGGAACCGGCGTTTCAGGTCTCGCCATGAGCTTGGGGATTGCGGGCCTATGGGGGTTGATTTACGGCCTATCAGCTCCCGGTAAGCCGCTAGACCGGGCATTTGTCTCGGCGCTGAAGAAGCATAGCGAGACTTGGCTTTGCCTATTCCTATTTGCTTTATGGGTCTTGTTGACGTCTCTCTGGTCACCGGCCACCGCCTTGGCGGAAGAGACGGTGCGCCGACTTTCAGCCGTCTGCGTGCTGGCCCCAATCGGTATTTGGGCAGTCTATGCCTGTCGCGGCGAAGATCGGCTTCTGGCCCAACGCGCGATCATCGCTGGCGTGTTTTTGTCTCTAGGCATCCTTGGGAGTGAGGCCATTAGCCAGTATGCGATGAACAGATTTGCCTCGCCGGAGAAAGAGCCTTTGGAAATCGCGGGCGACATGGGGCGCGCCGCTTCGGCCACCCTTACTTTGTTTTGGGTCGCCTATGCGTGCCTTTACCAACAGATGTCGGACACACGCATCCGTTTGGCTTTAGTTGCCCTATCGATCTTTGTTTCACTCCAATTCGGAACCGACATTAATGCGGTGGGTATGGCCCTCGGCACGATTGCTGCTGTGTTTGCCTTAAGTTTTCCGCGGACCGCTTTGGCCTTGGTCAGTGGCGGTGTCGCCACGTTGATTGCCGCTGCACCCTTGATTTACCCAGCCCTTGCCCATTTAGCTTTCCAAGTGATGCCCGGCGATAAAATGCCCTTGTCTTATGGGCGGCGGGCGCAAATGTGGGAAACCGCGTCCAACTATATTGCGCAAAAACCATTGGCTGGTTGGGGGTTAGGGGCCGGCAGTACCTTTGATACGCCCATTATGTATGGCGGATTTGAGTGGCCCATCATCCAGTTGCATCCGCACGCTGCCCCCATGCATATCTGGCTCGAGACCGGCGGGATTGGCGCTTTGCTGGCTTCTGTCACGATTATCCTAGCTGGCGGCGTGGCGATCAGGGTTTTTGGAAGGCATCGGATTGCAGCCTCGGCCTTGGTTGGCGGGCTAACCTTTCTGGCTCTCAACTGGGGCTTTAGCCATTCGGCTTGGCGTGAGTGGGTCTGGACGAGTTTCGCTGCCCTGATCGCCTTCTCTTATATGCTGCGCAATCCACGTCGTTGGGCCACCACCTTGAGAGCCCGTCGTGCCGGCTGAGGCGATGATCAGTGTCATCGTCGTCACCTACCACACCGGGGAGATTCTGCGGGCTTGTCTGACCCAATTATTGGCCAGTCCCCGCTGCCTGGAAGTCATTCTCGTCAATAATGGTAATCCGGATGAGGTTGTGAAGGATTTCATCGATTGGACAACCCGAGAGCCACGTCTTAACCTTGTTACAGGGCATGGCAATATCGGTTTTGGCCGCGCATGCAATCTTGGGGCTAAACAGGCAAATTCGCCCATTCTGGCATTCGTAAACCCAGATTGCGTGGTGGAATCGGGTTCTTTAGAGCACATGGCCGCCCTTGCCGACTCACCCAACCCCACCCTCATCGGAGGGCATATTCGCGATGAGCAAGGCACCGAACAACGCGGTGGCCGACGCGGTGTCTTATCACTTTGGTCCGCCTGCGTCAGTTTTTCAGGCTTAGGCCAAGCTGGTGAGCAGGCTGGCATTTGGCGGGACTTCAATCGAAACTTGGAGCCATTGCCAACAAAGCCCATCGAAACGCCTGTTGTTTCAGGGGCTTTGATGGTGACACGTCGCGATGCTTTTTGGCAAATAGGTGGATTTGACGAGGCCTACTTCCTCCATGTGGAGGATATTGATCTATGTCACCGCTATGGCCTTGCTGGTGGCAAAGTCATTTTCGACCCTGCGGCGCGGGCGACTCATATTGGCGGCACCAGTGAAACAGCCTCTTGGCGCGTCGAGATCGCCAAATTTCGCAGCTTTTTGCATTATTTTTGGAAATTTGCCCGTCCACCTCTTGGGCATCTCGGCGTCATTGTGATTGCACCAGTACTCGCACTCGCGATTCTAATGCGGATTATCGCGTCCAAATAAAGAGTTAACGCAGCGAGCTGCGTGATCACCGCTTGATATTCCAAAAATTTGGACGCATGATTGTGTCAATAAAATTAGTCACATTCTTTTCTGTGGGGGATCGAGTGCGCACACGGAGATGAGGGAAAAGCGGATGTTAGACGATCATTCAGAACCAGTGCGCCCAATACGTGCCCTTCTCCGCGGGTTAGAGGCGCTTCGCGCGCTGAATGGGCAAGATGGCATGACCGTTACCGAAGTTGCCGAGCGCGCACGCGTGCCGCGCACCACGGCTTATCGTATCCTTGAAACATTGTGTCAGGGCGGTTTTGTTATCCGCGATGAAATGGATGACCGCTATCGGCCAACCTTGGCCGTGACCAATCTCGCGGAAGGTGCGCAGAATGAAGCTTGGATCCGCGAGGGCGCTTGGCCGCTGATCGCAAAACTCGGCAAACAAATTCTTTGGCCAATTGGGATCTGGACCTTGGCGGGCTCTGACTTGACCCTGCGCGCTGCTACCGATCGCACCAGTCCCCTCGCCCTCAACCGTCTCACCAGTGGCGCGCATGCCGACTTGTTTGAATCAGGTGCCGGGCAAGTCATGCAAGCCTTTGAAACATCCCATAAGCGCAATCTGCTCGAAGAAATTGGCTTGCATCGCCAAGGGCATACCTCGCTTAAGGCTCAGTTAGAGACCATTCGCACGCGCGGCTACGCCTTCGATACCAAGGCTGTGGGTGGTGAAATTAATCTGGCGGTTCCTGTACTGCGGCCATCGGCTGGCGAAGGTCCAGAGGTTCTGGCGGCGGTCACGGTACGCTTCATTCGGTCCGCTTTGAGCGATGATCGTGCAATTGGGGAATTGCTACCCAAATTGCTGGTCTTGGCGAGCGACATACGCCAAGCCTATCTCGAATTTGCACCACCTGCGTCGCAGGGTGCTCGGGCTAGCGCTGGGGGCCGTTCGCCCGAGTATCAGCAGGCGTAGAGACCACTTCGCCAATCTTCAGGGTCACATCATCGCCCTTTGAGTAATTGAGGCCAGCAATAGGCGCGCCGCGCCATTCAACGCTCAAACCTTTTTGCTGGAGACCGTCGATCAGCGGTGCCTCAAACTCGGGAGCTGCATTCACCACCAAGCCTGCGCCCGGCTTAGCCGCAGCTACAGCCGCCTTCACGCTGGATAAGGTCGAATCGCTACGGGTTAAGAAGATCAGACTGGGTTCCTGATAGCCTGCGCCAATCAGCGGGCCGCGCTGACCCGGCGAAAGACGTGGATGCAAGCCTTCCTTCTCAAGGGCGGAAGACACGGTTTGGCTTAAATCCAATTGTGGGATGGACGGCACAAAGACGCCTTTAATTGCAAGGCTGGCGATCATGGCCGCACCAATCAATCCTGCCGCCGCAAAGCGGGGCCGGGCGATGACAAGGCCCAAAGCGGCAAGTCCGGCCAGCCCAATGGCGATACTGGCTTGCAGGGCAATCGTCTGCGCGCCCTCTGCGACATCTGCGGCCAAAATTAAAGGCAAAGCAGCCATAATCAGCGTGCCAAAGGCCAAAATCACGATGCTGGTCCACCGCAGCCAAGTCTTTTGCCAGCCTCCATTTAAAAGCCCGACCGCACCCAACAACAAGACGGCGCCATGTACGGGCAGGGTATAGTGTGCGAGCTTGGCGGGGGCTGCTTCAAACATCAGCCAACCTGGTACGAGCCATGCAAGTAGAAAACGGACGCCGGCTTCTCTGCGATCCCGCCAGGCGACCCATAGAGCGAGGGGGATCAAAATACTGCCCGGCCAAAAGATGATGGGCGATAACAAGAGATGGGCACCCGGTGGCACGCTCTTATTCTCGGCTTGACCGGAAAGTTTCGGCGCAAGGTCTTGGCCCACAGCGTCTAAGAAAAACTGGCCATTGGTTACCTGCCAGATCGCGATATACCAAGGCAGCACAATCGCCGCCGCCAAAAGCATGGATGGCCAATGCAACGCGCGCTTCACCCAGCCAAAGTCGCGCTCCCACAAGAGGAGCATCAAACCGGATAGGATAACCAGAAGCGGGCCTATAGGCCCCTTAATCAGGGCTGCCATACCCAGCCCAACCCATAGGGCCCATGGTCCCCAAGGTGCCCAAGGTGCCTTTACCTCTGGCCCCTGTCGCAATTTGGCCAGACCCAGATAGGCCAAAGCTGTAAAGCCGGCGAGTGCCGCGTCGGTCTTTGCGATTCCGGCCTCGGTTGAAAGCAAAAGGCCACAGGCAATGGCAAGGCCTGCCAATAAGCCAACACGTCGACTATAAAGAAGACTCCCAATCTGGAAAACGCACAAAGCCGCCAGACAAGCGCCTACGAGCGACGGAATTCGGAAAGTCTGAATGGTGCGGGTTTCTGGACCATCCAAAGGGCCGGCGGTCGCCGCTTGCAGCCAATGAATGCCGATGGGTTTTTTGTTGCGGGGCTCATCTTGGAAGCTGATGCGAATGAAGTCTCCCGTTTCAAACATTTGTGTGGTGGCTTGCACAAATCTACTTTCATCCCGGTCTAGCGGTTGCAGCGCCACAAAACCCGGTAGCGCGCAGGCAAGAAGGACCAAAACGATCAGTGCATGCGGCCGCCAGCCTTGGCAGAAGAAATCGAGGAGGTCTAAGCCATGAGGATGCTTCTTTTGGGCTGGGACATCTTGGACTTGGTTAGACACGCCTGTTTCCTTCATTGCGCGACATCGCGTTAACCGCCACAACGCTAATTATTCCCGTCTAGCCACTCCGTCCGGCTGTGGCAATTCGGGTCTAATCATTCAAACTCTAGGCGATTGGTGCGAATCCCGCTTCGTAATTCAAGCGACCCACCCTATGGCAAAGAGGCGTTGAGGTTCTGATGTCCGAGTTACAAAAACACGATCTGTCGATTGCGGTCCTAGTGCCCTGCTATAATGAGGGCGCTACAGTTGCGACCGTCGTGAAAGACTTTGCGGAGGCTCTGCCCAACGCGACTATCTATGTCTATGACAATCGTTCGACCGACGACACGTTTGAGCGGGCACTAGCGGCTGGCGCGATTGTGCGGCGCGAGGATCGTCCGGGCAAGGGCGAAGTCGTCCGCCGCATGTTTGCCGATATTGAGGCCGACATTTATGTGATGATCGATGGCGACGCGACCTATCATGCCCCATCAGCCCCGCATCTGATTGATCTCATGGTCTCGACCCATGCAGACCTAGTCAATGGCGCCCGCGTGGATACGGCGGTGAAAGCCTACCGACCCGGCCATCGCTTTGGTAACCGCTTGTTGACCGGCTTGGTCAGTGCCGTTTTTGGCCAAATGACTACCGATATGTTGTCGGGCTATAAGATTTTTTCGCGCCGGTTTGTGAAGTCCTTTCCAGCCCATTCGCGCGGGTTTGAAATTGAGACCGAACTCATGGTCCATGCGCTGGAATTGCGCATGACCATTAAGGAACAACCCACCCCCTATGCCGAGCGGCCAGAGGGCTCGATTTCCAAGCTCAACACCATTCGCGATGGCATTCGGATCATCTCCATTATTGGCTTGTTTGTGCGGGAAGAGCGGCCTTTGGCCGTCTTCAGCATCCTAGGCGTCTTGCTGGCAATGACCGCTTTATTCTTAGGCATCCCGGTGGTGCTTGAATTTTGGGAGACGGGCCTTGTGTCGCGTTTCCCAACGGCGATTCTGGCAAGCGCTTTGATGATTACGGCTGTGATCTCGGTGTTTTCGGGCTTTGTCCTTGATACCGTGACGCGCGGTCGCCGCGAGGTGAAGCGCTTTGCCTATTTGGCGGCACAAGACCGCCGCTTTCAGGTCTAGACCCTGCCGCGCAAACAAAAACGCTTCCCGGCAGGGCCAGGAAGCGTTCGGTTATTGATTGCCCGAAGGCGGATGTAAGGCTTAGAGGCCAGCCTTAGCCAATTCACCCATCAGTTCTGGCACGGCTGACTTATAGTCGGCAACCAAACCATAGTCTGCAATCGCAAAGATTGGCGCATCGGCATCTTTGTTGATGGCAACGATGACTTTGGAATCCTTCATGCCAGCCAAATGCTGGATGGCACCGGAAATCCCCACAGCCACATAAAGCTCTGGCGCGACAACCTTGCCGGTTTGGCCGACTTGATAGTCGTTTGGTGCATAGCCTGCATCCACTGCAGCGCGCGAGGCACCCACAGCGGCACCCAATTTGTCGGCCAACGGCTCGATCACATTGTGGAACTCATCGGCTGAGCCCATGGCACGGCCACCCGACACGACGCGCTTAGCGCCCGCCAGCTCTGGACGGTCAGATTTGACGATCTCAGCGCCCTTGAAGGTGACAGCCGCCGATGGCGCACCTGCCGTGACGGTTTCAACAGCAGCAGAGCCACCGGCACCTGCCGCAGCAAAGGCGGTGGTGCGGACGGTGATAACCTTTTTGGCATCCGAGGTTTCAATCGTTTCCAGCGCATTGCCAGCATAGATTGGGCGTACAAAGGTCGTTGCATTCACCACTTCTTGGATTTCCGAGATGGGCGAGACATCCAAAGCCGCCGCGATGCGCGGTGCTGCGTTCTTACCGGTTGCGGTGGCGGCAAACAAAACCGCGTCATAATTAGCCATCAAAGGCACAACAAGGCCCTCAACGGCTTCAGCAACGCCTTGGTCGAAAGCATCGCCTTCGGCGTGGAGGACTTTGCGAACGCCTGCAATGCCTGCGGCTGACGCAGCTGCTGCGCCCGCACCTAGGCCTGCAACCAGCACATCAACGTCAGACGACAAGGCCAAGGCGGCGGTGATGGTCTTGTTGGTTGCGTCCTTCACAGACGCATTATCGTGCTCTGCAACAACGAGAACTGCCATTAGAGGACCCCTGCTTCTTTGAGTTTGCCGACCAATTGCTCCGCGCTTTCGACTTTAATGCCGCCAGCACGCTTCGGTGGCTCGGTCACTTTCAATACTTTCAAACGTGGCGAAACATCGACGCCATAATCACTGGTCGACTTCACGTCGATTGGTTTTTTCTTGGCCTTCATGATGTTTGGCAACGAAGCATAACGTGGCTCGTTCAAACGCAAGTCTGCGGTGACAATTGCAGGCAAGGCCACTTCCAAGGTCTGTAACCCACCGTCGATTTCCCGAGTGACAGTCGCTTTACCGTCGGCGACTTCAACTTTTGACGCGAAGGTGGCCTGGGGCCAGCCTAAAAGGGCTGCCATCATTTGGCCGGTGGCGTTGTTGTCGCCGTCAATGGCTTGTTTGCCCATCAACACCAATTCTGGTGCTTCTTCCCCAATGACGGCTTTCAGCAATTTGGCCACAGCCAGAGGCTCAAGGTCGTCATCGGTTTGGATTAAGATGCCGCGGTCTGCGCCCATTGCAAGGGCGGTGCGGATGGTTTCTTGGGCTTGTTGCGGGCCAATCGACACGGCGACAATCTCGGTTGCGACGCCTTTTTCTTTCAGGCGCACAGCTTCTTCAACCGCGATTTCGCAGAATGGGTTCATGGACATTTTAACGTTGGCCAAATCCACCCCGGTTTGATCGGGCTTCACGCGGACCTTCACGTTATAATCAATGACCCGCTTAACGGGCACGAGGACTTTCATGGGGCGTCTCCACTGAGTGAGCTTTTGGTTTTGAGGGGGCAAATTAGCCTAACTTGCCCCATTTTCCAATTTTCGTTTGATTTGACCTAAATATGGACCGGCTGAGCGCGCCGACCAGATTTATTTTGGTGCCGCTTCGGTTGCAGGAGCAGCTGCCGCTGGGGCTTCTGCTGGTGCTGCGCCTTCAGCCGCCGGTGCTGCCGCAGCGTCTGCAGGAGCTGCAGCTGCCGCTGCTGCTGCCGCGGCTTGGGCGGGATCCCGGGTTGGGTCCGGCGCAGGCACAGCGGCTGGCGATGGCGACAGCGAGCGCAAATACGCGACCAATGCGACACGGTCAGACGACTTGCCCATACCCGCATAGGCCATGGCGGTACCTTTGATATAGCCCTTTGGGGCCTTCAAGAAGTTATAGAGCCCATCATAATCCCAAGGCTTGCCATAGGCTTTCATCGCATCAGAATAGGCAAAGCCTGCGTGGGTGCCGGCCACCCGACCCATAATGCCATACAGCATCGGACCGGTCTTGTTGGCGCTGCCCGGCTCTACATTGTGGCAGGACGAGCAGACCTTGTGCAGCTTGTCGCCTTCAGCAACCAATTCTGCGGTCTTGGCGGGGTCAGCCAGAAGCGTGCCCCAGTCTGGCATGAGCTCAGGACCGGCTGCTGCCTCTGCACCGCCAGCGGGAGCTTCGGCAACTTCGACTGGAAAGCCTACTGCCTCTTGATTGTTGGCATAGACCATATCACCCAAAGTACGAAGGCCCATAATGCCCAAGCCGGTCGCCAGAACGGCGCCTGCTACCATGTTGAACCACAGATTGTTGCTGCTCATAACGGTGCTAATATCCCTATTGTCGCGTGGTTGTCCCGAACCGCCCGCCCTCTTTTCAAAGGTGTTTGGCGGACTTTGCGTATTAGATTGTCCTATGGCATGCGTCTAAGCCGCTTTCAACAGTTTGTGCTGTGGCACCGCGCAGCCACAGGCTCGCATTCTCTGGCTTTGGGCATTAAGAACGCCTGCTCGCAAAGGGTCATCACCATGTCGCAACCCCTTATCGTCATCCCCGCACGCTTGGCCGCAACCAGGCTGCCCGGCAAGCCCTTGGCCGATATCGCGGGTAAGCCGATGATTGCCCGGGTGATTGAGCGTGCTCTTTTGGCCAATCTCGGCCCAGTCGCGGTCGCCGCTGGCGAGACTGAAATTGTCGCCGCCGCCCAAGAAGCAGGCGCGATGGCGGTGTTAACAGACCCGGATTTGCCCTCAGGATCGGACCGAATTCATGCTGCCTTGGCCGAATTGGATCCCGATGGCCACTATGACCCGATCATCAATTTGCAAGGCGACATGCCGACCTTAAATCCTGCGCTCATCCAAGAAGCTGTTGCCGCCCTTGCAGACGCGCCCGAAGCGGCTCTTTCGACCTTGGTTTCGCCCAGCACGGACGCGGCTGAGCGGGCTGATCCCAATGTGGTGCAGGCGGTAGTTTCCTGGCCGGCGGAGGCTGAAGGGGGTGCGACAACGGGTCGCTGCCTTTATTTCACCCGGGCGGACGCGCCGAGCGGGGCGGGGCCTATACAGCGTCATGTGGGCCTTTATGTATGGCGGCGCCGCGCGTTGGCGCGCTTTGTAGCTGCTGCCCCTTCCCCCCTTGAGGTTCGAGAAAAGCTGGAACAATTACGGGCGTTAGAACTGGGCATGACGATCGTAGCGCGCGCTGTCGATGAATTCCCCAAAGGCGTCGATACGCCAGAACATTTAGAAGGTGCCAGAGCTTGGTACCAGGAGCAGGCATTGTGAGTGACTTTGTAGAAGGTAAAATCGCCTTTCAGGGCGAATTGGGGGCCAATTCCCATGCAGCCGCCAAGGCAGCTTGCCCCTCACTAGAGCCCTTGCCCTGCCAAACCTTTGAAGATGCCTTTGCGGCCGTTTCCAGTGGCAAAGCCGTTCGTGCCATGATTGCGATTGAAAACACTTTGGCCGGGCGGGTCGGCGATGTGCACCATTTGTTGCCAGAAGCGGGCCTTTATATTGTGGGCGAATATTTCGCCCCAATTCACCACCAATTGGTGGGCGTAAAAGGCGCGACCTTGGCCGATATCAAGAAGATCCGCTCTCACCCCATGGCGCTGGGCCAATGTCGCAAGATCATTCGCGAATTAGGGGCAGAAGCGGTTAAAACCGCCGACACCGCCGGGGCTGTGCGCGAAATCAGCGAGATGGGCGACAAGAGTGTCGCAGCCCTCGGCTCTACCTTGGCGGCAGCCTTTTATGACCTGCCAATTCTGCGCGCGGATGTGGAGGATGAACCCCACAATGCCACCCGCTTTGTCATTCTCTCGGCCACGCCAGAGGATGCCGACCTCGAAGACGGCAAATGCATCACCAGCTTTGTCTTCCAAGTGCGCAATATTCCCGCCGCTTTGTACAAGGCGATGGGTGGGTTTGCGACCAATGGTGTGAACATGACAAAGCTCGAAAGCTATCAGATCGGCGGCAGCTTTAACGCAACCCAATTTTATGCCGACATTGAAGGCCATCCGAGCGAGCGCAATGTGCAATTGGCCTTGCAGGAATTGAAGTTCTTCTCTGCTGAGCTGAAAATCTTGGGCGTCTATAAGGCCCATCCATTCCGCAAGCTGGAGGCAGGCGATTAAGCCCACCAATTATCGAAAGGCCCTTTGCGATGAAGCCCTTGACCCCCGCCCTGCGCAAAGAGGCCGTCACCTCATTAGAGCAATTCTGCGCCGAAAACTTTGACGAGCCGGTTGGCAATCTGGCCATTGAGGCCCTGTTTGACTTCATGGCCGCCGAACTAGGCCCGCTCTTCTACAACCAAGGCGTCAAAGATGCCCAAACCCGCATCCAAAGCGTCATCACCGACTTGGACCAAGAAGTCTATCAAGAGCCCTTTACCTACTGGCGACGGAAAAGGTGAGGGGCACGGCGCGTGAAAGGACACCCGATGAGCACTTGGAAACCTGCAGGCTATCCCTCGGTCAGCCCTTATTTGATCGCACACGATCCAGACGCGTTGATTTCGTTTCTGGGTTCTGTCTTTGATGCTTCTTTGGTTCGCCGCTTTGATCGGCCCGATGGCTCCCTCATGCATGGGGAAATCCGCATTGACGACAGCCTAATTATGATGGGCGGCGGCGCGACCGAATACAAATCGTCCGAGGTTCATGTGCACGTCTATGTCGCCGATGCGCAGGCTGTGTATGACCGCGCCATCGCGGCAGGCGCAGAGCCTATTCAGCCCCCGATCCAAAAAGATGCCGACGATGACCTCCGCGGCGGCTTCCGCGACCCAGCGGGCCACATTTGGTGGGTCGCGACACATTGGGAATGAAGCTTATCGAAGCTGACGATCTATTCACAATTGTAGCGTTTGCTACCTGTCTATGCCTCGGCATAAAGCAAAAGCGAAAGACATCGTTGCAGGCTTCGTGCGGCTTCTGGGCTCCATATTACACAAGTGGGAGGATGTTGCTCTGTGTCATCGCTCTCCAGCTAGCTACTTTCCAGCGATCGTAGCCAGCAGTTTAGGTAAGTGTAAGAACTCTAGAGCTGAGAAATTGACCCTCTGCCGCCCCGCCGTCGCCGTGGGCTGGCTCATCTGTATCGATGGTTTGCCGATCCTTTGGTATGAGGCTTCATCATCACTAATAACTGTTCGCAGAGTAGCTATCAAAAGTCGATAAAACGACTTGACATGTTATGTTGTGTCAATCAACTTAAACGGCGTTCGTCAGGGAACCCAACTCCAGTGCGGTATCCGGGCCCGATTGAAGAGCGGACAGGCAGATTGGATTATGTGTGCCTTAACGATGGAGGAATTGGGGTTTGTGCGTGGGGGCGTGGAGCCAGCAGGCGGGTGGGATAATCCACCAATGATCGGTCTACCAGAGCCGACCTTTTACGACGGCTTTCGGCCACCGGGGTCTAACGACCCGAACGGAGATGCTTTCGGCAGAGCGGGTGGATGGAGTGCCGGAGGAGGTGCAGGATGCCCGCCCGCATCGACAGAAGCTCAGCAAATTGCAGCAATTTCGGGCACACTCGCTGGTGCGAAAAAAGTTTGGGACAGAAAAGTTATACGACTGCTCGCACCATATATCCAAGTGGCTCTATATTCCGCATCTATAATTGGGGGTGCCATTGGCGCAGTGCTGGCAGCGCGAGCCGCGGCGCACGCGGAGTGTTGGCTCAGGAATACAAAACAAGGACCATTTGTATCATGAGGAAAGCGTTAGGTTCCATTGCCACCTATGCCGCAATATGGAGTGTGGGAATAGCGGGCTGGCGTGTTCTCGAAGGAACTTTCAACGGTCTGACAACTATTGTTTCTTTGGTTGCTTTTGGGCTTGTGTTTGGAAGTTTCATCTATTTTTTGGGGTTGGTCCTCGAAAAATGGGTGAGCAAGAGAACTTCTGATAAGAAGGTCTAGAATCCACCCGCTTCCACCCTGCCATCATGGAGGCTCTGCGTCGCCGCGGCTACGGCAGTGTGACGCTGATGAGCCGACCTGACTCGCGATAATGCCGGTCTAGGTCAGCTAGATTCGAGAGTGCGTAACCTCTCCGCGACGCATACGCGGACACAGCGACGCAGGCCAAACCGCACTCAGCTGCCTCCGCCTCGAGCATCCTTGGCAGCTGGTCGGCATGGAAGAGGCGTGTCAGCCACGGACGACTATCGTGGTGGGCTGGCTCATCTGTGTCGATGGTTTGCCGATCCTTTGGTATGAGGCTTCATCATCACTAATAACTGTTCGCAGAGTGGCTATCAAAAGTCGATAAAACGACTTGACATGTTATGTTGTGTCAATCAACTTAAGAGAATAGCGCTAAGGAAATCAACTGCAATTCGGTAGTCGGACCTAATGTCAGACCGGACAGGCAGATTGAAACATGCGTGCCTTAACGATGGAGGAATTGGCGTTTGTGCGTGGGGGCGTGGAGCCAGCACGCGGGTAGGATAATGCACCAATGATCGGTCTGCCAGGGCCGACCCTTTTACGATGGCTTTCGGCCACCGGGGTCTAACGACCCGAACGGAGATGCTTTCGGCAGAGCGGGTGGATAGAGTGCCGGCGGAGCCGCAGGGTTGTTAACAGCTGCGATGTCGGCAAGCGCTGCTTGTAGGGTCCCGAAACCGTTCCGATAGGGTGTAAGGTTCAAGGTATGAGTTGGTCGCTCCAAAAAACGTTCAGGGATATGTTTCGATAGCGGTTCTAAAGGGGTTAGGAAGGTTTTGGCATGAATTTCAAGGCAATCAAGGTAAGCGTGACTGCCGAGCGCCGCATTTGGGCGATCATAACAAGCCTATTGGCTAATTCTAGCCGATTAGATTACATTGGCCATAGTTGGTACGCGACGGCGCTATTTCTGGCCTTTTTTCTATTTGGTTGCATTTTCTTTGAAGTTGTCTTCTTCGTCTTGCAAAAGTGGTGCGCCCCATGGGCAAAAAGGAAGATAGAAGCCATCGTTGCTAAAAAAGAGACCGAACTTTAGGCAACACGGGAACGCTTTAATACTCATCTTCAACCATGAGTGGGACGGTGCCGTTGTTTTTCGGATAACTGGCGTTTCATTGGGTTCCGCAGAAGTACTTAGTACGAGGTCAAATCACGGATAAGTTTTTTTGGTTCTCTCGGTGAACACGTTCAACTGAAACAAATAGCTATGCGGATTTTGATTTGGGTCAACGGCGCGAATATGTTTGCTTTTTGCGCTTTGGCACCATTGAGCCTCCCGCTTACTCGGATCAAGAACTGCAAGCCGCAGGATGGTCAAATTGCCATGTCCAAAATTGACTGTGTCATTTTTAAACTGGAAGATTGTGCGGCTTGTTCAAGACTGATGGCCGTCTAGGTCAGCTAGATTCGAGAGTGCGTAACGTCTCCGCGACGCATACGCGGACACAGAGACGCAGGCCAAACCACACTCAGCTGCCTCCGCCTCGAGCATCCTTGGCAGCTGGTCGGCATGGAAGAGGCGTGTCAGCCATGTGCGGCTATCGTGGTGGACTGGCTCATCTGTATCGATGGTGTGCCGATCCTTTGGTATGAGGCTTCATCATCACTAATAACTGTTCGCAGAGTGGTTATCAAAAGTCGATAAAACGACTTGACATGTTATGTTGTGTCAATCAACTTAAACGGCGTTCGTAAGGGAACCCAACTCCAGTGCGGTATCCGGGCCCGATTGAAGAGCGGACAGGCAGATTGGATTATGTGTGCCTTAACGATGGAGGAATTGGGGTTTGTGC
>JAIXQA010000077.1 GCA_027485915.1 Alphaproteobacteria bacterium | reverse complement strand
GAAAACGGATCGCGTCGCGACGCAGCAAAGCTGCGCACTTGACTACCCAGAGGTCGCAAGAACAATTGCGACAGCGGTTTGGTGGACCAAAGGGATCACCAAAACCGCTTCCAGACAAAAAGCCTTCTCTTACAACTGCCACCCCAGCCGGAATGCGGGGACCTCAGGCGACTTTGCGGCAGGAGATCCCCAATTGGCTGACGCCATCGGGGATGACATCGCTTGAGGATTTTTCCATCTAGACCCATTTTGGTGGAAACCCTGTTTCACCAAAATGGATGATCGAGGATGAGCGCGACATCTGGGTCGTCAAAACAATTTCGGCTGCGGTTTGGTGGACCAAAGGGATCACCAAAACCGCTTCTAGACAAAAAGCTATCCAAAACATGGTTATCCCCGCCGGATGTTGCGGCATAAAGTTGGGGATTCGGCTGCGCTGTCCGGCCTGACATCGTTCAGAGTAGCTTTTTCATCTGGACCCATTTTGGTTTGCCGGAAGGATCACCAAACCGCGCCGGCCGATTTGGGGTCTAGACCCCCTTGCTTCTCTGCCCCAAGCCTTTCACAAGGCTTTCTATGATCCTGATTATTCACCCCGAACTCGTCCTCGCCCAGCCGCTTCTTGAAAACATCGCGCCGTGCGCGCGGCTGTGGGAGATTGAAGATATTGCCGCCTTTGCCGCTGGTCCCGGCGCACAGGTGCGCGCCTTTGCATGCATCGGTGGCAAAAAGACCGATGCCGCCCTTTTCCCGCTTTTCCCAAAACTTGAAGCGGTGATCGCCGCGGGCGTTGGCGTGGATGGCGTTGATTTGGTGGCGGCTAAGGCTATTGGTGTTTCGGTGTGTAACTCGCCCGGTATCAATACCGATGATGTGGCCGACCTTGCCTTGGGCTTGTTGATTGCCGGTGAGCGCAACATCATTGAGCTGGACGGCCTTGTCCGCCGTGGGGAGTGGGCCGATGCCCTGACCCATGCGCCGCGTTATCGGTTGCGGGGTCGCACGTTAGGTATCCTCGGCATGGGCGCGATTGGCCAAGCCATTGCCGTGCGCGCCGAAGCCTTTGGCTTAAAGATTATCTGGGCCGGTCCAAATCCAAAGCCAGAACTGGTCTGGTCACGGGTTGAGACGGTCTTGGAACTGGCCAAGAAGTCCGACATTTTGATGCTGGCCTGCCCGTTGACGGACGCGACCCGCAAAGTTGTCTCAGCCGAAGTGTTGGAGGCTTTAGGCAGCGAAGGTGTGCTGATCAATGTCGCGCGCGGCGGGGTGGTGGATGAAGCAGCGCTTCTGGTCGCCTTGCGCGAGAAAAGGATTTTGGGCGCAGGCCTAGACGTATTCGAGAATGAACCGACGGACCCGAAATTGTGGGCCGATCTTTCCAATGTCGTCCTCACGCCCCATGTCGCCGGTCGTACCCGCGAAAGCGTGCAGGAAGCCGTGCGCGCAGCCATTGGCAATCTGATCCGCGTCTATCAGGGCCAACCCTTAGAGAACCGCGTGGTTTAACGGCTAGGTTTTGACGACAAGAATGAACTTGCCTTCATAGCTCGCGGCAGTTTGCGCGGGGCCGTAAGTTAGGTCGCCAGATGGGGCGATGGCTGCGTCCTGAAACTTGAGATGTCCCGTTTCGCCTTCAGCACCCGCCGTTTGATACAAAACCACGCCATTGATGGGTGCGCCCTTCAAGTCTGCTTTGGCGGCAACCAACGCGGCCAAGCTGTCGCAGATTACAAGTCTGATGCTCATGACTACCTCCTAGCAATGCGTCAAAATCTGATTTGAAAAGTCCCTTTGGGCCGGTGTCCCCAAGTCCAGAAGATAGCGGGAGAGGGCATCGGCTGACTCCTTCCCTGCCGCCTCGAGTTTGGTGGCATGGCCCTTAAGGCTTTCAACTTCCTTGAGACCCGCAAGGAGCTTGGGACCATTTGTAGCGTCCTTGAAGCACGTGGCACCATTTGCTGCGATCAGGTTGCGCTTGAGCCCGGCCGCAATGCCCGCCTCAACGGCCTGGTCATAATTGGCTACCCCTAACGCGGCCCTTTGGGCATCGTCAGGGTTCATCACCGCGGCGACAACTGCAGCCTTTTCAGCGGTTGCCGGTTGTGGGGCTGCGGTCGTGACGATTGACGCGCCGCCGGTTGCGGCGAGCAATTGAGCGGCAACGCCTGTCGCAAAATATTGTCCGATGCCGACGCTGGCTTCTGGCGTGGTCCCGCTCGACTTCGCACCAAACTTTGCCCCGAAGCTGGCTAAGACTGAATAGCTATCTTGAGCGCCTGAAGCGCCATTCTTGCCTACAATGAAGCAAGTACTGGGTGGTGGACTGGTTGGGCTGCTGCATGGAATATAATTCCGTGGTTTACCCTCATGCGGGACATAATTTGCCACCAAAGGCATAACGACAACTTCCTGCCGCTTATAGCCAAATGTGACTTCTGGCTGGGTGGTCGCATTGGTACCTGCCGACAAGGCAATTTGGCTGTTGGTCGCGAACAGCAACGTGTTGGTGTGGCGAACGGTCTGCGTACAGCCTGAGGTCAAAAGGGTAGAAGCGATCAATAAGGTGCCAAGTCTGCGATACATGCATTTCCCCCTTTGAATTGGTTCACTAAATTTTGCGCCGCAGCCAAATCTGTCTGGCGCTTAATCACAATGACGAGCTGACATTTCGATGGGTCCGCTTCAAATTTCGCTTCGCTACCAACCCCAATCAGTACGCGACGGCGGCTCACCTCCGCACCCAGCACGCTGGTTTGCCATCCAATCAGTCGATCGGGCTGTTCTTGGGTACGCACATGCACAATCCCGACAAGCAGCCGTGAGCTGGAGTTGGGTCCAAGGCCGGGGGTAGCATCAACACTGGCGCAGCCCGGAGCGAGGAGGGTTAGGCACGAGAGCCCAACGAGGGTTGCGCGCACTTTCATCCCCAGTTCCAACCGGATTTTTCAGAATATTATGTAAATTTATAATATATATTCTGTCAATAATTATTTTTGGTAGCTTTCTAGGCTGGCCAGCATCTCCCTCAGATGCTCGGGATAAATCACGTCTTCGGTTGTCTGGAGTTCGGCCAAGGGCCACCATCGCCCGATATCAATTGTTTGCGCTTCAAGCGCATTTAGACCCTCTGTTTGCAGGCGCGGGCTTTCATGATTCAATGCAAAGAAGACCCCAGTCTGGCGATAGCTGATCCCGTTAAAGCGATAGGTCACATCTTCCGTGCCAATCACGTCCCCGAGGGCGGCGGGCTCCACCTCAATACCGACTTCTTCGCGAAGTTCGCGGGCTGCGGCTTCCTGCGCCGTTTCGCCCGGATCAATCTTGCCGCCCGGTGTGAACCAGAATGCAGGCCGATCCGGCTCGCCCGGGTCTTTGCCGCGCAGCAGAAAGACTTCGCCTGCATGATTGCGAATGAGAACGCGGCCAACCTGTCGGATTGAAGGATCGACCACGTCCAAACCGCTTAGCCTTCGATGGGGCCCATAGCCGTTTGCAAGTAATTTTGGATGCCCAATTGCTCGATCAATTGTAATTGGGTTTCAAGAAAGTCGATATGCTCTTCGGTGTCCTCGAGGATTTTGGCGACGATATCGCGCGAGACATAATCGCGGACCTTCTCAAAATGCTCAATCGCATCCTTCATTTGGCCTTGACCGCGATATTCCACGGCGAGGTCTGCGGCCAAGCTTTCCGGCACATTCTCGCCCAATTTCAGTTTATGCATGTCCTGCATATTGGGCAGGCCGTCGAGCATCAAGATCCGCTCAATCAGATAATCGGCGTGCTTCATCTCGCCAATTGACTCTTTATAGGTGATGTCACCCAATTTGGTCAGACCCCAATTCTTATACATGCGGGCATGCAAGAAATATTGGTTGATAGCGGTCAACTCATTGGTCAGGATGGTATTGAGGCGTGCGATGACGCCCTCTGCGGCTTGCATGGGAGGCTCCTAATTGATGAGCCACTATAGGCTCCCTGTCGGATTCGACAAGGTAGACTTTATTCAGCGGCCACTTTGAATTGTTGGGTCTGACGCTCGATCATCTCTTGCATCTCGGGCACGCAACGACCGCATTGGGCGCGGCACTTATTGGCATGAAACACATCGCAGGGACGCCCAGCACCAGCCGCAATTGCCTCATGGACCGCTTTTTCGCGAATTCCGTTGCAATTGCAAACATACATCTGGCTTCACCCATTCTTGCTTCTGAGAGTCATTCTTATGTAGACGAGAACGGTTCTAGTTGCAAGTGCCTCGCAATAAAAATTATTAGGGGTGTGTGCGTGAATGCTTTTGTCTAGACGGCCTTTGGCGCAGGCTTTGCCTTCACAAAGGCCATCTTCAAGTTTCAGCGCGCAAGCTGGGGAGTCAAGGGGCGCGCTTCGCGCGTCGGCGTAGCCGATTGCACCCCTCGTATGATGGACAAGCCATTGGACAAGGGTGTTTAGTGGTAATGACTGTCCAGCCTGATT
>JAIXQA010000025.1 GCA_027485915.1 Alphaproteobacteria bacterium | reverse complement strand
GCCGGATTGTCGGGATGGGCTTCCGCTTCCAACGTTGAAAAGCTTCCCTGGCGGTTGGCCCAATCCAGCACCGCCTCCATTGCCTCGCGCCCTAGGCCTAGACCCCAGAATTCGGGCAGGAAGGCATAGCCCAATTGGGCGCAGCCTGGTCGGACTTGCCGCAAGCCAATCTGGCCGACAACTTCGCCGTCGCCATTTTCGACCGCCCAGACGAATTCGAGGCCGCGTGCCTCTGCTGCCCGGATCATTAAGATCATGGCGCTAGCATGGAGTGGCGTGAAGGGTCTGGGGATGGTGCATAAGCCACGCGCCACTTCCGGTCGGTCCAAAAGATCGGCCAAGGCTAGGTTATCCTCGTGCTCCAAGGGCCGAAGCAGAAGACGGTGAGTCAATAAAGCTGGTGTCATGACCTCGGTCTCCTTTCTGCTTCGGCGATATCGCGCCGCATCACTTGTGTGGGCGAGGATTTGCCCGTTGCTAAGACGCTCATGTCGCGAATCGCATCGACCTTGTAGAAGCCAAGTTTTTCAAGCACGTGACCGGATTGTGTGTTTGTCGTGGCAAAGCCAGCAACCAAATAGGCCGGATCAAGGTCGTGAATGGCTGCCGCAATCAAGCTTTTCCCTGCTTCGGTGGCATAGCCTTGGCCCCAATAGGGCACACCCAGCCAATAGCCGAGTTCCCAAGCCGAACTGCCGTCCAGCGTCATCCGATCCATCCAGTGTAGACCCATGGCCCCCATAAAGCCCTCAGCCCTGTGCTCTATCGCAAAGACATAGTTTTCCTTGCCAGCCCACAGGTCCGGCTGTTTGCTCAGCCATTCCTCGCCATCCTGCTCGCGATAGGGGTGGGGCATGCGGGATAGATTGCCCGATACGCGCAGATCATTCGCCAAGCATACCAAACGGTCGAGGTCAGTCATCTGCAAGGGGCGCAGGGTGAGGCGGCTCGTGTCAATCTCTGTACGCATGGCAAAGTCTCCATCAGGAAACCCGCGCGGGGTGGGGGGAGACTGGCCCGAACCAAAATCTGGTTCAAAGGACCTATTTGCATCAGGGCATAACGCAAACGGGGGGCCGGTGATCCGGCCCCCCGCGCGGGAAATGGTCTGTTTGACCGGATCACCCCTTTTCAGGGAGACGATCCGGAGTGGTTCAGGACCGCCTTATTCTGCTGCTTCCGCAATTGGCATGACGGATACAAAACATTTGTCGTCGCGCTTGCGGGTAAATACGACTTGGCCATTGGCAGTCGCAAAAAGAGTATGGTCGCGGCCAAGGCCGACGTTTTCACCAGCGAAGAATTTGGTGCCGCGTTGACGCACGAGGATGTTGCCCGAAACAACCATCTCGTTGCCGAACTTCTTGACGCCAAGACGCTTGGAGTGCGAGTCGCGACCGTTGCGTGACGAGCCGCCGGCTTTTTTATGTGCCATGTGTCAGTCTCCTGTGCGCTTGGTTACGCGTTGACGGCGGTGATGTGAACGACACTGCCCCATTGGCGGTGGCCGTTCCGACGACGATAGGTCGAGCGACGGGTCTTTTTCATGACCATCACTTTGTCGCCCTTGCGGGTTTCCAGCAAAGTTGCAGCAACCGTTGCGCCAGCCACAAGTGGGGCACCGACGGTCACGCCAGCTTCACCGCCAACCATCAGCACGTCGCTGAATGTGATGGCGCTGCCTGCTTCGCCTTCTAATTTCTCAATCACAAGCTTGTCGCCTGCAGCGACTTTATATTGCTTGCCGCCAGTTTTGATCACCGCGAACATCGCGCTGTTCCTTGATAAGGGGCGAACGGACCAGACCGGGGATCGGGATGGGGTTCGCGGAATAAACGAAAGCGCCCGCCATGACGGCGAGCGTTAGGGAGGGTGTCCTTAAAGTCGCAAGCGCCCGAAGTCAATTGAGAATGCTGATGTTCGCGGCGGTTTATGGCGCCTCTCGCGCAAGAAAAACCAGCAGACCTAATCGTAAGCCCTTGGCACCCGCATCGCGTTAAAGCCTAAGAGCCGCGCTTGCCCATTCTCAATCGCAATTTCAATTGGGGCGGAGAGGGCGGGGACCGCTATCCCATTGGGCTTTAGCGCGCCTTGACCGCGAATTTCGCCTTGCCACTGCCCTTCCGGCGTCACGTGTAAATGGCCATTGCCCTGATCAAAGGATAAAGGGCCCCAGTTGATTTGGGCCGCCATAATGGTGAACGTACCTTGCGCCTTTGCCCACGCTTTGGTCGATTGCAACAAAGTTGGGCCTTGGCTGATGGGGCCAGTCAGGCGCAGATGGTCGATCTTCGAGCCTAGAATTGCCGCAGGCCCCTCTGGCAAGGCGCTTAACTCCAGATTTTTTAAGTCAAATGCAAAGGCCAGTCGGCTTGCGTCTTTTAGATCTGCGACCAAATGCACGCCGCCAGCCCCCGTGCGCCAGGGAGTTGGACCAAGACCAGAGGGGCCAACGACACCGGCTTGCAAGCCTTGAAAGGTTAAGGAAAACCGCGCCAATTGGCCTTCCTTGAAGCGCAGACTGGCCTTTAGATCTGTGGCCTGCAGCGGCCGCAACGGCCCGCCTGGAAGTTGCAACTTCGGCTCAAGCGCGCCTTCGAGTGCCCAAAGATTGAGGTTGAAGGGGGAGGCAGCGGCCACGAAACGGGAGGCTTGAAACACAAAGCCCGTGCCGGTCTGGACCCGCAGATCGGTAATCTCCGCTTCAAACCGATAGGGGAAGCCTTTGACGGCGATATTCTCTTTCGGCAAGGCAGGCAAAGCTGCGGACACACGGGCTTTGAGGGTTAGGGCAGTTTGGCTCCAATAGACATAATAGCCGCCAAGTACGAGGGCACCCATGGCCAAAGGCAGGACAAGGCCGCTAAGCGGCGTGCGTTTGGGTTCAGTCATCAATCGCCGCCACCGCCGCCGCCACCATCTCCACCGCCGCCATCAAAGCCGTCAAAATCACCATCTCTGATCCCGTTGCTTTCCCGAGCCCGGTCCCCATAAGCCTTCCAGTCAAATTCAGCCTCTCCGCCTTGGTCTTGTTTGGCCGGAGGTTTTGGGGCGTCGTTGGACTGAACAGGGCCAGCCCCACCGCCCCCGCCGCCCCCGTCACCACCGTCATTTTGCTTCTTTCGGCTGGCTTCTTGAAGCGAGATTTTTTCATAATGCTCATCCAGCAAAGCCTGACTGCCCTCTTCAATGCGGCTTTCAAGCATTTCCATAAAGGGGCCGCGCTTCAGACCCGGCGGGATGACGGGTAAAAACTCAAACACCACTTTGCCGGGATAGCGCATGAAGCCTTTTGCTGGCCACGAAGTGCCCGTATTGAGCGCTAAGGGCACACAGGGTACGCCGAGCAGCATGTAAATGGCGGCCACGCCTGGCTTATAGTCGGGGTCGGCCCCAATCATTTGGCGCGTCCCTTCGGGAAAGATGATCAAAGGGCGGCCTTGCTCAAACCGTTCCTTCGCCTGCGCCACCATGGCTTTCAGCGCACTCATGTGGCCTGAACGATCAATCGCAATCAGACCGGCTTTGCGGCAATACCAGCCGAAAATCGGCAGGTTCAACAGCTCCTGCTTGAGTACATAGACCGGCATATTCGTGAATAGGGTTGGGATGATCGTATCCAGCACGCTTTGATGCTTCGCGGCAATCATAATCGGACCATCAGGCAAATGTTCTAGGCCACGAACTTCATAGGTAATGCCTGCAATCCACTTCGCGCCAAAGCGCATGACTTTGGCCCAGACCTCCATGACACGCGCGCCGCCCAGAGGGGACATAAATACATAAGGCGCGCCCAACGTGCCAACGATCAGCACGCTGCCCCACAACCACAGCATCAAGAACAGCGACCGGATAAAGGTCATGGAGTCTTTCCCTTGTGAAACAGCTTAACCTGTTCCAACGCAATTTCAGTATCGCCCTCAAAAAGCCCGCGCCCGATAGAGACAAGATATTTGCCATATTCTAGCGCCAAGGCCCGTGTCGGGCGTTCATTCTTCCACCAGTCGCCATCAAATTCACGCGTGGTTTGCACAGGGTAGGGGATCAGAACCACATCTGGAATAGCCCGGCGCATCTCATAGAGGCTCCGTGGCATGTGATAGGCGTCGGTAATCACAACCAAGGTCTTGATTTGATGTACATTAACCCAGATAGCGGCCTCATCTGCATTGCCAATTGTGTCGGTTGCGCGACGGCCGATATCGATACAGCAGGCATAGGTTTCTTCCGCGCCGCCCGCGACCGCACGCACTTCTTTGGCCGTGGTGATCCGATTGACGCCGGAGATCAAAAGGCGGGGTACAGCTTTGCTTTCCACAAGTTTGACGCCGGCAATCAAGCGCTGGTCTGAGCCACCGGTCAAAGCCGCCGCCCCATCCGCGCGGATTGATCCGATGGGTGTCTTGAGGGAAGTCACATGGTCGCCAAAGCGGATGAAACCAATCAGCAGACTTAGACCACCCAGCAGACTTAAGACAAAGATCAGGCGCGAAATGAGAGTTGAGGAGCGCACAACTGTGCCCGATGGGCGGTGCAGCCCCCGTTCACCTTGCTTGCGCCGGAGCCATGCCATCTCACACCAAATCCCTCAACGTTGCCCGTGCCGCGAGATCTGCTGCAATGGCACTGGCGCAAGCGGTCACCAAGGGCGCGACCAGCAAGATCCACAAATCTGTCCAATTCAACAAGGGTGCGCCGCTGGTAAAGTCTGACGCGCCAAACGCGAAGACGGTGGTACCGATCAAAGCGATGACACCGGCCGCGTTGGCTCCCAAAAGCCCAGCCACAAACCCCAACCGCAGAAAGCGGATTTGAACTTCGCGCGCGACAAAGGAATCCTTTGCGCCCACCAGATGGAGAATGTTCACCGCCTCCCGCCGCGTTTCAAGCGCCGCGCGGGCGGCAAAGGCGATGGTGGCGATCGCAGCGACAATGAGCGAGACCAAAGCCATGATGGCGACAATCCGCACCACGGTCGATGTACGTAGGACTTCGCCAGTGAAGCGACTATGGTCATCTACTATCACAGTAAAGCCAGACGCCTTGAGGGCCTTTTCGATATCGGCTTTCACATTGGTTTGTCCGGCAGAGACACCGACTTCAATCAGGCGCGGCACCGGCAGAGCGTCCAACGTCGCGCCCATATCGGTGCCATAATTGCGCAAGAGCTCCTTCGCCCGGTCCCGGCTCATGGCTTCGCTGCGTGTCACGCCTTGGATGCGGCCAACAATCTGGGCGGCGCGGGCCAAGTCTTCATCGGTGCGAGGGCTTTGGACCACGACGCTCATCGCGCTTTTCAGGTCACTGGTCCAAGTATTGGCAGCGCGGAAGCCGGCCGAGGCCCCGAGGCCTGCCAAACACCCCAAGGCACACATGATCGATACCACGATCGTCAATGGCCGCACTTGGCGCGAATCTGCCGGCAAGAGGGCACGATCAGACTCCCGGCCAATTTGTCTCCACAGCGATTTCAGCCGCTCTATCATCGCTTTGCCTTTGGTGCCTGATCGAGATTGGGTGCTTGGGTCAATTCGCCAGCCTCCAGTCGCAAGACAGGGGCTCCGGAACGGCGTACCAAGTCAAGATCGTGAGTCGCAATCACCACGGTCGCGCCCAATTTGTGAAGCTCGATGAACAATCGGATGATCCGGGCGCCCATATCCGGGTCAACGTTGCCGGTCGGCTCGTCGGCGATCAAGAGCGAAGGTTTTCCGACCACCGCCCGTGCAATGGCCACACGTTGCTGTTCCCCGCCCGATAAGGTTTCAGGCAAGGCGTCTATCCGCCCGCCTAAGCCAACCCAACGCAAAAGATCGTCTACGTCTTCTGCATAATCTGCCAATGGTACATCACGCACGCGAAACGGCATGGCGACATTATCAAACACCGACAAATGCGGCAGAAGACGGAAGTCTTGAAATACCACGCCAATTTTGCGCCTGAGCATCGGCAGATCATCGCGGCTGGCACTCCCAACATCGACACCGAACAGATTGGCGCGGCCTTGGCTCGGGCGCAGCGCGAGATACATCAGTTTCAGCAGCGTCGATTTTCCGGCTCCCGATGGTCCTGTCAGAAAGTAGAAGCCGCCGCTTTCCAGCTCAAACGACACATTGCGCAAGGCTTGCGTGCCGGAGCCATAAGTGACGCCAACTTTATCAAAGCGGACGATAGGTCCACCTTCTCGATAGCCGGGGGTGCGAGTTTTTTCATTCATGAGTAGACTCTGACAGCGAATAAGCGCTTTTTTATGGTTGCGCTAGCCGGGTGATTCGTCTCTTTCATGCTACTCACATGCCCTCAATGTTCTGCGAAGTACAATGTCGCTGATGGTGCGATTCCACCATCGGGGCGCACTGTCCGCTGTGCGGCTTGCGGAAACTCGTGGCGCGCCATGCCCGCAGGCGCAATTGGCTATCCTGCAAGCACACCAAAAGCGCCCAGTGCCGCCGAGGTCAAAAAGGCTGGCTTGCTGGCAAAATTGGGGCTGGGCAGCAAAAAAGCAAAGCCAGGCAAGCTTGAGCCACATGAGCTGGCGCGTAAGAAGGCACTCAACCAGATCAAGACCACCCATCGTCTCGCAGCAGCTATTCCTTGGGTGATCAGTTTAAGTTTGATGGTCGGCGTGATGGCCGCTGCAGCAATCTATCGTTCGGACATTGTGCGGGCGTGGCCGAAGTCTGCGACGGCTTTTGCAGCCGTGGGTTTACCCGCAAATCTTTATGGTGTGGACATTCGCGATATCACCATCACCTCATCTGCGGATGAGAAGGGCCCCAAGATTGAAGTAAGGGGCGTGCTGCAATCGGTATCGCGCACATCAGAATTTGTCCCTTATCTCAAAGTTTCGCTGGTCGATGCAAAGGGCATGGAGCGGCTGTCCTGGATGGTAGATCCGGGAATTGAAAGCTTGGGCCCGGGCAAAGCGCATCGGTTTACCAGTGCACGTTCTAATCCTGTGCGCGGCAGCTTGAAGGCGGTCATCACCTTTGCTGACCCACCACGTAAAGGCCCGCGTCCAAAACCAGAGCCACCAACCGGCAAGTCTGGCCTCTTGGGAGCAGAGCCTGCAGCGCCAGCAAAGCCTGCTGAAGTGCCCATAGCCGATCATGGTGAGGGCCACGACGCCCCTGTGACTGCGCGTTAAATAAGAAGAGGGGCGGGGCCGTGACGTCACATTTGGATATTCTGGTTTCCGCACACGAAATCGACAACCGCATTCAAGAGCTGACCGGCCAGATTGCAGGCAGATTGGACGAGGACGCGGTCGTGGTGGGCCTGTTACAGGGCGCGTTTGTCTTCATGGCTGATGTGGTGCGCGGCTTAGCCCGCCATGGAAAGACCCCGCGGACTGACTTTTTGTGGCTTTCGAGTTATGGTGACGGGCATGAGAGCGGCGGCCGCATCCATGTGTTGGCAGACCTGCAAAAGCCCATTGGCGGCAAACAAGTCTTAATCGTCGATGATGTCTATGATACGGGCCGGACGATCCTGTTTGCCAAATCCTATCTGGCGTCGAAGGGCGCGAGCGAGGTTTTGACCTGCCTGCTTGCGCGCAAGCCTTTGGCCGCAGAACTACCTGCCCCCGACTATTTAGGTTTTGACCTGCCAGACCGCTTCTTGGTTGGCTATGGCTTGGATGATGCAGGTCGTGGTCGGGGCCTACCTGATATTTGCGCGGTTAAGACTTAGGCTCAGGCCCCAAGATCGGTCGGGGGCTTCGGCGGCTCGATCTTCAAGCGCGCCATGATTTGCGGCCAGCGCACAGCGACCCAAACCAAGGACCACGCATTGCCCAGAAAAATCACAGGTACCGCCCAAAGCAAGCGCGTCTTCATGTCCTTCTCGACAACCCAGACTGCAAGGCCATAGAGCAAGAAGCCCAAATAGAGATCGACCAACGAAACCCGCCCCCAAGGCATGGCCGTGATCGCCGCAAACTCCGCCCCAAAGTCACCCCGCACACTGGCCCAGCCGATCAGGGCGGTGAAGGCAATGGCAAGGATTAGGCAGAGCAGTCGGATAGGGTGGGTCATAGGAGATGATTTAGCACGATTGCGCACAAGTTCGAGGTGTCTGTGCGTTTCGGCAAATCGCGACGGCAATCCGACGTTTAAGCCCTTTCATGCCGCTTTGCATAATAGCGCCCGATCCGGAGGAATAAGCGCCTGAAGAGAAGACTTAAGCCTTCGAATAAAACTGCAAAAACAAACCCGCCCAATAAGATGATCGCCAATTGGCGGCCATCGAGCTGACCGTACACCAGCAAATAATAGATCAAATAGGCCGATGAGAAGCCGATAAAGGAGGTGATGAAACTTTTCATCTCGGAATCAAAGTCTCCTCAATCAGTATAGGTCTCAGACCCGCCACACCTATTTTAGGTCAAACTTTACGCCCCTTCAAGCAAGGCTCGCCAGCGACCCTTCCCGCAAAATAGCAGCTTCGTGCTTTGGCAGGAAAGCTTCAGACCTATAGTAAGGCTGACGGCAGACACACGGGATGAAGCATGGTCACGCTCAATAAGATTTACACGCGCACCGGCGATAAGGGCACCACCAGCCTTGCCACCGGCGAGACCGTGCCGAAATTTGACGCCCGCGTTGAGGCCTATGGTGCAGTCGATGAAGCCAATGCCGCCATCGGTGTGGCGCGTTTGCATAGCGCTGCCGATATTGAGCTCGACGCGATTTTGGGCCGCATCCAAAATGATTTGTTTGATCTGGGTGCGGATTTGGCGACGCCCGAACGCGGTAAGCCCTTAGGCTGGGAAGCTTTGCGCATTCTGCCCAATCAAGTGACGCGGCTGGAAAACGAAATCGACGCGATGAATGCGGCCATTCCAGCCCTTGATTCCTTCATCTTGCCCGGTGGAACAGCTTTATCGGCCTATTTGCATGTCGCCCGCACCATCACCCGGCGGGCAGAGCGGCAAGTCGCAGCGCTCATGCAGACCGAAGGCGAAGTCGTCTCCGACTCCGTCCTGCATTATCTCAACCGCCTGTCCGACTTATTGTTTGTGGCGGGCCGCCGCGCCAATGCCAATGGCGCTGAAGATGTCAAATGGGTACCGGGGCTTACGCGTTAGGTTTAAGGCTTTACGAGGGCCCTATTGGGCGGCATCTTCAACGATTTTGAACTCAATCCGGCGGTTTTTCGCGTCAGCCTCGGCACTGCCGCGGGCATCCTTGGGCTGGGTTTCGCCATAGCCGGACACGCCAAGCAGGCTCGCCGGCACCGACTTGGACACCAGATAATCCGCCACCGATTGGGCCCGTCGCTCAGAAAGAGCTTGGTTAGCGGTCGCATCCCCGCGCGCATCTGTATGCCCGCCAAGTTCAACCCGATACGTCTCACAACGTTTGGCCACATCTGCTAAGGCGTTCAGCAAGGGCTTAGATTCTTCGGCCAGCACCGCACTGCCAGAGCCAAAATTAATCACCCGCCCGTCGAGCAACGTGTCATAGGCTGTCTGACACGCCTTTGCGTCTGGGGCCGCCCCCATGGTGGAAGCCGCATCCGGCGCATCGGCCATGGCCTGACCGCTCAGGGTGATCGCATTTTCCAGTGCGAGCACAACGCCAACATGGCTAGAGTCGCTCAAGACCGCTTGCTTGACGACGTCAAAAGCCTGCGCGCGGTCTTCGGCCTTGTCAGCATCGCCCGTGACTGTCAGCACGCCCGCCTTAAACGTCACGTCGGCGAAGGAAAGCTTGTCTTTCGCCAGCGCTAGGCGCGCAACTTCCCGCCAATCCGTTTCCTTGGTCACCTCAGGCTGGGTCGGTTTGTCTGGGGCAGCGGTCTTCAAAGGGGGCGTTAAGCCAAGAGCCGTCGCTGCCAGCGCTGCGAAGATCGCAATGGCCACACCTGTTCCCGAAGCAAGGGATTTCTGGCGACGCTGCGACTTTTCGCTCATGGCGCAAACTTTCGATGATCAGCACGCCCATGGCGGCTTAAAACAGGACCTAGGCCGCTTGTCTAACCCTGCTCTTCCTCAGTGTCACCTTGATTCCTGTATCAAAACACCGTGTGCTCAGGTAGATGGCAGAGCGATTTCAGGCAGATTGATTGCCGCCTGCGCCATGTCGCGATAAACACCGCCTCCAACTTTTCTCCCACTGGGCTTCCACATGACCGAAACCAAACCAAATGCGCCAGGCCGACCGCTTGCTCGCTCGCCACGCGGCTTTATCGACCGCCGGGCTGATGCCTTGCTGGCAGAGCGCAGCGTCGTGGAAAAAGTCCTGCGGGTCTATGAATCCTGGGGGTATGAGCGCCTAGAAACCCCCAGTTTTGAATATGCTGACGCGCTAGGCAAATTCTTGCCGGATCAAGACCGTCCCAATGAAGGCGTGTTTGCACTCGAAGATGATGATGGCCAGTGGATGAGCTTGCGCTATGATCTGACCGCGCCCTTGGCCCGTTTTGCCGCACAAAATTGGGATAGCCTGCCCAAGCCCTTCCGCCGCTGTGCTGCAGGGCCTGTCTGGCGCAATGAAAAGCCGGGTCCCGGTCGTTATCGGGAGTTCTGGCAATGTGACGCCGATTGCGTTGGCTCTGCCCGGCCTGAAGCCGACGCAGAGGCGATTGCCATGGGGGCGGCCGCTGTCGAAGCCGCTGGCGTGCCGCGCGGGCTTTATGTCGTCAATGTCTCAAACCGCAAATTGCTCGACGGGCTTTTGGCCAAGATCGGCATTGATGTCGCCGATACGGCCACACGTCTGGGCGTGTTGCGGGCGGTCGACAAGCTGGATCGCTTGGGCCCCGAAGGCGTAGAATTGCTGTTAGGCGCGGGCCGGAAGGATGAGTCGGGCGACTTCACCAAGGGTGCAGGACTAGGCAACAATGCCATCGCCCAAGTCATGGCCTTTACCTCCACCCGTAAAGCCACACGGTTGGAAACCTTGGCGGCCCTTGATGCCGTGGTGGGCGATACGGTCCTGGGGGCCGAAGGCGTGGCAGAGCTTGGGGCGATTGATGCTACCTTGCGCGCGCTCGATATTCTCGAAGATCGCGCCTTCTTCGATCCAGCCATTGTGCGCGGCCTCGAATATTATACCGGCCCTGTGTTTGAAGCCGAACTTCTGACCGAGACCTTGGATGAGAAGGGCAATAAGGTTCGATTTGGCTCGATCGGGTCCGGCGGGCGCTATGATGATTTGGTGATGCGTTTTCGGGGTGAACGGGCACCCGCCACTGGCTTCTCACTGGGCGTGTCCCGCTTGGTTGCGGCCTTGTCGGCCTCGGGGCGTCCACCAGAAGCGGCGCAAGGCCCGGTCGTTATCCTTGCCCTCGATAGCGATGCAATGGCGGGCTATATGCAGATGGCGGGTGAGCTGCGCGCTGCAGGCATTGCGGCAGAGGTCTATCTGGGCAGTTCTGGCATGAAGGCGCAGATGAAATATGCCGACCGCCGCAAGGCCCCCGTCGTGGTGATGGAAGGCAGCCAAGAGCGTGAAGCGCGCAAGGTTACCTTGAAGGACCTCAATCTAGGTGCGCAATTGGCCCAATCGATTGAGTCGAACGCGGCGTGGCGGCGCGAGCGCCCTGCCCAAGTCGAAGTCCCGCGCGCCCAATTGGTCCAAGCCGTGCAGGACATGCTGAAGCCATGAACCAAGAGACGGGTCCTAAAATGCAGGCCGCTTGGGCTGCCTTAAAGGCCCGGGGTGGGCAAGAGGTGGCGTTGCCGACCTTATTGCCAGCAGCATTGGTGCTGGAATTGGCTGGCGAAGATGTGCGCCCGCGTCTCTATTTTGCTTCAGGGCCAGACGGGGCAGAATTATGCTTGCGCGCAGACCTGACCATTCCTGCGGCGCTGAACTATGTCCAAAATGCCACCACCGATGACGAGCCTGTGGCTTGGGTGTGCGAGGGCAAAGTGTTTCGTGCCCCCAAGGCAGGCGAAGACCGCGCGCCCGAATTCGTCCAAATCGGCCTCGAACGCTTTGGGGATGCAGACCGGATTGAAGCCGATGTGACCGTGTTTCTGGCCGCCTGGGAAGCCTGCCAAGCGGCAGGCGAGCGCAATCTTTATGTCCGCCTGTGTGACGGTGGCCTCTTGCCCCACATCATCGCTAAGGCCGACCTCCCCGATCCGTGGAACAGCGCCTTAGGCGAAGTGGCCAGCCATCAGAGCGCGCTCAAGCGCGCGCTGGCCCAAGCTAGCGGCACCGCACCCAGCCGCCAGATTAGTGCACTGGAACGTACGATTGCCGAACTCGACCCCGAACGCGCCCGCAGCACGGTCGCAGAGGTTTTGGCGCTGGCGAACTTGTCTTTGCCCGGCAATCGGCAGTTGAGCCATGTCGCAGACCGCTTAGCCGCACGGGCCAAGCGCGCCATCGCCACACCGCTTGCGCCAGACTTAGCCGAGACCCTAACCAAGCTCATTCAATTGAACAGCCAAGGCTCGCTTGCTGCCAGTTTGGATGAATGTGTCACCTTGGCTGAAAAGCTGGGCGTTGATCTCATGGATTGGCGCCAAGCCTGGACCTTGCGGCTAGACCGGATTCAACAAGATGCACCCAAGGCATTGGCCCATGCCCATTTTGAAGCCTTAAGCCCAGAAGCTTTTGACTATTATGATGGCATGGCGTTTGACTTTGCTGCCGACCCCAGTTTTGCGCGGCCCGTGGCAACCGGTGGCCGCTATGACACTTTGGTGGGCGAGATATCATCGGGTGCCCGACAAGCCCGTGCCGTTGGCTGTGTGATCCGCCCTGCGCGATTTGGAGGGCGATAAGATGGCAAGTCTCGTCCTGGCCCTACCGTCCAAAGGGCGCTTGAAGGAACAATGCGAAGCTTGGCTCGCCAAAAAAAGCCTCGTCCTGCGCCAAACGGGCGGCGAGCGCGGCTATAGTGCGACGCTAGACGGGTTTGACGACATCCAAATCCGCTTGGCCTCTGCCAGTGAAATCGGCAAAGCCTTGCTCGCCGGGGATATTCACCTGGGCATCACGGGTGAAGACATTGTGCGCGAAGCCGCTAGTGATGTGGATGCGCGCCTGAGCATCGAAGCCCGCCTCGGCTTTGGCCGGGCAGATGTGGTGGTAGCGGTGCCCAATGGCTGGATCGATGTGGAGACCATGGCAGACCTCGCCGAAGTCGCCACCGATATGCGGCGTCAAACCGGGCGACGGTTCCGCATCGCCACGAAATTTACCCGCCTGACTGCACAATTCATGCGCGAGCATCATGTCGCCGATCACCGAATCGTCGACAGCGCCGGCGCAACAGAAGGCGCACCCGCAGCCGGCATTGCCGAAGCCATCGTCGATATCACAACATCTGGGGCGACTTTGACCGCCAATGCGTTAAAAATCCTCGATGACGGCGTGATTTTAAAAAGCGAGTCCTGCCTGATGCGGTCCAAACTTGCCGATTGGAACGAGGCAACCAACGCCACCGCCGCACAGCTTTTTAATAGGTTGGGCTTGGCTCGGTTGTAGGCTACGCGAAGTAGGGTGCAGTCCGAAAGGACTGCACCACCTCAAGCGGCGCGGTCTTGGAAAAGCTTTTCCACTTGGATCGCCTTTGCCACAGGCTCTGCCTAGGCAAAGGCCGTGTTCGAGTTTGAGCGCGCAAGATGGGGCGTCAAGGGGCGCGCTTCGCGCGTCGACGAAGTCGATTTCACCCCTTGACCCCCCAGCTTGCGCAAGAAGAATTGTCGGGCGGCTTCAAGGCAAGCGGAGGGCGGCGTAAAGCCGTTCCAAGTCAGAAAAAACCCTTAACCGTCCGCGCGCGGATGTCGTGCTGGCAAGGGTGTGGGCAGCACGGTGGACGTGGCGCGGGCGACGAGCTTGCCATCGGCATCAAACAAGTCGGCCTCCAAAAACGCGGCCTTATTGCCCCATTTTACCACGCGGCCTTCGGCCTCCACCGGGCCAGCTGGGCAGGGGCGCAGGAAGGTGGTTTTAAGCTCTAAGGTCGGGACGGCAAAGGCCATTTGCCCGGCAACAATGCCCGCAATCGCCATGGCTTCATCTAGCATCGCGGTGACGAACCCGCCTTGCAGCGCACCGCGTGGGTTACACCACGCCGCTTGGCCGACCATCTTGATCCGCACGCGCCCGGCAGCCTGATCAATCGACAAGACTTCAAGGCCCAATGTGTCGGAGCAGGCGGGGCGGGATTTGGCTTGGGTGAATTTCGCCAGAACCTCCGCGTCAGAGCGGGCCGGGCTTGCTTCTTCGCTCACTTCTTGCGCCGGAATGCATCAAGGCTGACGACAGCCCCAGTAGTTGGCGTCGTGACGACCGTATCCTCAACTTCGGATTCCAAAACATCGTCATCCAAATCAGCATCGGGAGAGAGATCGTCGACCACGTCAAATGGCAAAGCAAAGCGCACAGATGGGTCATAGAAGCGGGTGATTGCCGCAAACGGAATCACGATGCGCTGCGGCACGCCACCAAAGTGCAAGGTAATCGCGAAGAAATCGTCGCGCACTTCCAGACCTTCATATTGATGCTGGATCACAATGGTCATTTCATCGGGATATTTTGCCGCCAGATATTGCGCGACTTGCACACCGCGCGCGCGGGTGCGGAAGCTGATATAGAAATGGTGATCGGCAGGTAGGCCCGTCAGCGCAACTTTGATGGCATCGCGCACGACGCCACGCAGGGCATCTTGGGTTAGCTTTGCATAGCCGATGAGGTCTTCCGACATCTGGCCCGTCTCCTGCTTTTGGCCATTTCTGGCATGAATCGATTGAGTCTCTTCTTAATCCTCGTTGCGCAAGCGCGCAATCGACTTCGGTGTCCAAGCGAACCAAGGCACTCAATCGGCGAGTGGCCTTGATGCAGGCAATTCTCTTGTGCGGCGGCGGCTGCGCTCTTCCGAAGAAGAGGCGGCTAGAGAAGGCAGTCTTTGAAAGAAGTGGAGGGGATTGCTGTTGCCGGGCCCCCCTCCGTGCCCCGCCTTCGGCCGAAGCCTTAGGACTTAGTCGGATGTCAATCAGACCGCATTACGCAGCCAAACGGACTTCCTGTGCAAAGTTATCGTTTGCATTTGTGAAAATGGGCGGTTGACGAAGCCCACGCGGGTAAAAGTAACGTCTTTACACATCCGTCGATCCTGATCGGCCCCACACTCGCGTCGATACACGCAGAGAGATTGGTGGAGCCGCGGGGAATCGCACCCCGGTCCGGCCTGCTTATTTCACGCACGTTTATCACCATAGTCCGGCGAACCGGACCCCACTCATATAGGCCTACTTTGACCTGATGGGAAGGGGCGGCCTTTGCTAATGGCGAGATGAAAACCAAAGCGCTAGGCTACAAAGCGAATAACCGGGGGCGGCTTAATCTCTTGATGAAGTAGGCCATCATAAATGTGGGCGGCAATCGACAGGAAAGCATTGGCTGTCTCACTCCCGGGAGCGGCCACGACATAGGGCACGCCGCCATCGCCACTTTCCCTTATGCTCACTTCCAAGGGAATTTCCCCCAGAAACGGCAAGCCTAAAGCCTGTGCCGTTCGTTTTGCCCCACCTTCACCAAACACATAAAGTCGGCTGCCGTCTTGCTGGGTCAACCATGCCATATTCTCAATCACGCCCAAGACAGGGACATGAGTCTTCGCGAACATACCCGCACCACGGCGCACATCGGCCAAGGCGACTTCCTGTGGGGTAGAGACGATAATGGCGGCATTTAGGGGCACGCGTTGTGCCAAGGCTAATTGGGCGTCGCCTGTACCCGGTGGGGTGTCCATCACCAACACATCTAACGGCTCGTCAGCGGTGCCCCACGTCACATCTTCCAGTAATTGCCGGATTGCACTGGTGACGATTGGCCCGCGCCAAATCATGGGAGAATCGCCATCAACCAAATAGCCGATCGACATGGTTTTGATACCATAGGCCATAACGGGCAGCAGCTTTTTATCCTCGCCAACTTCGGGTTCCGCCGCCGCCGTACCCATCATGGTGGGAAGGGAAGGCCCGTAAATATCAACGTCCAACAAACCAACTCGAAGCCCTAAAGCCGACAAGGCTGCTGCTAAGTTGACGGCGATTGTCGACTTGCCAACCCCACCCTTTGCCGAAGCAACGGCCAGTATAGACGTGATGCCGCTGATCCCTGCCTTTGCAGCTGGGGCTTGCGCGCTGCCTTGAGCTAGCGCGGCATCGGTCAGTCTTGCGCCTTTGCGCACGCGCTGTTGACCGGGCGGAGGGGCCTCTGGATTCGGTGTGTTTTGGCTTGATCCAATATGGGCGGTCAACACCACAGTGACCTTTCCGGCACCGGGTAGACCTTGGATCGCCGCGGTCGCGGCCTGTTGCCACTGGCTAGCTGCACTTTCTTCACCTTTTGGCACTGAAATTGTTGCGAGCACTTCACCCCCGTCAGCCACGCGCACATCTTCAATAAGTCCTTTATGAACAATGCTTAAGCCGTCTGACGCCCGGATAGTATCGAGAATTTTTAACACATCCTCGCGTTTGAGTGATCGTTTGATTCCAAACACCTTCTTGATCCCTTTCGCTGAGCACGCACATAAGGGGCTGTAACGCCCGCTTGCAAGTCTTTGGCATGTGCCTTTGCCTAGGTATAGCGGCTCTGGAATGGATACACGTCTATATGCCTTGGAATGATAACTCGTCTGGCGGCGGTGGCGGCCCTTGGGGCCCCAGTGGTGGATCGAATGGTAATCAGCAGGGCGGCGGCTCTGGCCCTAAGAATCCGTGGGGCAATGGTCCGGGCCAGCCACCACGTCGGCCCGGCTCGACCGGCGAGAGCGCCAATCTCGATGAATTAGCAAAGCGGGTCGAAGATCGCTTGAAGAGCGTTCTCGGCGGCGGCGGCGGCGGTGGCGGCGGCATGAGGGGCGGCGGCGGCGGCGGTGAGCCGATTCAGTTTGATAAGCGGACTGTGGGTGCGATTGTTCTGGTCGCCTTATTGGGCTGGGCTGCAACAGGTGTCTATGTCGTAGACGCCGGGGAAGAGGCCGTGATCCAGCGCTTTGGTAAGTATGTGCATACAGTTGAACAGGGCTTGCAGTTCCATTTGCCCGCGCCGATTGAGACACGTCAGATCGTCGACGTGCAAAATGCACGCTCTTTGACCGTTGGCGGTGGCCCAGAAGCTGGGGCCAATGATGGCTTGATGCTGACGGCAGACGAGAACATTGTCGATGTCGGCTTCCAAGTGTGGTGGCGCGTTGAAAATTCGCGCGATTATCTGTTCCAAGTTGCCCATGGCCCTGATGGGCGCGGCAATGCCGAAGAGACCGTCCGTGCGGTTGCAGAATCCGCCATGCGCGAGGTTGCTGGCAAGTCTCAGCGCGAGCAAGTGCTGTCGACTGGTCGTGCGCAGGTGGAAGCACAGACTCGCGACCTCATCCAGCGTACGCTGAATGAGTATAAGGCCGGTATTCGCATTACGCAGGTTAACCTGACCAAAGCTGAACCGCCCGCCGCGGTGAATGACGCGTTCCGCGAAGTGGCAGCGGCAAGCCAAGAAGCAGAAACCAAGATCAACCAAGCCCGTACTTACCGCAATGCGGTGGTGCCACAAGCCCAAGGTGATGCGGCACGCTTCAACCAATTGTATCAAGAGTACAAAATGGCACCCGAAGTGACACGTCAGCGGCTGTATTTGGAAACCATGGAGCGCGTCTATCAAGGCGCGAATAAAGTGTTGCTCGATTCCGGTCGATCAGGCGCAAGCCCGATGGTCGTCTTGCCGCCAGAACTTCTGAAAGGGGCAGCGGCACCTGCCGCGGCACCTTCGGCGCCATCTGCGCAAAACTCTAATCAACAGGGAGTTGTCCGATGAACGCGCGTACCCTTCCCATCCTGGGTGGCTTAGCTTTTGGCGCCTTTGTCTTGGCCAATGCGTCCTTGTTCACGGTGAGTGAGACTCAACAAGCCATCACCTTGCAATTTGGTCAGCCTAAAAATTTCTTCAATATTGATGGCACGGATCCTGGTCTGAAGGCGATGATCCCCTTTGTGCAACAGCGACAGATCTATGATCGGCGCATTTTGGACCTGGCCCCCTCTGGCAAGAGCGAAGTGGTGACGGCCGACCAAGAGCGTTTGGAAGTCGATAGCTTTGCGCGCTGGCGCATCGTCGATCCATTGCGCTTCTATCAGGCGGTTCGGACCGAAGGCCGTGCGCGGGATCGTTTGACCAGCTTGCTGGAAGCTTCGCTACGTCGCGTCCTGGGTTCTGCTCAATCCACTGACATCATTTCAGGTCGTCGTTCGGCGCTCATGAACTCGATCCGCTCAGAAATGAACCGCGAGGCGACCGCTCTGGGTATTCAGGTCGTTGACGTAAAGATTCGCGCAGCAGATTTGCCGCCAGCCAACCAAGAGCGCGTGTTTGAGCGTATGCGTTCGGAACGCCAACAGGCTGCGGCCAGTGTGCGGGCGGCTGGTGATCGCCAAGCACAAGAAATTCGCGGTGGCGCAGACCGGGAACGGGCCAAGATTATCGCCGACAGCTATAATCAAGACCCAGACTTCGCGGCCTTCTATCGCTCGATGCAGGCCTATGAGAAGTCTTTGCCAGCTGGCACGACCATCGTGACCACGCCAGACAGCGACTTCTTCCGCTACTTCAAGAGCCGCCGCGGCGAGAGTGGTCAATAAACTGGGCTAATCCCCCCTGCTGCCTCTGTGGCGGGGGGACCCTTCTTCACCGATGCGACTGGTGGAGGTCCGTGTTTTCGGATGCCAGTAATAGGGTGCATTCCATCCAAGGAATGCACCATGGTCAAGCAATTCCTGAGATCATATAAGTCGGATGTCAGCCAAATGACTCGGAACGCTTCAATGCGTCGCTCCGCTTGCCTTGACGCCCCATCTTGCGCGCTCAAACTCGACCAAAGCCTTTGCCCAAGCATAGCCAGCGGCAAAGGCGATCTAGGTAAAAAATAATCTAAAAACAGTCATGTATATGTGGTGCATTCCTGTTGGAATGCACCCTACGGCGCCAAGCGCATTGCTGATGTGCTGAAGAAGCGCTTAGATGCGATCAAGCTGAAGAACATTGAATATTCATAAGTGCTCGTCGGACGGCGCTGAGCGTCATTGAGGAGACGAAAACAATGGCGGCAAGGAAAAAGATAGACCAAGAGGACCTTGAAAAGGAAGTTTGGTGGATCAAGGACGGCTTCCAACAGGCTTCTGTCTTTGTCGAAGATAATTGGGACACTCGGGGGCGTTCGCCCATTGGGGACATAAACGATGGCCGCGAGAGCACATGGGGCCCACCTGATTTCCCATTGAGACTCCAAGTCAAGCGTGTAGGTAATAGCATCCGACATTGCTTTAATAGATTTGGCGATTTTTATATCAGTGAAGATTTCCGGGCGATTATCGAAAAGCACGAACCTAATGTTCACAAATATATTCCTGTGACAATTCATTCAAAAACAGAAAGTGTTCAATATTACATCCTTCATGTTATCGGATTGGTGGATGGGATCATTCCCGAGCAATGCATTGGAACGTGGAGCGATCCTGCAGTCGAGAATAGATCGGGGCAAATATTATACATAAAAAAACAAGACAATGGCATTGCCTATTCATCAAAAGTACTTGGAGAAAGAAAAATATGGCGTGATAGGCGATTCTATACCAGTCGTTATATTTTCATAACCGGGCCGCTGAAGGCCGATCTTGCTGCGCTCAAACGACACAATATTGTTTTCACTCGGGTTAATGTGGTCGATGTTGCGGTCACCGAAATTTCATGTGAGTTGAGGTAGCTCATTGGCAGAAATGCGCTTCGCGCCGTAGCAACTGTCTTGACCGAGGTCATGCGGGTGTCAATTCAGCGTTGATTTGATTGCTCCAAGGCTGTCCTGAGCGGATCATGGCGTTGAGGTGTGTCAGGAGT
>JAIXQA010000030.1 GCA_027485915.1 Alphaproteobacteria bacterium | reverse complement strand
AGGGCTTGGTTAGAGGCCAGTTTCAAGCACGGGCTGGGCTTGGAGCCAAATACGCTGCCGCGCCCGGTGGTAAAGGCGATCAGGTTTGCGCCTGACGCAATCTGTCCCGTCGCGCTGCAAGGGTCGTAGCCCGGGCTATCCATGAAGACAAAGCCCTTCTCGGTAATGGCTTGCCCATAGCGATAGACGGCATTGAGTGGCGTGGAGCCGCTCTTGGCCACCGCGCCCAGTGACTTTTCCAAAATCGTGGTGAGGCCACCAGCCTTATTGCCGGGGGAGGGGTTGTTATCCAAGCTCGCACCATACTTGCCGACATAATCCTCCCACCAAGCCAGACGATCCTTGAGGGCCTGGGCCACATCGCCATTTTTGGCGCGTTGGAGCAAAAGATATTCTGCGCCATAGATTTCCGGCGTCTCAGATAGGATGGCGGTGCCGCCATGGGCCACCAACAGGTCACTCGCGGCCCCCAAGGCAGGGTTCGCCGTCACGCCGGACCAACCGTCTGATCCACCGCATTGCAGGCCTAGGGTCAAAGCGCTGACGGGGGCGGTGGTACGGCGGGCTTGGTTGGCTTGTTGAACCAGCTCTTGCACCAGCCCCCACCCATGCTCAATCGCGCGTGCCGTACCGCCCACATCTTGGATGGTGAAAGTGTGTAGCCGGTCCGAACGAGCAAGGCCCATGTCTTGAACCAGTCGGTCCAATTGATTGACTTCGCAGCCCAGCCCGATGATGACAACCGAATGGAAATTGGCGTGGCGGGCATAGCCGGCCAGAGTGCGCTGAAGATTATCAACCCCGTCGCCTGTGCTTGCGGTACCGCAGCCTGTCGTATGGGTGAAAGCGGCCACGCCATCGACATGGACGAACTCTGCCATGCGGTCTTCATGGAAATGGGCCGCAATACGTTTCGCAACGGTCGCTGAACAATTCACCGACGTCAGAACCCCGACATAATTGCGCGTGCCCACTTGGCCATCCGTGCGATGATAGCCCTCAAAGCTGCGCGGATGCAGGACAGGTGGGAGAGGTCGCACATCGCTGCCGATACGGGCTTCTTGGCTGCTGGCGACAAAGCCCAGATTATGGCTGTGGACATGGGCCCCGGCCTCAATCGGCTGTAAGGCTTGGCCGATGATCGCCCCATATTTGACGATGGCCTCGCCTGCTTGGATTTCCCTCAAGGCGATCTTGTGCCCCGCTGCGATCGGCTCGCGCGCGCAGATCTCGCCAAGGCCCAGCGCGTCACCTGCCGCCACGGGTGCTAAAGCAATGCCAACAGCATCGGCGGCATTCAGGCGCAGGACTTTCATAGCGCAGCCTCTTTCTGAACCCATGCTTCAACCGACGCCCGCGCACCTTCTTTTAGGAGTGTATCAAGGGCGGCCCCAATGGCGGTTACAAAACGAGGATCGCGCGAAAGGTCTGGGCCAAAGACAGCCTCAAGCGAACAGAAGCTCGCGGCCTTTTCAAAGCCGTTCTGGCCCTTTTGATACAGCGCACGGGTTTGGGCTGCATAGGGGTCTTGGACCTCATAAGGCTGTCCTTGCTCGTCCAGGCCTGCTTGCCAGCGCATCCAGCCTGCAACGGCCAAAGCAAGGCAGGCAAAGTCTTGCCCGCGCGCGAGGCGCGACGCAATCGTCGCCAATAAGCGTTGCGGCAATTTCTGCGAGCCATCCATGGCGATCTGATAGGTCTTATGCATCAAGGCCGCATTTTTAAACCGCCGCTTGAGGTCAGCGCGATAGGCCGCGAGATTAAGGCCCGGCGGTGGGGCCAGCGTGCTTTCGGCTTCATCTTGAAGATGATCGACAAAGCGCTCAAAGGCTGGATTGGCCATAGCTTGATCAACGGTTGGATAGCCCGCCAAATTGCCGAGATAGGCGAGGGCTGAGTGCGCGCCATTTAACAGGCGCAGCTTCGCCATTTCCCAAGGCGCGACGTCATCTGTAAATTGCGCGCCGGCCAATTCCCATTGCGGTCTTTCGCCAGCAAAATGATCCTCAATCACCCATTGCGAGAAAGGCTCAGTCTTGACGAGCCCTAAGTCTTGCACGCCGAAATCTGCCGCGAATTGGGCCAAATCATTGGGCGTCGTGGCGGGCACAATGCGGTCGACCATGCTGGCCGGAAAGGCGCCGTAGCGTTCAATCCAATCGGCAAGGCTTTCGTCTTGGGCGCGGGCAAAGTCTAAAACAGCCTGCTTTAACCTACCGCCATTGTCGGGCAGATTATCGCAAGACAAAGCGGTGAAGGGGGTCAGACTCTGCGCTTTGCGGGCGGCTAAAGCTGCAACCAAAAGGCCCGGTGCCGTGGCCGGCGCATGAGGTGTCGCCAAATCAGCAGCAATGGCTGGATCGTCCATCCGCAGCGCGCCTGTAGCCGGATCAAGGTGATAGCCCTTTTCGGTAATGGTCAGCGTAACCACATGGACGTCCTTGTCGGCCATGGCCTCAATCAAGGCGGCGGGGTTTTCCGGCGCGACGAGCACGTTTTGAATCGCGCCAATCACGCTGGCCCGGCTTTTTGTGCCCTCACGCACCAGACAGCTATAGAGGCCCTGTTGCGGATTGAGTTGGTCGGCCACTTGCGGGCTGCGCAGGCTCGCCCCTAAAATGCCCCAGCGCAGATCGCCTGCCGAGAGACAGGCTTCGGTATAGACGGCCTGATGGGCGCGGTGAAAGGCACCCACGCCCAGATGCACGTGGCCTATGCGTACCGCATTTCGATCATAGGCAGGCGCTTCAACGCCTTTTGGAAGCTGGCTGTCGGAGAGACGCATCATCTCACAACCGATAGGCTTCTTTGGCGAGCCGATAGGCGAGGTCATAAGCGATTTCAGCCGCCTCATCGGCTTCTAGGCGGTGGTCGCACACCAATTGTGCCAGCCACGCACAATCCATGCGGCGGGCGACATCATGGCGGGCAGGAATGGATAGGAAGGCGCGCGTATCGTCATTAAAGCCGACGGTATTGTAAAAGCCTGCCGTCTCGGTCGTCATTTCACGGAAGCGCCGCATACCCTCGGGGCTATCATAAAACCACCAAGCAGGCCCAAGTTTCAGGGCAGGGTAATGCCCTGCCAGAGGGGCCAGTTCGCGGGCATAAGTGCTTTCGTCCAAGGTAAAGACAATGACCGACAAGCGCGGATCATTCCCATAGCGATCCAGCAAGGGCTTGAGGTCGCGAACATAATCGGTGCGAGTTGGAATATCGCTGCCCTTATCGCGCCCAAAGCGGGTAAAGACGTCCGCATTGTGGTTGCGGAAACTGCCCGGATGGATTTGCATCACGAGGCCGTCCTCAAGACTCATGCCCGCCATTTCAACCAGCATATGCGCCCGGAAAGTCTCCGAATCTTCTGACGAGACGGGGCCGCGTGTGACGCGCGCGAACAATGCTTCAGCCTCTGGGCCGCTCAAGTACGCGGTCTTTGCTGTCGGATGACCATGATCGGTAGAGGTCGCGCCATGGGCTTTGAAATAGGCGCGGCGATCGCGAAGTGCTGCGAGATAGCCCGCATAGGTCAGCGCGTTTTGGCCCGTGATCTCGGACAAGGTGCGCAGATTGTCGACAAAGCCTTCATAATCTGGATCGAGCACCGGATCGGGCCGGAAAGCGGTGATGACGCGGCCTTTCCAGCCAGAACTGGCGATGGCTTGGTGATGCTCCAACAGGTCGAGCGGGCTTTCGGTGGTGGCGATAACTTCGATATTGAAGCGCTCAAACAAGGCGCGTGGCAGGAAATCATCTTGGGCGAGCTTTTCTGCGATCACGTCATAATAATGATCCGCCGTGTCAGGGCCGAGCCGGACCGTCAGGCCAAAAACCTGCGAATACACCCAGTCATGCCAAAGGCGTGAGGGGGTGCCGCGGAAGCGCCAATAATTTTCTGCAAACAAGCGCCAAATCTTGCGCGGGTCCGTCTCAGTCCAGCCGCAATCGGCACGCGGCACGCCCAAATGCTCCATCTGGATGCCCTGGCTATAGAGCATGCGAAATACATAATGATCGGGCGTGATCAGAAGCTCTGCTGGATTGGCAAAGGGTGCATTGGTGGCAAACCAAGAAGGATCGGTATGGCCATGTGGGCTGATGATCGGCAGATCTTTGACGGTCTCATACAAGGTGCGCGCCATGTGGCGCTGAGCTACGTCCGAAGAAAATAGGCGGTCCGCATGCAGGCTGAGAGCGGTGGCGGAGGGGCGGGGCATAAAGGTCATGATTAGGTCGCAAGTCCGCGATAGGTGAAATAACTGAAATTGGCCGCCCCGGTGCCACTGACGTAAAGGGCGGGCTTTAAGCTCAAGAAGTCGCCATCCGTATTATGATGATAGCCAGAGACTTCCATTTGAACTTGGAATTTCGTCCACGCCTTGCCGTCGAGACTATGGTGGATGGTCACAATATGGCGGTCGTTGCGGATACGCAGGAACAGCGTTTGGGCAAGGCCCGCTGGCGGTCGGGATCGGCGTTGGCGCCCATAGCGGTGCATAATCAGGCCATTGCCATCAAAGCCAAGCCCCGCATAGAGCCGCTTGGAATAAAACAGGAGGAGGCCAGCCTCCGCTCCGAGCTCAAGGGTGATCTTTGTCTCGAACCCATAGGCCAAATCGCCCGCGATTACGCTCACGGGTGAGGCGTTGCTGGGACTGGTCCCTTTGGCCGTCAGCCGCAGGCCTTGGGGGCCGATTTGGAAGCGGCGAGCCTCATCGCGTGCTGGCTCATAAAAGGCCCAGCGCGTGCCTAAATGATTGCCCGAAAAATCATCCGACAGCGATTTGCCGTGCGGGCTGATGGGTCGCTTAACTGGCTTTGGCAAAGGCTGAGACAAATCACCGCCAGCAGCTAAAGGCCAGCCATCCTTGGTCCAGCGGACGGGGTCGAGCAGCATTTGCCGACCCAAGGTCCAAAAGCCATTCTCATAGCCGTGATAGGCCATCCACCACGACCCGTCTGGTACTTGGATCAAAGTCGCATGGCCGCGCGACCACCATTTCTCTTCTGCAGACCAAGTGCGGACGATTGGATTGTGGGGACAATCCTCCCAGGGTCCGCCCAAGTCCTTGGCCCGTGCCACGACGACCATATGGCCGGTGGGTGGACCAGCCGTGCCGCCAACGGCGGTAATCATATACCAATAATCGCCGCGCTTGGTGATTTTCGGCCCTTCGGGTGAAAAGCTCTCAACCGTCCATTCCTCTGGATAGCGCCATGGGTCGTAGACATGTTCAACGGGGCCAACCGTGGCAAGTCCATCGGCAGATAAAGCGACGCGGTCGCCTCCGCTTAGAAACAGCCAGCGCTTACCCGCTTCATCGGCCACATGGTCTGGATCAATATGGGCGGGCAGTTTCAAGTCAATCGGCTCGCTCCACGGCCCTTCAATGCGGTCGGCATGGATCACATAAATCGAGCGATAATCCGAGGTCCGGGCTGGGATGTAGAGGTAGAAGCGGCCATTATGTTGGGCCAGCGCCGGGGCCCAGACAGAGCCGACATAAGTCTTGAGGGCGGCTGTCACGGGGGCCCAATTCACCAAGTCTTTGGACTGCCAGATGACAAGGCCCGGATAGGCCTCAAAGCTCGAGAAGGTGAGGTAGAACGTGTCGCCGACGCGGATCAGGGCAGGATCTGGATGGTCGCCGGGAAAAACGGGGTTGAGAAACTTGCCATTGCCAAGATCGGCACGCCTTTGGCCATCAAAGCCTGTCGCCCATTTCTGCTTGCGCCATGCGGCACCATGGGGCGAGAGGAGGCCTTCTTGTTGCGGTGCCGCTAAAAGACCTGACGGGCGCACGGCTGAACTGGCGATCAGCCCAAACGTGCCCCCGATCAGGTCCCTGCGGTCCACTTGATTAGAACTTCATCCGAGCGCCAAAGTAGAATTGGCGGCCCGAATTGGAGACGTCGAACAACAGATCGTTGGCGACATTACCTTGAGCGGTGTTGTAAGTGATGCGGCTATCTTGGGCCTCATCGGTCAAATTGGTGCCTTCCAGAACGAAAGTGATCTTGTCGTTGAGCTTGTAGGAGATTTGCATGTCCAGCGAGCTCACACCCTCTTTACCCCACAAATCGGCGGACGATCCGGGCAAGAGCACCGAGATATAGCCGTCGCGATAAGAGTAAGACACCCGACCCGACAATTGCTTGCCTTCATAATAAAGGGTGGCGTTGTAGGAATTGGGCGACATGCCGATCAGATTATAAGCGGCATAAGTAGTTGTGGTCGCAGTCGACGAAAGGACATAATTAATCGTCGATTCAACTTGCGTGTAGTTCAAGATCACGCCGGTGTCTGACAAGAAGCTCGGCAAGAAATTGAACGGCTGGTTGACCGAGACTTCAAAGCCTTGCAACTCGCCGCCTTGAGTATTGACCGGCTGGGTCACTGTATAGGCCGTGGCTGCGCTCTGGCCCGTGCCATCGAGCAGCGAGACATCATAGCCAGTTTCGCCGAACGGAATGGTGCGAACTAGGGATTGGATCCACGATTCCAGATCCTTTTTGAACAAGCTGACAGTGAACAAAGTGTCCTTGGAAGGATACCATTCAATGCTCATGTCATAGGTGTTGGCACGGATCGGGTCGAGATAGGGGTTGCCGATGCTCAACGTGTTGCTGGTCGTGTTGATCGAGCCAGCTGGCGAGAGGCTGGCCAAGGTTGGCCGCGACATGGCTTTAGCGGCGGCAAAGCGGACCAAGACATTTTCCATCGGCTCAATCGTCAGATTGAAGGCTGGCAAATAGTCTTCATAGGAGCGCTTCAGGGTGATCTTTTCTAGGACTGCACCGCGTGAGAAGAAGCCATCCACCGTTTGTGAGGTGCCGACATAACGCACGCCGATGTTGCCGCGAACCGGCATGGAACCCAGCTCGGTTTGGAAGTCAGACTGCACATAAAGGGCGGTATCTTCTTCTTGAGCCGAACGGTTATTGGCCCGTGCATTGCTGTTGATCTTATTGACTGTGAACTGACCCCATTGATTGGTGCAGTTACAATTATAGTCAAACTTAGCCCGGATCTTGTCGAGATCTGGAACCAAATAGGTCAGGCCTGCCACCGTGACGGTACGGGAATAATTGGCCAAATTGCCATTAAGCTCTGATACGATGCCAGAGCCAGGCCCGGCAGCTTCGTTTGAGGTTTGCTCAGAAGTCGTATAGCGGCGCCATTCTTGGGTCTCAAACGAGAAGACCTTGAAGGAACCACCAAACTTGAACCTCACATTGTCCTTCCACTCATATTTGAAGTCCATCGCGCCGGTATTGTAGGTGTTTTCAACTGTTTGCGGGCGCAGGCGGATCAAAGAGGCGTCGCCATTGGCATTGGTCGCGGCGGTGGCGGAAGAGGCAGCTGCATATTGCCAATAGCAGGCTTGGGCGATGTTACAGCCGGTCGCGCTCCGCCCAAAGTCGATATTTGGCCTCGTCATGTCCGTCAGGTCATATTTATAGCCTTGGACATTGTAAGATTCGAACGTGAAGGTGGTTTGCTCTGGGTTGTCGAGATAAGAGCGCGAGCTGCCGATCAAGAGCTTGCCCGAGAACTTGTCATTGAACTGCTGGTCAATGGTGAAATTGACTTGGTTGAAGGTGGTCTTCAATTCGTCAAACCGCATTTCACTACGAATATCGACGTCATTGAAAGAAGCCTTGGTGATCACCTTACGGCTGTCGATCGTGTAGTCATAAATGTCACTTTGCGGCACACCGGCGGTGTTGCGCGAAAACGAGATCGGCTCGAGATTATATTCGATCCGGTCGGCGCTAAACACCGAATGCAAGATGTCCAAGCTGAAGGTCGTATTCTCAGTTGGTCGATATTGCACCGCACCCGTGATGCCCAATCGCTCTGCATCGGTGACGAATTGCGAAGTGCGCAAGAAGCGTGGGTAGATGGCTTGCGTCACCGCCAAAGCTTCCCCCGTCAAAGTCGGGTTGGTGGCGCTGACTTCGGTCGTGCTGCAGACGCGGGTTGTCGCAGTGGTGCAAGGCGTAATGGGCAGGAAGGTCCGTCCGCCATCGGTTGAATAGGATTGCAGGCGACCCGCATTGCCAGCCGAATATGCGTTCTGCCAACGACCCGAGTTTGGACCTTCCTCAAAGTTTTGCTTGGTTGAATAAGCAACCGAGAACAAAGCCCCTAATTTGCCATCAGCCCAGCGGTTCGACACCATGAAAGTGCCGCGCTTGCCGACATCTTCTGACAAATCATTATAGCCCGCTTGCAGCGAGCCTGCCATAGTGAAGCCTTGATAATCGAAGGGGCGGGCGGTGCGCAGATCCACGGTCGCTCCAAGCGAGCCTTCTTCAATCTCAGCCGACGTCGATTTGCGGACGGTCAGTGAATTGAACAATTCCGAAGCAAAGACGTTGAAGTCAAAGCCACGGCCACGGTTTGCGCCGCCGTCCTTATCTTTACCGCCAGTGGTCGAAATGGCTTCGAGGCCGTTTAAACGCACGCGCGTAAAGTCTGGGCCAAGACCCCGCACCGTAATGGTTTTACCTTCGCCGCCTTCACGGTCGATAGCCACGCCTGGAATGCGCTGCAGCGATTCAGCCAAGTTATTGTCTGGGAATTTGCCGATATCTTCCGCCTTGATCGAGTCGACGATGTCGATTTCAGCCCGCTTGGTCGCAATTGCGGAGCGCAGCGACTCGCGGAATGAGCCACGAACGATAATGACTTCAGCTTGCTTCTCCGTTTCGCCGGCGCTGGTCGTAGCGGTTTGTGCCTGAACAAGACCTGCTTGCAGGCTTGCCGCAGCAACGCCCATCATCAGAACGGCGGTAAGACGTATCTTCCGTGACATTGTTTACTCCCCTCGAGGCATTGCCCCTATTTCGTCTTTCCGGGTTTCCTGCAACGGTGCACGGCGACCCTTCCGACAGTCTTTTGCTACCGGTAGCATTTTCGAAAATGTCACCGGTGTCAATCCTAATTTGACCACAGGCTGAAACTTGATTGCAGTGCATAGGGCAGGCCAATGCAGATTGGCCTTGCTTGCGAGACTATGAGAGGCAAGGCTAAAGAGAAAAGACGCATGCAGAGGTTTTTGTGAAATACGAAGCTGACCCCGAAGACGTAGAACCCATTTCCGCTCCGCAAGCTGCGGGCGGGGAAGCCGTTTTGCGGGGTAAGGCGACCATTAATGATGTGGCGCGCTTGGCTAAAGTTTCCAAAAAGACCGTCTCGCGCGTCATCAATGAATCGCCGTTTGTGAAGCAGAAGACGCGCGACACGATCAAAGCGGTCATAGCTGAACTTGGCTTTACGCCAGACCCACAGGCCCGCGCCCTTGCACGCCGCAAGAGTTTTCTGGTTGGCCTCGTCTATGACAATCCAAGCCCGCAATATGTGGTGAATATCCAGCGCGGCATTTTGGATGCGCTCGAAGGCACTGACTTTCAATTGGTTCTCCATCCGTGTGACCGATCTAAGCTCGACCACGTTGCCCGCATTCAATCCTTTATCCAGCAGCATAAGCCTTTTGGTTTGATCTTGCCGCCATCGGTGTCCGAGGATGAGCCTTTGGCATTGGCTTTGAATGAGGCCGACGTCGATTATGTGCGCATCGCCTCTGTAGAGCTCGATACACCCTCACGCATGATCCGCACCTTGGACGGCGATGGCGGGGCGGCGGCTGGACGGCATTTGGCTGACCTTGGTCATCGCAACATTGCCCATATCCATGGGCCTTTGAGCTTCCGTTCCACCCATGAGCGCCGAGCCGGTTTTGAGCGGGCACTGGCAGAGGCCGGTCTGGTACTGCGGCCTGAGATGGCCGTAGAGGGGGGCTATACGTTTGAAGGGGGTGTGGTCGCGGCAGAGCTTTTGTTGGCGCAGCCCAATCCACCCCAAGCCATCTTTGCCGGCAATGATGAAATGGCGACGGGGGCCTATGTCGCGGTGCGACGGGCAGGATTTCGCATTCCCGAAGACATTTCCATCGTCGGGTTTGACGATACCCCGATTGCGGGCAGGCTTTGGCCCGCGCTGACAACAGTGCGTTTGCCGATCCGAGAAATGGGCTCGGCTGCTGCGACTTTGTTGCTCCAGACCGCCGACGGTGTAACAACTAAGAAGCTCATCACCTTCTCGCCCGAGATCATTGTGCGCGGCTCAACGGCAGCACCTGGAACGCCTTAAACGACACAATTGCACGTGTCCGCTTACAGCCCCACTTGTCAGATGAAATCTTCCCGTATAAGACTTTGTTGCGAATGACACCGGTTACCATAAGGGCGCGCCGGTTGGCTTGGGAGGGCCGAAAAGATGTTTGATAAGGTTTATCACGCCACCCATCCAGACATGATGGCAGGCACCGACAATGATGCGCTGCGTGCGCGTTATGTGGTTTCGGGATTGTTCCAAGTCGATGAAATTCATCTGAATTATTCCCATAATGAACGGATGGTGGTTGGCGGGGCGATGCCCGTTCATCAACAAGTCGTTCTGCCGCATCAAACGGAGCCTGCTTCAGCAGCTGGCCATCCTTTCTTGGAGCGGCGCGAACTGGGCTTGATCAATGTCGGCTCTGGCGTTGGGATCGTCCATGTGGATGGGGTGGCGCACGAGATTAAGCCACGCGACGGTCTTTATGTGCCCATGGGCTCCAAAGATGTGATCTTTGACTCCCAATCGGCGGATACGCCTGCCAAATATTATCTGGTCTCAACCCCGGCCCATGCGCGCTTTGAAGTCGCCAAAATCTCGATTGAGACGGCAGTACCGCTGGAGCGTGGTTCGCTGGCCGAATCCAATGAGCGGGTGATTTATCAATATATCGTGCCCGCGACGGTTAAGTCCTGCCAGCTCCTGTTGGGTCTCACCCAGCTCAACACAGGTAGCGTTTGGAACACCATGCCGCCACATCTGCATGACCGCCGCTCCGAGGTTTATTTCTACTTCGGTCTGGGCGAGAAGGACCGCGTTTTCCACTTCATGGGGGAAGAGGACAAGATCCGCCATATCGTCATGGAAAATGATGAGGCGGTGATCTCTCCGCCTTGGTCGATCCATATGGGTTCGGGCACCCGAAATTATTCCTTCATCTGGGCGATGGGCGGGGAAAACCTCGATTACACAGACCTTTCGGTCTGCGACATCTGTCAGTTGAAATAGGCCCGGGGGAGAAGATCATGAGCCTTTCCTTCTTTGACTTGTCTGGCAAAGTCGCCCTCGTTACAGGTGCGAACACGGGCCTCGGCCAAGGCATTGCTTTGGCTTTGGCAGGAGCCGGTGCCGATATCGCCGCCGCCGGCATTGTTCCAGCCGACGAGACTGGTGCCAAAGTCACCGCCATGGGCCGTCGCTTCATCAATATTGACGCCAATCTGATGAGCATTGAGCCGGTTGAGCGGATTGTGGCAGAGACTCTCTCCGGCCTCGGCAAGCTCGATATTCTAGTCAATAATGCGGGCCTGATCCGCCGTCAGGATGCCGTCGATTTCTCTGAAAAAGATTGGGATGATGTGATGAATGTCAACATCAAGTCCGCCTTTTTCATGAGCCAAGCGGCGGGTAAAGTGATGATTGGCCAAGGCAGTGGCAAGATCATCAATATCGCCTCGATGCTGTCCTTCCAGGGCGGCATCCGCGTGCCATCCTATACGGCTTCTAAAAGCGGCATCGCGGGCATTACCAAGCTTTTGGCGTGTGAGTGGGCCTCAAAAGGCCTTAACATCAATGCGATTGCGCCTGGCTATATGGCGACCGACAATACGGCGCAGTTGCGGGCCGATGAAGAACGTTCCAGTGACATCTTAAAGCGTATTCCCGCCGGTCGCTGGGGTGAGCCTTCCGATCTCGGCGGCACGGCTGTCTTTTTGGCTTCAAAAGCGTCAGACTACCTCAATGGAGCCGTCATCCCCGTCGATGGCGGGTGGCTAGCAAGGTAAAGCGCCGTGGCAGGATCAGTTGTTTGTTTCGGGGAATTGCTGATCCGCTTAAGTGGGCCGGGCCATGAACGTCTGTTGCAATCGCCACTCTTTGATGTGGCGATTGGTGGGGCAGAAGCCAATGTGGCAGTCTGCCTTGCCCGCTTTGGCAATCAGGCCCGTATGGCCAGCGTGGTTGCCGATAATGAACTCGGCCAAGCCGCTATTGCTGAAATCCGCAAACATGGCGTGGACACGGGCCTAGTCCGCCAAACCAAAGGTCGGATGGGGCTTTATTTCTTGTCCCAAGGCGCGGTCAGCCGCCCTTCTACCGTTCTTTATGATCGGGCAGACAGTGCCTTTGCACAGTCAGCCGCCGATCTGACTAACCCCGCTGACGTCCTAGAAGGGGCCGAATGGCTTCACGTCTCAGGCGTTACCCCGGCGGTTGGGCCACAGGCCTCTAAGGCGGCATTGGCGCTTGTTGAGGCAGCGACCCAAGCCGGGGTCAAAGTCTCGTTTGACGGCAATTATCGCGCCCAACTTTGGGCCGCTTGGGCAGGCGATGGGCCGGCGATCTTGAAACAAATCCTGTCGCACGCGACCTTGGCCTTCATCAATGAGCGTGACGTGGAACTGATCTTGGGGGAGCGCTTTGCCAGCCGTGAAGCTGCATTACAGCGTGCCTTTGAGGTCTTCCCACGGCTTCACTGGATCGCCGCCACGACCCGTACTTTGGCTTCTGTCACCCATCAGGGCTTGCAAGGTGAACTCGTAAGTCGCACGCAGCGCTTTGTCTCGAAAGAGCATGAGCTTGCAGGCGTTGTAGACCGTATTGGCGCCGGTGATGCGTTTGCAGCAGGCCTGTTACATGGTCTTCTGGCAGGCCACGAACCCCAAGCCACCTTGGAATTTGCCGTTGCTTCGGCCGTAATCAAGCACTCCATCCCCGGAGACTTTAATTTGACCAGCGTGCAAGAGGTTTCTGACGCCATGGCAGGGGGTGGGCTTGATGTCCGCCGGTGAGGCTGGCCCTTTGCCGGCGACAGCCTCGCGCCGATTAATCTTGGCTGGCGGCCTGATGGCCGGTCTGGTCCCGCAAAACCTCTGGGCGGATGAAGCCCAAAGCCTCGTCCAAACGACCTTTGGCCCCGTGCGAGGGCGCAAGCAGGCAGGCCTGCATGTCTTTAAGGGCATCCGATATGGGGCCGACACGGCAACGACGCGCTTTGCCCGACCAAAGCCACCCGTGCCGTGGCAAGAGCCTGTTGAGGCAGTCGATTACGGGCCAGCTAGCCCACAAGCTGGTAGCGAGCCCAATCAATCTGAAGATTGTTTGTTCCTCAATATTTGGACTGCAAGCTTGGATGCGCGCGCGAAAAAGCCTGTCATGCTCTATATTCATGGCGGGGCCTATAATACAGGCTCTGGTTCTTCACCTCTCACCGATGGCAGTATTCTGGCGGCTGACGAGAATGTGGTCGTCGTCACGACCAACCACCGCCTCAATGCGTTTGGCTATCTCTATTTAGGTCAGATTGTCCCGGAACTGGCACCTGATAGCGGCAATGCTGGGCAATGGGATTTGGTGCTGGCGCTCACCTGGGTGAAGGCCAATATTGCCCGCTTTGGCGGCGATCCGGCCCGCGTCATGCTGTTTGGCCAATCGGGCGGCGGGGCCAAGATTGCATCCCTGATGGCAGCCCCTTCGGCTTCTGGACTATTCCATGCGGTCGCCACCATGAGTGGCCAGCAAGTCACAGCCTCTGGCCCGCTAAATGCCACCGCCCGGGCCAAGGCTTTCTTGGACGCGTTGAAAATCTCGCCACAAGAGGTGTTCAACGTGTCGAGCGCCCGCTTGATTGAGGCCTTAAACATCGCTGACCCGCTCAATGCTACACAAAAGCTCTATTTCGGTCCGGTGTTAGATCAGCGGCATTTATCGCGCCACCCATTTTGGCCCGACGCACCGCCACAATCAGCGCGCATCCCCATGATCCTTGGCAATATGGCCAATGAGACGCGCAATCTGATTGGCCGTTCTAACCCTGCTGCCTTCAGCCTGACTTTTGACGCGCTCCCTGCTTGGCTTGCCACCCACATGCGGACCGATATTTCCCCCGCCCATGTGATTGCGACCTATCAAGCCGCCTATCCCGGCATTTCAGCGTCCGACCTCTTTTTTGCCGCGACCACTGCCGGGCGGTCGTGGCGCGGGCAGGTGGAAGAGGCTGACGCCCGCGCCCGCCAAGGCGCGCCGACTTGGGTGTATCGCTTTGACTTAAAGAGCCCCGAAGACGGCGGCAAATGGGGCGCTTATCATACGCTCGATATCCCCCACGCTTTCCGCACGTTGGCAGCTTCAGGCCCGATGACAGGGACAGGCCCTGAGGCACGCAAAGTCAGTAAAGAGCTATCTTCAGCTTTGGTCAGTCTGGCCCGCAACGGCACGCCGCAGGCTAAGGGCTTACCAAATTGGCCACGTTACAGCCTTGAGCGGCGCGAGACGATGATTTTTGATGCCACAACGCGGCTGGCCTTTGATCCGCGCGGGTTAGAGCGCGCCTTGTTCCAGACCGTACCTTTCATCCAATGGGGTAGCTGATGGCCCGCCTGATATTTTCCCTTGGCTTGGCCAGCGTGCTTCTGGCAGCCAACGCCACGGCACAGACCCCCGCCCAGCCTTTACGCGCTTTCCCCGGGGCCGAAGGCTTTGGCGCTTTCACCCAAGGAGGTCGCGGCGGGCGCATTATCAAAGTGACCAATCTGGCCGATAGCGGCCCGGACAGTCTGCGCGCCGCGATTGAGGCGAAAGGCCCCCGCATCATCCTGTTTGAAACAGGTGGGACGATCGAGCTTCAATCGCCCTTGGTGATCCGCAACCCATTCGTCACCATCGCCGGCCAAACCGCACCTGGTGATGGCATTACGCTTAAAGGCCATGCGCTTTTGGTCTCGACCTCTGAAGTCATTGTGCGCTTCATTCGCGTGCGGCCGGGCGATATCTCCATGACTGAAACCGATTCCATTTCGCTGACCGCCGGGCGGAACATCATCATCGACCATTGCTCGGCCTCATGGTCGACCGATGAGACTTTGTCGGTCTCCCAGCAAATGACACAAGGCGAGCGGCAATTGGACCTTGTTACCGTGCAATGGTCCATCATCTCAGAATCATTAGACCAATCGGTACATTCCAAGGGCGCGCATGGTTACGGTTCGCTCGTGCGTGGGTCGGCAGGCTCGCGCTACAGTTTCCACCATAATCTATGGGCCCACCACCGCGCGCGGCTGCCACGGCCGGGCAATTTTGCCGATGCCAAGCTCGACCCACAAGGCCCGGTGTTCGATTTCGCCAATAATCTATTCTACAATTGGGGTGGCGATGGCTCGGGCTATAATGTCGATGAGACAGCGATCAGCCGGTATAGCTTCCGTGCCAATTCTTATCGCCAAGGCGCAAACTCTAAATCTGCCCTTGCCTTTGTTGAGTCCGCCCCCGGCGCGCAGGCGCACTTTTCCGGCAATTTCATGAATGGTGTGCTGGTGGAGACCGGGGCCCTTGTCCGCTTGAAGCGGCCAGTAGAGGGCTATTTCTCTGCGACACCATTTGCCAATGGCGATCTTGCGGCAGAGCCCGCCCTTGTCGCGGAAGAAAAAGTTTTAGCCAAGGCTGGTGCGTCTTTGGTGCGCGATGGCGTCGATACGCGTGTGGTTCAAAGCGTGCGTTCAAGAACCGGCAAAATCATCAATTCCCAAGACGAAGTGGGCGGTTGGCCTGTTTTGGCCAATGGCACCGCGCGGCCCGATCAGGATGGTGATGGTCTTCCCGATGCGTGGGAAACCCAGATGAAGCTCAATCCGAACGATGCACGCGATGCAGCCCTCGACCCCGATCAAGATGGCATCAGCCATCTTGAGGTTTGGCTGAATTCTCTGGTGCGCTGACTAAGCCACCAAGCTTGGCAGCCACAGCGACAATTGCGGGAAGATCATCACCAGGGCCAGAACGATCAAGGCGGCCAAATAGAAGGGCCACATGCCGCGTACGGCTTCCATGACGGTAATTTTGCCAATCGATGCGCCCAAGAACAGAACCGAGCCAACCGGTGGCGTCACCAAACCAATACCAGCTGACAGGATCAGCACGACCCCAAAATGCACAGGGTCAATGTGATAGGCTTTAGCGACGGGCAGGAAGATTGGTGTGGAAATGATGATGAGTGGAGCCAAATCCATGAAGGTGCCCAAGACCAAGAGGCACAGCACCATGAGGGCGAGCACTGTCAGCTTGTCATGGGCAATGGCCTTCATAGCGTCCACCGCATGGCTGGGCACTTGCAGATAGGCCATCATCCAACCAAAGGCCCCGGCCGCTCCGATGACGAATAAGACAGAACCGGTGGTCTTAGCAGCGCCTTTGGCTGCGTCCAAAAAGGCGCTCCAGCTGAGGCTGCGATAGACGATCAAGGTCACCAAGACAGCATAGACCACAGCGACAGAAGCGCTTTCAATCGCGGTGAAAATTCCGGCCTTGATCCCGACAAAGATAATCAGCACCAAAACCAAAGCAGGCAAAGCGGTCACAAAAGTCGTCAACAGCGCGCGCGCACCAACTTTGCCTTCGGCTTGATAGCCGCGCTTTACCGCCAGAATATAAGCCGTCGCCATCACCGCGAGCGCCAGCATCAAGGCTGGAATAATGCCTGCTGAGAAGAGGGCGGTGATCGAGATGCCGCCACCAGCAGCGGCGGAGAACAAGATCATATTGTGCGACGGCGGCACTAGGAGTGCGACCAGTGCAGCCGAAATCGTCACATTGACCGCATAATCCTTGTCATAGCCACGCTGGGCCATTTGCGGGATCATGGTGCCGCCGACGGCAGAAATGTCGGCAATGGCAGAGCCAGATACGCCGCCAAACAAGGTCGAGGCCACAACGCTGACTTGGGCGAGGCCACCGCGAAAACGGCCGACCAAAGCGCTGGCCAGCGCAATAATCCGCTCTGAGATGCCACCTTTCAGCATAAGCTCACCGGCGAACACAAACAGCGGAATGGCCAGAAGGCCGACATTCGAGATATCGGCGGCTGCTTGTTGGCCCACCACCATGGGCGGAATGCCGGCCACGAGGGCGGCACTAATCGTGGAGATGACCAGGGCAATCGCCACCGGCGCGCCGAGAACCAACAGAAGGGCGAAGACAAGAAAAAGCGCTGCGAGTGCCATCGATTTCGTCCTTAGTTATTCGGGCGCGCAAACAGGCGCTCGGCGGCAAACAACGCCATGATGGAAGCGCCGATGGCAAAGGGCACATAACGTATGCCCGCCGGAATTGGGGCACCTGCCATGCTGACATCCCAATTATCGAGCGCGAGATTGAGGCCCCAATAGGCCAGGAGAATTGCAACGCCCAGGGTCAGGGCGAGGAGTAATCGGCGCACCAGCGCTTGCAGCCCCGAGGGCATGCTATCGAGAATATTGGAGAAGGAAAAGTGTGTGCCGTCGCGAACCCCAACCGCAGCGGCCATCATCACCGTCATGCCCATGAAGAAGACCGAAACGGGCTCTGTCCAACCCGGTGAATTATTTAAAACATAGCGGGCAAAAACCTGCCAAGCTTGAACCAACGTGATGATGACCAGACCCGTCAGCGCCACCATTTTACAGGCATTGGCCAAAAGATCTAATAGGCTTTCTTGACCTTTCGGTGGGGCGCTTTGTTCGTTTTCCATGTCAAACCATCGCTTTTATCGCCGCATAAAGGCGGGCAACATCTGGGTTGTTTAGTCGTTTGGCATTGACCGGGTCACAGACTGCCTTGAAGGCAGCTTTATTGACCTCGACCACTTTTGTGCCCGCTTCGAGGGCTTTGGTGCGGGACTCAGCCTCGGTTTTGACCCAAGCCTCACGCATAATGGCGACAGACGCTTTGGCGAGATCGCGTACCAAGCCTTGGTCCTTTTGGCTAAGTTGGCCAAAGCTTTTGGCAGACATCATCAGAAACTCTGGCGAATAGGAATGCTGGGTTTCTGACCAATAATGCGCCACTTCGAGGTGCCGGGCTGTCTCAAACGTAGGCCAGTTGTTTTCTGCCCCATCGATCAAGCGGCTTTGGAGCGAAGAATAGACCGCACTAAAGCTCAAAGGTGTCGGGTTTGCCCCCATGGCACCAACGGAGTCGATAAAGACATCAGACTGCGGCACACGGATTTTCAGACCATGCAAGTCCTTTGGCGTCTCAATGGGCCTGTGGGTATTATAGAAACACCGCCCACCCGCATCATAGGAAGCCAGACCGATCAGCCCACGCGCCTTGAACCCATCCAGAATCTCTTGACCGATCGGTCCATCCAAAACGCGATGCAAATGATCGTCATTCTGGATGACGAAGGGCATTGAGACGACTTGGGTGAGCGGGAAGGCATTGTTAAGGGCGGCCGCATTGGCGCGGCAGATGTCGATCACGCCGGATTGGGCTAGCGCAATCGTGTCATCTTCAGCACCTAATTGCCCGGAAGGATAAGAGCGGATCGAGAGACGACCCCCGGTTTCCTTGGCCAAAGCCTCACCCAGCCACTTTACCGCCATCACCGTGGGATAACCGTCGCGATGGACATCGCACGCCGTTAAAACGCCGCCGGCACTATGGGGTTGGCAAGCGGAGACGAGTGGTAAAGCAAAGCCTGCTGTGGCCAAAAGAGAGCGTCGTGTAACCATCATGTCTGTCCCGAGCTTGAAAGGCCTGCTAAGCGATGACAGGCAATTTTTCCGTCTTGGCCAAAGTCTGCAATCGCATGATCGCCGGGCTTAGCGTCATGAACGCCGGAGACCGCCCCAGTAGAAATCAACATACCGCGCTTTAAGGGCAGGCCGCGCCCGGCCGCACAATTGAGCGCAAAGACCAGCGATTGGGTGATCCCGCCCGGAAATGCCGTGACAATCCCGGTGCCAACCACATCGCCATTAATCGTCACGGCGCACGTGAGGTCTTCCAAGCGGGCGCGCCAGTTTTGAACAGGCTTGCCAAGGATCAAACCCCAATTATTGCCAAAGTCTGAGACAACGACCGCGGGCCCAAGGTCATTAATCGTCGCAAGCGGGCTACCCGCCACTTCAATGCCGGTCCAAAGCTCACCCACCAAATCTAGCGCCGAGCTTGCGTCATAATCGGTTTTGCCGGGGACGGCGTCGGCGGCAAGCTCAAACACATATTCGCCCTCAACCGCACAAAATCCGTCTTGGATCGCCACAAAGCTCTCCTCTGTCTCGCCTGCGGCGCGCTGTAGGGATGCCGCAAAAATAGGTCCGATCAGGCGGTCAGTGCCATGTACGGCAACCAGATCACCGAGAATGCGCCCCACTTTCCAGCCAACCAGCTTGTCGGGCCAGCCCGCAATCGCGGCATCCTGAATGGCATAGGATTCGTCTAGAACGCGCGGTAAGGGTCCAGGGAAGTCCGAAAGGGCGGTCTTGCTTAATCGCGCAGCTCGAAACTGGCCAGCAATGACGCTAGCCTCGGCGGCGCTAGAAGGCTCTTTCACGGAGTCGCGGGTCTGAAACATGTGCGCATTCGTCCTTTGATTTTCATGATTGCGCATTTTGGAAACCGGTGTCAATATGCATGAACAATACAAAATCAACGATCCATGGAAGTTTTGGATCGTGTAAAAGGGGAGAGGCGGCATGAACCGCAGACAGCTATTGGGTGCGACTTCAGCGGCAGTTGTGGGTTTGATCGCTAGCCCTGGCACAGCGCAGACCTTGGCCAGTGCTGCGGTCCAAAAGGCATTCCCCGGGGCTGTAGGATGGGCTGCGAACACAGTGGGTGGGCGCGGTGGACAAATCCTGCGCGTGACGACTTTGGCCAAGGATGGCCCGGGTTCCTTCAAGCAGGCTGTGGAAACCAAGGGCCCGCGAATCATCGTGTTTGAAGTCGGCGGCGTGATTGATCTAGAAGCCACGACGCTGAAGATCACAGAGCCTTTCTTGACCATCGCGGGTCAAACCGCCCCGTCGCCTGGCATTACCTTGATCCGGGGCGGCATGGATGTGGCGACTTCTGAGGTCATCATGCGCCATATTCGCGTGCGCGCTGGCGAAGCTGGCAAGCCGAAGATGAGCGGCAATGATTTTGATTCTTTCTCCACGATTGGTGCGCGCAATGTGATCGTCGATCATTGCAGCCTGACATGGGGGACGGATGAAAACCTATCCGCCTCTGGCCCGCGCTTTACCGGCAAAACCCCAGCCGAATGGCGGGCGGGTACGTCGCGCCAGATCACCTATTCCAACAATTTGATCGCTGAAAGCTTGGCGAACTCGACCCATGCAAAGGGGGAGCATTCCAAGGGCTCACTCATCCATGACAATGCCAATGACGTGCTCATCTACCGCAATATCTATGCCCATAATGTCGAGCGTAATCCTTTGTTTAAGGGCGGCGTCCATGGCGCGATCATCAATAATCTGATCTATAATCCGGGCTATCGGGCCATTCATTACAATCTGATGGCCAATGAATGGGGCACCCAAACCTTCCAGAATGGCCGGATGACGGTGATCGGCAATGCGATGCGCGGCGGACATAATACCGCCCCCGGCCTGCCACTGGTGATGCTGGGCGGGCATGGTGATCTCGACCTGTTCCTGCGCGACAATATTGCCCAAGATATGAATGGCAAAGCCCTCCCACAAACGGGTCGCTACACATCTGGTGCCGCAAAAATCAATTTGGCGACCCAGCCACTCGACCTCCCCGCCGGCCTGAAGATCAGCCCTGCTGCAGGCCTTGAAGCAGATCTTTTGACCAAAGTCGGTGCCCGGCCTTGGGACCGGGACGCCCATGATGTGCGCATCTTGGCCGATATTGCCGAGGGTCGCGGTAAAATCATTGATAGCGAAAGCGAAGTCGGCGGTTATCCAGTGCAAAAGCCAACCTATCGCGCCTTTGTGCCCGACGACTGGGACTTAGCGACGATGGAGCCGCGTCGCCCAGATGTGTTGGATTCAGGGGCTAAATCGCGCGGCACTTAAGGCTTCGGGAACCCCTTATCCTGCGCCCAGCTCAAGACGAGGTCTGGCCAGAGGGCGAGAGGTGTTCCGGCAATGCCACGAAGGCCAAAGCCGTGGCCGCCTTTCTCAAACAGATGTAGGGTGACGGAGGCTTTCGCGCGCCGCGCCGCTTCATAGAGCATCAGAGCGTTTTCAACTGGCACAGCTGGATCATCGCCTGCGTGCAGGATGAATAGAGGCGGTGCATCGGCCCGTGCCGCGGTTTCCAGTGAATAAGCCGCAATCGCTGCGGGGCTGGGGCTAAGTCCAATCATATTCTCGCGCGATTTGGGGTGGCGAAAAGGCTCTGTCATCGTCACGACCGGATACATGAGAACCGCCAAGTCAGGTTTAGCCGACAGTCCATCCACGCTGTCCGACAGTGGCGCGACTTCTTGGTCGAATTTGAGGGCGAGTGAGCCTGCGACATGGCCGCCAGCCGAAAAGCCCATCACCATGATCTGATTGGCTTGAATGCCGTCTTGGCCCGCCCGCGAGCGGATGAGCCGCATGGCGCGCTGGGCGTCTTGCAGGGGCGTATCTGGCCCGGCCGCCCAGCCTTGATGGGGCAGCCGATAACGCAGGACATAGACCATATAGCCTTCGGCGGCAAAACGCTTGGCCCCCTCATAGCCTTCCTTGTCGATCACCACCCAGGAATAGCCCCCGCCTGGGATAATCAGAATGGCGGACCCATTGGGCTTGCTTGGCCGAAATAGGCTCAGTTGGGGGGTGGCCACATCATGGGCCGCACGGTCTATCAGATTGAAGGGATTATTCCTAAAGACAATTTCTTCCTTGGGCAGTGGATTTGGCGCTCCAGGCGCAATTCCCGGCCAAAGGTTGATTGTCAGGTCTGGTTCCAACCGAACGCCACCAGTTTGCGCCTTTGAGATTGCAGGCAAAGCCAAGAGGCAGGCAAAGCTAACCAGCAACGCCGATACCCAACGTGCGACACGACTTGGACGCTCTAACTCAGGCACCATCATCCCATCCTTCTATCTTTCCGCCCGCTATCCACTAGGTGGAGCCAGCCAGATTATCCCGACTTAGATCACGCTGTGCACGTGATACGCCACCTTGCACGCTTGTCCGCGTTCTTTTAAGCGATTGGGCCGCTTTTCGCACAGTTTGGTGGGGGAGGCATCCCAAAAAAACGTCCCGAGTACAGACTGTTGCCTTTGCCTTACTTTGTTATGTCGTGCGTGGTAAGACGTGTAAGCGCGTCGTGGTTTCCTCGCCAGACAGAGCGCCTTAGAAAGTAGCTTCCAAACCCCATGTCTTCATCGGACAATTCTTCACGCAAGCCTCAAGCGAGCCCGATGGGGTCTGCCGCTGGCAAAGCCCCGCCCAGCCCGGGGGCCTTGAGTGAGGGGGAGCGTGACCGTTTCGCCGATCTGATGGAAGCCGTCGCTTTGCATAAAGACAAGGCCGCCTATGGGGAGTTGTTCGCCTATTACGGCCCGCGCGTAAAAGCCTATTTGATGCGCTTGGGTGCCGATAACGCGCTAGCCGAAGAATTGGCCCAAGATGTGATGGTCACGGTCTGGCGTAAGGCTGATTTGTTTGATCGCACGCAAGCCTCGGTCTCGACATGGCTGTTTCGGGTTGCGCGCAACAAGCGCATTGATGCCATTCGCCGCACGACCAAGCCAGAGCTTGACCCCAATGACCCGCTTTTGTTGCCCTCTGCTCCTCCGGCTGCCGATTCGCTGATAACAGGGGCAGAGCGCGACCAATTAGTCCGGGCGGCCATTGTCGATCTGCCCGAAGAACAACGCCAACTCTTGCAGCAAGCCTTTTATGACGGCCTGTCGCACCGCGAGATTGCTGAACAGACCGGCACACCACTGGGCACTGTCAAGTCTCGGCTTCGATTGGCTTTTTTAAAGCTCAGATCGAAACTCGACAGCCCAGACTGACCTATTGCGGCCATTTCGCCTTGACGTTAGGAAATGGCAACCAATATCGACTACCTTGGGAAGATCACGGCACGTTGGCCTTTAGGGTTTGGATTAGGGAAGAAAATGATCAGCGCCTATCCCGATGACTTCCTGACCGCAGATCCGTCTCTGCGCCTGCTGGTAGAGACCCAAGCGGCCCTGAAAGGCGTTGCGCCCTTGTCTATGGATCTTGGCGACGTCATTGGCGGCGACGCGTTAGAAGCCCAAGCCCCAGCCCCGGTTTCAGACAGCTTCCTTGCAGGTGTTTTGGCCAAAATTGATGCGCTGGAAGACAGTCAAGCCCAAGCCCGCGAAGCTGTGCATGCTGCAGGGCGCGCCTTGGATGAATTGTTGGGTCTGCCCCAACCCTTGCGCGAAATCAGCCTTGACTCTGCGGCCCAAGAAGGCTGGACCTTTGCGGGCCCCGGCGTGAAATCCATGGCGCTGGATACAGGCGGCGCGCTGCGTGCCAAGCTGTTGCGGATTGAGCCCGGCCATGGCGCCCCCCATCACGACCATACAGGCACCGAATATACCTTAGTGGTCACAGGCGCGTTTGAAGATGGTACAGGCCGCTTTGGCCCCGGCGACTTGTCAATCAAGCGGCCCGGCCAAATGCACCATCCTGTCGCTTTACCCGGTGGGGTTTGCTTGGCCTTGACCGTGGAAGAAGGCGACATCGCTTTGACCGGTGCGCTCGGCATGTTGCAGCGCCTCTTCACCCGCCACTAGACCGACCCAACCCTTCTCGCCGCACCTGCCTCTTGACCCTTGGCACGGACAGGGCAATGAAGCCCCATGCATCATGTGACCTCCACATGATTGGAAGCATTCTCAGCGGCAGGAGCTCTCATGAGCAGCGAAACGAAAGAAACTGGCTATCCAACCGGCACCCTGATGACGGGCAAGCGCGGCCTGATTATGGGCGTGGCCAATGACAAATCGATCGCTTGGGGCATTGCCAGCCAATTGGCCGCCCAAAGCGCAGAACTGGCCTTTACCTATCAAGGTGAAGCGCTGGAAAAGCGCATGCGGCCCTTGGCCGAAAGCGTCGGCTCTGACCTGATCTTGCCGTGCGACGTCACCGATGATGCGGCATTGGATGCTGTCTTTGCCGCCATCAAGGAGAAATGGGGCGGGCTAGACTTCTTGGTCCACGCCATCGCCTTTTCCGATAAGAATGAGCTGAAGGGCTCGTTTGTGGAAAACACCACGCGGGAAAACTTCCTGCGCACCATGGATATTTCGGCCTTCTCGTGGGTGGCCTGTGCTAAGCGGGCCGCCCCCTTGATGTCGCCCGGCGGCTCGATGATCACTTTGTCCTATCTGGGGGCAGAGCGCGTCTTGCCATCTTACAATGTGATGGGTGTGGCCAAAGCAGCCCTTGAAGCCGCCACCCGCTATATCGCCCGCGACTTGGGCCCCAGCGGCATTCGCGTCAACGCCATCAGCGCAGGTCCCATGCGCACCTTGGCCCTGGCCGGCATTCAAGGCGGCCGTGGCCTTGTGAATACCGGCCGTGAGTGGTCCTTGATGAAGGAAGACACGACGATGGAAGGCATTGCGGGCTGCGCCCTCTGGCTCTTGTCCGACATCGGCCGCTCCACGACCGCCGAAGTCATCCATGTCGACGCAGGCTTCCACGTCGTTGGCGTGCCGGATGGTCTGAACGAGGGGTAAGTTGTCGGAAGCGACCCATGATTACCCACAGCGACGATTTTTTCACCAAGGGATGCGGTCGATGTGGGCGATTTGAGACGCCAGACTGTTCGGTCCAATTGTGGAGCCAAGGCCTCGCCGCGCTTCGTCAGCTGTGCTTAGAGGCGGGCCTGACCGAGACGGTGAAATGGAGTCATCCCTGTTATCAAGAGGGAAATCGCAATATTGCGCTTTTAGGCGCGCATCGCGATAGCTTTATTCTGACCTTCTCCAATGCCGCCCTTCTAAAAGACCCAGCACACATCCTAGAGCGCGCTGGCCCCAATACCCAGACCGCCGATCTCGTGCGGTTTAAAGATGCGGCAGAAGTGCATGCCTTAGCCCCGACGTTGAAGGCTTATTTGGTGGAGGCGATTGGCTATGCACGGGCAGGCCTTAAGCCTGTTAAAACCCAAGCGGAATTCGACTTACCCGATGAACTGATCGAGGCCCTCGATGCCGATCCAGAGCTGGCACAAGCTTTCCACGATCTGACTTCGGGGCGACAGCGCAGCTATGCCATCGCGCTCAGCACGACCCAAAACCCGGCAACGCGCCGGGCGCGGATTGATAAGTTCCGGCCCAAAATCTTGCGCGGCAAGGGGGCTTTGGAGCGGGAGTAGGGGGCACACGGCATGCACCATCCTTATCGCCACCTGCTGAAGACCATCCGCTTAGGATCGCCTTTGCCGCAGGCTTTGCCTTGGCAAAGGCTGCGTTCGAGTTTGGGCGCGCAAGATGGGGCGTCAAGGGGCACGCTTCGCGTGTCGACGTAGTCGATAAACCCCTTGACCCCCCAGCTTGCGCAAGAAGAGTTGTCGGGCGGCTCTGATGCGAGCGAAGCGAGGCTTAGAGCCGTTCTAAGTCAAAAAAGACCTTCACGTTTGGCTTTACCGTGGTGCCCCCCCCTTAAAACGCCTTCGTCAACCCAAACTGCACCTGCCTTGGTGCGCCGGGGAGGATACCGCGGGAGCGGTCGACGATGGTGCGGGCATCACCGGCATTTTTCACCGCAATATAGGCACCCAAGGGCCAGCTTTCGGGGTGGAGGTTTAGCGTGATGTTCCAAATATCGGCGGCCTTGATCAGGCCGCGTTGGCCGTCCGCCGTTGGGGTGATGGTGTTGAGATCGTCGGTAAACATTTCATCGGTGCGCACATATTCGATTTGGAACTCGCCCATCGTGCCAAGCTGATAGCCGATGGCAGCATTGATCAGCCATTGCGGTGCATAGGGTAGGCGGTTGCCCGTAACCGACCGCGTTGTATTGCCCGAGACACCCGAAAAGCGCGTGCCGACATAACTGGCGTTGGCCACATGGGTCAGCGCAGCCCGGAAATAGAGGTCATTGCCCGTCGTCATCACGCCCATATCGGCGAGCGAGCCGCGTAGCGACGCCTCAAACCCTTGGTGCAATGTCTCGCCCGCGCTTGTTAGCGTCGCGCCAGCTCCACCCGCAACAGAGCTTGGTACGATCTGATTGTCAAAATCCATGCGGAACCAGGTGAGGTCGATTGCAAGGCCCTTGGTGATGTCGCCTCGCAGGCCTGCTTCCCAATTGGTGCTGGTCTCTGGCCCCAGATTGACCGACGCACCGGTGGAGTTGTTGATCGCATCTTCCACGCGCGGCGGCGAGAAACCTTCATGCACACCCACATAGGCGGCAAAGCGCGGGCTGATCTTGTAGGAAATGCCAAGCCCTGGAATCCATGCCTCGATCTGATCTTTACCGCGCACCGGGCTTGCTGGATTGAGACGGTTGAACCTTTGCAGATCAATATGTTCATAGCGCAGACCTGGGGAAATCGTCCACGCCCCGATTGTCGCCTTGGTGGTGGCAAAGCCTGACCAAGCTTGCAGATAGCGCAGATTATTCTCACGCACGCCGGCGTTCACGCTGGTGCCAGGTGTGCGGCCTGTTGGGGTGTCGGAATTGATTTGCAGGCGATTTTGCCGCTCATCACTATAGCGAATGCCCAGTTCGCTCTCAAACTTCACAGCACCGATCTCGCCCGTTTTGCTCAAGCGGCTCTCAAAGCCATAGGTGTGATATTCGCGCAGGCGGCCTTCATTGCCACAGGTGGTTAGAAGGTTGGCCATGCCGCCACAGGTCGGGTCAGACGCATCATTGGGCCGTTGGGCGGAGTTGGACGATTGGCGCCACCAATCGCGATCAAACCAGGAATAAGAGGCCGACGTCTTTAAGGTTGTCGTGTCATCCATCGCCCAAGCCCACAGCATGGAAGCCCCGACGCGAACTGCCTTAAATCCATCATTCACAAACGGATTTTGCCGCCGATTGGCCAGATATTCAGCTTGGGTCAGGCCTGAATAGGTGACTTGGCTATCTTCGCCATAGCGGCTGACCCGTAAGGTCAGATCATGATGCTCACCCAAGCTTTTTTCGAGTTTCAGATAGAGGTCGTTGATCTTCAGTGATTGATTGTCGCGCACACCATCAGATTGGGTCGCGTTCGCGTGGAAGAGTGCGCGCATGCCCGCGATGGGGCCGCCCAGATTGAGGTCGGCTTCCAAATAGCCGTCTGAGCCCGCCGCCCAAGTGGCTTGGCCTTCAAAGGCTTCCGGTGCTGGTGGGGTCACATAATTGATCACCCCGCCGACAGTGTTCGGACCAAAGCGGATTTGGCTGGCCCCTTTCAAGATCTCAATCCGGCTATAGCGACGGATGGGCGGGTGGTAATAAGTGGCATTGTCGCCATAAGGCGCAAAGCTTAGGGGTAGACCGTCTTCGAGCAAGAGGACTTTACTTGAGCGCGTCGGCGACAGGCCGCGAATGCCAATATTTGGGCGCAGACCCATGCCTTCTTCATCCCGCGCAAAGACACCTGGCACTTGGCGCAGCGCTTCATTGACGGTTAGGACGCGCGCGCGCACCAGATCTGCCTGCTCAATCGTGGCACCAGAGCCTGGAATGGTGCGCAGCCCATCTTTCTGTCCGATGACGATGATCGTCTCCACCGGGGCTGCCACCTCGGCTGTGGCAAGGCCTGGAGCCAACAGGGCAAGGCCCCCGGCGCATAAAACAGTGGCGAATGGGGAGAGCGAGAGGGTCGGCTTGTTTATAGTGATACTCATTCTTAGTTTCATATTGCGAATGATTTGCAAAAACAACTAGCCCAAATCGTAAATTACAGTCATCGCTGGCTTTTTCTGGGTTTCCTCTCTATGGACACGGGCAGATTAGGGGGGTGACAAATGCCCCTTGATCCCACATTTAGGGGTGAACGGGCCGTGTTTGGTCCTTCGCCTCATTGGTCACAGGAAGCTTTTTTGAAAATGAGCGTGCGACACAAGTGACCCTAAACGTGCCATCCGAAGGCCTTGAGGCACCTCCGGCGACGGTGTCGACCGAGTTTAAGCCCAATGATGGCTTAACCGCGCGCCTGTTGACCATTGGCGCGGGCTTTATCCTATTGACGGAAGCCTTGTTCTTCCTGCCGACAATGGCCAGCTTGCGCGACGAATGGATACTTAATCGGCTCACTACGGCAGAGATCGTTGCTTTGGCCGTAACTGCGCCGGACAGCGATGGCTTGATGGGCGGACGAACGTCTGAATTGGTACGCGCAGCCGAAATTCAGTCCGTGACCATCCTGCAAAATGACGTGCGCCTTGCAGTCATGGGCGCAGCACCAAAGGGCACCATCCTCGACATCAACCCAGAAGCCCAGACGATTGGTCGATCTTTGTCTGGCGTGCTGGAGGCCTATGCAGCGCCAAAGGGCCGCTATCTCCGCATTATTGGTCGCCCACAGACCAATGCGGCCATTAAGCTGGAAGTCATTGTCGCAGAAGCGCCTTTAAAGGACTCGCTCCTGCGATCGACTTGGCAAGTTCTTTTGGCGTCCTTGGCACTTTCTTTGACGATTGGGGCCCTGATTTATGCGGCCTTGGCCGATGGCTTTGTGCGCCCGATGCGGCGGCTAACCCGGGCGATCGCACGCTTTAGTACTGCACCCACCGATGCCAGTCGCGCGCTTGTGCCCTCTGGCCGGGCAGATGAAATCGGGCAAGCCGAAGTGGCCTTTTCAGCGATGCAAGACACGGTGCGCCAAGCCTTCATCCAAAAGGACCGCTTGGCGCAATTAGGTCTTGCGGTCTCAAAGATTTCCCACGATCTGCGCCACTCCTTAGGCGCGGCCCAATTGGTAAGTGAGCGTTTGGCCTCGGTGGATGATCCGGTGGTGCGTGCGACCGCCCCCCGCCTAGAGCGGGCCTTGCAAAGGGCGGTCAATCTCGCCCAATCGACTTTGGCGTTCGGCAAAGCACAAGAGCGCCCGCCGGAGAGCGAACTCCTGTATCTGTCCGATGCGCTAGATGACGCCGCCGAAGAGGCTTTGGCGGGCTTAAACGTGCCTTGGCAGCATGAGGTTCCAAACGATCTTGAGATCGAAATCGATGGCGAACATTTGCATCGAATTCTGACCAATCTGATCCGCAATGCCGCCCAAGCCATTACTCAATCGGGTAAAGCTGGCACGATCCGCGCCTATGCCAAACTCAAAGGCACTCAGATTGAACTTCATGTGGTCGATACGGGGCCGGGCCTGCCTAAACGGGTACAAGAAAATTTGTTCATGCCCTTTTCCGGCAGCGGCCTGACGGGGGGTACAGGCCTTGGCCTCGCCATCGCGCGCGAACTCGCCCGCTTGAACGGCGGGGACATTGTCCTGGCTTCGACCTGTGCGGCGGGCACAGACTTTGTGGTCCAACTTTCGGCAGAAAAAGACGATCCAGCCTTTGCTGAAGGCTAAGGGTTAGAAGCTTCTACTTCTTCCCGCTTCTCGCGTTCCAAAATCTCTCGAGCCGGACCGCGCGAAATCACGAGTGCCATAAAGATACCGAAGATCCCGATCAAAGACGTGTAAAAGAAGAAGGCGGTATAGCCCGCAGCGAGCGCTTGACCCGATACACCCAGCTTGGCACCCCCTGCCGCGAAAGCATCAGCTGGCAGATGATTGAACCACGGCTTCATAGCAGCCAGCCAACCTGTCTCCGATGCCTTGGCGGCCCCTTCCACTACGCGACCAGATAGCGCGGTTATGATCTTGCCGGGCAAGGCATAGAGGGAAGAAAACACCGCATATTGGGTGGCAGTAAAGCCTTCCTTGGTCAGCATCGACATATACATGATAAGGCAGGTGCCCGCGAACATGCCCGACAAATTGTCGATCCCGATGGCGATATAAAGCGCGGGTACATTGGGGCCAGTCAGGGTGATCGCAATGAAGGCCAAGTTAGATAAGGGCTGTAAGAAGGCTCCGATGACAAGGCAGCGGAACAACCCAAATTTCAACACCAACCATCCACTCAAGCCCGCGCCGATCGCACTCATGGCTGCGCCAAAAAACTTCTGAGCAAAGGCGATAGAGTCTTTTGAGAAGCCGGCATCCAGATACATGGTCGAGGTCAGGTTCAGCACAAAGTCTGCCATCCGATAGACACAGATGAATACCAAAATTAGGCTGGCCAAGTCTTTGTAGCGGCTGAAGAAATCTGCCAACGGGTCAGCCAGAGCTGCTTTGAAATAGGCACCAGGCCGCGTCTTCAAATGGGGTATTTGCAAACAGGCAACGACCACGAGGCTAAGCCCGATCAAAGCATAGCCGACTTGTTGCCAGACGCCCCAAGGCTTGGCCGCTAAAGCCGCACTCATTTCTTTAGTGCCGCCATAAAGGCCACCAACCAACCACGCCAAAGGCTCTGCCTTGCCAGCAAGGCCCACGGCCAACACACAGGCCGCTAAGAGCATTAAGCCGATCCGGCCGACCCATTCTAAACTGTCGAGGATGCCCCGGTGGGGCACATCCGCTGGTGCCACCCAGCGCGGTGCGGGGGCTGTGGTTTCGCGCGGGGCTAACAAGGTTGAGATGATCGCCAGACCCATAAAGCCCGCCATGGCAGCATAGGCAGCGGCCCAACCTAGCCAGCCATATTGGTCGCCATTCAGGGCTTGGGCCACAAACAGGGGAAGGGCACCGGCCAAAAGAATGGCAACCCGGTAGCCCCACTGATAGGTTGCCGTCAAAACGCCCAGTCGATTGGCATCGCGGGCTACTTCGATCCGCCATGCGTCAATCGCAATGTCTTGTGTGGCACCTGCCAAGGCAATCAGGACGGCGAAGCCTGCAAACGGAATGAAGGCAGCGGTGGCATCGCCTTCTTTGGTGAAGGCAAGGGCCGGATCACTCGTTGCCATCAAAAGCAGGCCGACAATGACAATGGACTGGGTCAAAAGCATCCAGGCGCGGCGTCGGCCCAAGACTTTATCCAAGACCGGAATGGCGACCCGATCTACCAAGGGCGCCCAGAGGAATTTTAGCGCGTAGGTGAGGGTGGCAAGGCCCATCAGGCCAATCAAGGCCAGCGATGCCCCCGCCTCGCGCAGCCAAATAGCCAAAGCCAAACCTGCCAATTGGTTGGGCATGCCGGCTGCAAAGCCCAGACCGAACATGACCAACGAAGGCCGTTCGAAAAAGGCACCAACGCCGACTTTGTTGTCAGCACCCAGTTCTAATTCAGGTTCGTCTGCTTTTTTGCCAGCCATGAAGGTCCTCATCAGCGTCAGGACCTTAAAATGACGGCCTAACTCAGGCGGCGAAAGTGGCCTGTCTGGACGCATTCGTCCAGCGCTCTAACACAGACGACAACATAGCTGGGTCGAGTGGCTTGGTAATGAAGTCGTTCATGCCCGCATTTTTACATGCGCGGCGGTCTTCTTCCATCGCTGCGGCAGTCAAGGCGATGATCGGCATTTCCAAGTAGCGGCCACCCAAGGCCCGAATGGCACGCGTAGCTTCAAAGCCGTCCATCACTGGCATGTGGACGTCCATCAGAACCAGATCATAGGGTGCGTCCTGCACAGCTCTAAGCGCTTCAGCCCCATTTCCGACGGCCACAACATGGCAGCCATTGCGCACCAAGAGCGACTTGGCCAACAAGGCGTTGATTGGATTGTCTTCGGCCAAGAGGACCCGCAAGCCAATCGCAATTGGAGTTGTATCCGCACGCTCGTCATTAGCGACCACCGGACGTGTGTCGACGCCTTCCCCGGCGGCCAATGCCACACGCTCAATCAAGGAAGCGATGCGTAAGGGCTTGATCAAATAGCCAATCGCCCCTTTCGCACGATAATCGTCAATCAAATCGCGGCTTTCTTGCGGAATGAGGGCCACAACCGGGCTTGTACATTTCAGCCAAGGGGCAGCTTGGACCGTATCGGTGTGGTGATCCAAGAGGATGACGCTGGCTCCCTTCGCTTGGCGGGGCGTTTCAACCCGTTTCACCAAAGCGCCTTCATCTTCAAGAGCGAGGCTGAGCGCTTCGACCAAAAGGGTGGATTGGCTTTGAATGGCGATGGTTTTGCCGGTCAGACGTTGGCTGCGCGCAGGGGCAGGGGTCACAGTTTCAAACGGAATGTCGATCCAGAACACGCTACCGCCGCCTTCGCGTTTCTTCAAACTAACGGTGCCGCCCAAAGCGATCGTTAGCTTCTTGACGATCGCAAGGCCGAGTCCGGTGCCGCCAAATCGGCGCGAGTGCGAGGAATCGGCTTGTTGGAATTCGTCGAAAACGCGTTCCATCTTGTCGTCTGGAATGCCAATGCCTGTGTCTTCCACGCTAAATCGCAACCGATTCACGCCAGCGGCTTCCAAGCGCAGTAGGACACCGCCTTCATGGGTGAATTTCACCGCGTTGGAGGCAAGGTTCAAAATGATCTGGCGTAAACGGCCATCATCACCTGCCACTTCAACTGGCACATCTGGTGCCACGACCAAGACGATTTCCAGCGCCTTTTCATGCGCACGGGGTGAGCATAATTCGGCCACGGATTGCAGCGTTTTGGCTGGATTGAAGACCATGGTCTCTAGCTCAATCTTGCCGCTTTCAAGCTTAGCATAATCGAGAATGTCGTTGAGGAGTGCGAGCAAGTGTTGGCCTGAATCGGTAACAGCGCCCAACCAGGAGCGCTGTGCACTGCTCAATTCACTCATAGCTAACAAGCCAGCCATACCCAAAATCCCGTTTAGGGGCGTACGAATTTCATGGCTGAGGGTTGCAAACAGCATGGTCTTGCCGCGCGCGGTTTCGTCGGCATCTGGACGGAACAGACCTAATTGGCTGCCATCTTCGCGCTCTTGAATGGTCCAGCCAAACCGTGCCTCATGCCACGGGGCGAAAGCACCTAAGGCAACTTGGTCGCCAAACCGTCGTGAAGCCAAGTCGTTAGCTTCTAATACGCGGCCATTTTTGCTGGCGAGAATGGCGCAATCGGGCAAGTCGCTGAGAGCGAAAGTCATATTTGTCATGCCCCAACCCTAGCAGATAGGGGTTAAGGAATGGCTGCGCCAACTTAGATTCAGGGCTTAGCTGGCCAAACATAAGGATGGCGGACATAGCCAAAGGCGGGCAAAGCCTCGTTCCCGCGCTTAAAATCGAAGAAGGTCGCATTCTCCCAATGCGAGCCCTTTCCCCAGCGCGTCTTGCAAGAAGTAGAGACCCAAGCTGGCTCCCAATAGACAACGCCCGCCCCGCCATGGCTGATCACGCCCTGGGTGAGGTCGACCAGATAGCGTAGCTGGCCATCTGGCGTTGCGGGATATTCCTTGATCAACGTATCGGGCCCCAACAGATTGGCGGCCTCATCGGCTCCATCATTGGTCCAAGGGTATGAGGTCTCCACCACAATCACATTGGCTTTGTAGGTGGTGCGTAGGCGCGTGATGGCGGCATTGAGGCCATCTAAGCCTTGGGTTGACCATTTCCGGTAATAGGACAGGCCGATATAATCAAAGTCGGTCACGCCTGCCTCGGCGGCTTTGGCAAACCATGGCTCCGCATTTTCAGGCTGGGCGATATGCAGCATGATTGTAGGCGCGGTGCCGGTGCCCTTGCCCGCATCGCGTACCCCCTTGATACCCGCGTTGAACAAAGCGGCATTGCGGACCCAATCGGTTGAGCGGGTCTCCCACTTCCAATCCTTCCGCCCCATCATTTCCTTATTGGTCTCATTGCCGACTTGAACCATGTGCGGCATAAGATCTTCACTGGCAAGCTTGGTTAGTGTCTCAAAAGTGAATTGATAGACCGCAGCCGCCAAGCCTTCGGTCGTCGCAATATTCTCCCAAGCCTTGGGGATCCATTGCTTGTCACCATCGGCCCAATCGTCGGAATAGTGAAAATCCAAAAGGACTTTTTGGCCGCTTGCCTTGGCCCGCCGCATGGACCTGCGTACATCGTCAAACGTGCTATAGGTGGTCCAGTCGGGATTGTTCCACAGGCGCAGTCGCACCAGATTATGGCCCGTTTCGGCAAACAGCTGATATGGGTCCACCCGCTTGCCGCCGCGGCGAAAGATGGCCCCGCAATCTTCCATCTCATTCACGTAAGACAGATCTGCGCCAAAATAAAAATCCGGATGGCTGGGCTGTTGAACCGGTGCCGCAAAGCTTGGGCGCACAAGCCCGCCAGTGGTCAAAAGTCCAAGCCCTGCAGCCAGCGCCCGTCGCCGAGAAAAAGTCATGCAGCCACTCCTTGAAGCGACTACATGACCATTCAATGCCTGACGGTGCAAGGAGATTAGGCGGCGATCAAGCCGCTCTCAAGTGCCGCCTTTTTGATCGCGGCTTGCATTTTTTCAAACGCCCGCACTTCAATCTGGCGGATGCGCTCTCGGCTAACGCCATATTGATCGGCGAGGTCTTCCAGCGTCACCGGATCATCGCGCAAGCGACGCTCACGGATGATGTGCTGCTCCCGCTCGTTCAAGGTCGACAAAGCTTGGTTCAGTAAGATCATGCGCTCGTCATGCTCTTCGCGCTCCGCATATTCGGTCTCAGCGCTCTCTTCATCGGAAGCCAGCCAATCCTGCCATTCCCCGCCACCATCTTCACCCACGCGAACATTGAGCGAGGCATCAGGGCCCGATAAACGACGGTTCATCGAAATGACTTCGTCATTCGTCACCGCCAATTGGGTTGCGATATAATCGACGTCTTCTGGCTTCAGATCGCCTTCTTCAATCGCCTGCATTTTCGACTTCATGCGGCGGAGATTGAAGAACAGCTTCTTCTGTGCAGCGGTGGTACCCATTTTGACCAAGGACCATGAGCGCAGCACATATTCCTGAATCGAAGCGCGGATCCACCACATGGCATAAGTTGCCAAGCGGAAGCCTTTTTCAGGGTCAAACTTTTTTACCGCCTGCATCAGGCCAATATTGCCTTCAGAAATCACTTCGGCCACAGGTAGGCCATAGCCGCGATAGCCCATTGCCATCTTTGCAACGAGGCGCAAATGGCTGGTCACCAGCTTTTCAGCCGCACCAGTATCCTCATGCTCACGCCAACGCTTGGCGAGCATATATTCCTCGTCCTTGTCCAGCATTGGAAATTTACGGATCTCGGTGAGATACCGCTGTAGGCCAAGCTCTGGCCCAACATTAAGCGCGAGTGCGCGAGTCATATATCCACTCCCCAAAAGAATTACCCGTATAAGTTGGATAATAGTAGGAGCGTCGGGGCCGGGAATTGGTTCCCGTTCCGGCGTTCGAGACTCCACTTAGGAGTGCGGTTGGGCAAAATAAAGGCCTAGCCTGATGAATGATTGGTAAGCTTGCCTAATCACAGGGTTTAGGAAAGCCTTCGACCCTCAAATTCGGTCAGCCGTGACGCTTCATTTTTGTCTAAAAATCTTGCGGCAAGACACAGCGGCCTTTGTCATAGGTGCCAACGGACCGCAGGATTTCACGCGCCTCTGGCTCGATTCGACGGCCCGAGATTTGACTGTCTAGGACGCGGCGCACAAGCGCGTCTAACCGCGTCACCAAATAGCAATCCACGTCTGGTTCTGCGTGGCCATTGCCGATACCGCTATCATCGGTCAAAAACAAATAGCGCGATTGGGTGGCCGCTGCCATGGCCCGCATGACATACTGGGCCGCATCATCTACGCCAGAGGCAGCTATCGGCACCACTTGGATGCGTTTAGCGCGCGCAACTTCGGCGGCGTTCCAAGTCGCAGCGACATCCTCCCCATGCGGTGGTGCATCCGCGACGAGCAGAAGCGATTTGACCGCGCCAGGCCGCCACGACAGGCCCATGGCCTTATTCATCGCCACTTCCATCGCCTCAGGTGTGTCACCACCACCACTGGCGCTTTGCGCTGCAACCAGGTTTTGAGCCTTGGCCGCGTCACTCATGAAGTCAAACGTACGGGTGACATATTCATCCCCCTTGTCGCGATAGAAAATTAAGGCAATCCGAATGTCCAAATTTGGGTGGCGCTGCGAGATCGCACCTACAATGGCGCGCAGCTCCGACTTCAGATACTCTAACTCGTCGCCCATGCTCCCCGTGGTGTCGACCACCAGCGCCAAATCAAATTGGCGGACCTCTTGGCGCTGGCCACGCAGTTCCACCGCGACATTCTGAGCACCGCGAACGCCCGCAACATTGATGCGCCGCGCCGGACTGGTGTCATTGCCACTTTGCACAGTCAGCATGACGGTTGAACCCAGTCTGTCTAAGTCCGGGAAGAATACCGCCTGTCCATTGGCGAGTGTTTGGAGGCTGAGGCGATTTCCGTCGGCACAGGTCAGGGTCACTTCTGCGAATGGCATGGGCTGGCCCTTATGATCGCGAACCGTGACGCTAATCACGCGCCCCGTGTCGACCTTTGGGACGCCCTGTAAGGTTTCGCCTTTCAGAAACATATCCACATAGCGTTGGTATAGGCGCGGGTTGAGCAGATCATCATGCTCGCCAGCCGTTAATTGGCCCGCCTGTGGGGTAGGTTGGGGCCTGATCGGGGGCATAGTTCGGGCCGCTTTAGCCGATGGTTTCACTTTGGCGCTTACCTCGGCCACGGCAACCGGCGAGCTCATCGCGCGTGCCTCTCGGCGAGCACCCGAGACTACGATTGATTCTGAGTCGGATGCGCTTACCGAGGGACTGGCAGCGCTCGCAATTTCCCCAACCGGCGGTGGAGGTGGAGGAGGTGGTGGAGGTGGCGGTGGTGCAGGCGGTGGTGCAGGCGGTAGAGGCGACGTCTCGGGAGAAAGCATAACGCCCTCTACCGCCTCGCTCGGCGTAGCCGCGCCATCGCCTCGGCTTCCCCAACGAGAGGGTTGGACTTGCTGGCCGCCCACTTCTGGAGCCATGGTCATCAATTCCGGTGCGTTACGGCAAAGCCCAAACCCGTCCTTGGGAACGAAAGTAACCGGCTGCACCGAGTCACTAGACGCCGGAAGCGGTAACGCAAGACTAAAGGCGGCCGAGAGCAGTAATAGACGACGCATGGGTTTGCCTCCAAAGTACCAGAGGTATCATCAAACCCGGATTAAGCAAAAAAAAGGCTGGTTTGCGTCAGAATAAAGACGCCTAACCGGGAAATTCCCCCTTTCCCGTATCAGAAAAGGGGGAATAGGTTTCCTAGGCCGCTCGGGCCAATTGGCGCAGCACGAACTGCATGATCCCGCCCGAGAAATAGTAATCGAGCTCGTTTGCCGTATCGATCCGGCTAATGACGGGGGCGATCACCACTGTGCCGTCGGCGCGGCGGATTTCGACTTCCATCTCTTTGCGTGGGGCGATGTCATTAATGCCATAGATAGACACCATTTCATCGCCAATCAGATTGAGGCTGGCCCAGGTCACCCCATCGCGGAATTGGAAGGGCAGAACGCCCATGCCGATCAGGTTGGAACGGTGGATACGCTCAAAGCTTTCGGTAATCACAGCCCGGACGCCGAGAAGATTGGTGCCCTTTGCTGCCCAGTCACGCGATGAGCCAGTCCCATATTCTTTGCCCGCAAAGATCACCAGCGGCGTGCCGGCATCCTTATAGAGCATGGCTGCGTCATAGATCGGCATGACTTCGCCATCTGGCCAATGCTTGGTCACGCCCCCTTCAACACCCGGAACCATTTGGTTCTTGATGCGGATATTGGCAAAGGTGCCGCGCATCATCACTTCATGGTGGCCACGACGGGCACCATAAGAGTTGAAGTCGATGGCTGAGACGCCATTTTCGGTCAGGAATTTGCCTGCTGGGCTTGATGCTTTGATCGAGCCTGCGGGCGAAATATGGTCGGTCGTGATGCTATCGCCGAACAGACCCAAAACGCGGGCGTGCAGAATATCTTCCACACCTTTTGGCGTCATGGTCATGCCTTCAAAGTAGGGCGGGTTTGCCACATAGGTCGACTTAGCTGGCCAATTATAGGTTTGGCCTCCGGAGACTTGGATGGCTTGCCAATTCTGGTCGCCTTTGAACACATCTGCATAGCGGCGGGCAAACATCTCGGCCGTTACATATTCGCGCATGATGGCTGAGACTTCGGCAGAGGTTGGCCACACGTCCTTCAGATAGACGGGCTGGCCATCTGTGCCGGTACCCAGCGGCTCTTTGTTGAGATCCACTTGCATGGAGCCTGCCAAAGCATAAGCGACAACCAAAGGCGGGGAAGCCAGATAATTGGCGCGCGTGTCTGGGTTGACGCGGCCTTCAAAGTTGCGGTTGCCCGACAACACAGACGCGGCTACCAAATCGCCAGACACAATTGCCTTGGTGATGGCTTCGGGGAGCGGGCCCGAGTTGCCGATACAGGTGGTGCAGCCATAGCCCACCAGATTAAAGCCCATGGCGTCTAAGTCGGACTGCAGGCCAGATTGAGTCAGATAATCTGTGACGACTTGCGAGCCCGGTGCCAGCGAGGTCTTCACCCAAGGCTTTACGGTCAAACCTTTCGCGCGGGCCTTGCGGGCCACTAGGCCTGCTGCGATCAGCACCGAAGGATTCGAGGTATTGGTGCACGAGGTAATCGCGGCAATGACCACATCGCCATGGCCGAGGTCATGGTTGTGACCTTCCACGCCAACCCGCTTGGCCACTTCGCCAGCTTTGCCGAATTCACCTGCCAGCGCGGTCTTAAACGCTGTTGCAGCATCGGCCACCAAGACGCGGTCTTGTGGGCGCTTGGGTCCAGCGAGCGAAGGTTGGACGCTGCCAAGATCAAGGGCCAATTCGTCCGTAAAGACGGGCTGACCCGCATCATGTTTCCACATCATATTGGCTTTGGCATAGGCCTCTACCAAGGCAACCCGGCCGGCATCACGGCCGGTGGAGCGCAGGAAGTTAATCGTGTCTTCGGCCACGGGGAAGAAGCCGCAGGTCGCGCCATATTCTGGGGCCATATTGGCGATGGTGGCGCGGTCTTCCAAGGTCATGGAATCAAGGCCTGGCCCAAAGAATTCCACAAACTTGCCAACTACGCCCTTCTTACGAAGCATTTGGGTGACAGTCAGCACGAGGTCGGTCGCCGTTGCCCCTTCTGGCAATTTGCCGTCGAGCTTAAAGCCAACCACTTCAGGGATCAGCATCGAGATGGGCTGGCCCAACATGGCAGCTTCTGCTTCAATCCCGCCAACGCCCCAGCCTAAAACAGCCAAGCCATTGATCATGGTGGTGTGGCTGTCGGTGCCGACAACGCTATCTGGATAGGCGACTTCGTCGCGACCATCTTCGGCGGTCCAGATGGTTTGGGCCAAATATTCGAGGTTCACTTGGTGGCAAATGCCCGTGCCGGGAGGCACAACGCGGAAGTTTTTAAATGCGCTTTGGCCCCAACGCAGAAACTCATAACGCTCGCCATTGCGGTCATATTCAAGGTCGACATTCTTGGCGAAGCTGTCGCCCTTACCGGCATAATCGACCATGACGGAATGGTCGATCACAAGATCCACCGGGATCAGCGGATTGACCTTTTCAGGGTTGGAGCCCAGCGCTGCTGCCGCATCGCGCATGGCGGCCAGATCGACCACCGCGGGCACGCCGGTGAAGTCTTGCATGAGCACGCGGGCAGGGCGGAAGGCGATTTCGTGTTCGATCTTACCTTTATTGTCCACCCATTTGGCGACCGCTTCGATGTCGGCTTTGGTCACCGTGACGCCATCTTCTGCGCGCAACAGGTTTTCCAGCAAGATTTTCAACGTCACGGGAAGTTTAGAAACATCGCCAAGACCGTTTTTCGAGGCAGCTTCTAGCGAATAATAGACATAGGTCTTGTCGCCGACAGTAAGAGTCTGGCGAGAATTAAAACTATTGAGTGAGGGCATGGTAAGCCGTCCTTTGTTCGAGCGAGTTAATCATCACTGGATTGCTCTTAACCAGAGGCTAACAAGCAACCCACGCTTCGCCCGCAAGGGTCGCGCGCTTGTGAGCGGCGTATCGACCGGCGGATCGCCACCGTCTCCGGCAGCGCCGCTGCTTTAGCGCGGAAATGGTTAAAGGTCTATGGCGGGTTTCAGGATTTTGGGCAGGTTGGTGAGGGGGCAAATACAAGCCAATGTCATCTCCGATCGCACCAGCCAATCGGGGATCTTGTGCCGCAAGGTCTCCTGAGGTCCCGGCCCGCAGCTCACGCTCTGGCGGGGGTGGCGGTGGTTTTGAAGACCGAATTTGTCTGGAAGCGGTTTTGGTGCTCCCTTTGGTCCGCCAAACCGCTAACGAAATTGTTCTGGCGACCTCTGGGTAGTCAAGTGCGCAGCTTTGCTGCGTCGCGACGCGATCCGTTTTCGAAGAAAACGGACACTTGACGACCCAGATGTCGCACTCATCCTCGATCATCCATTTTGGTGAAACATGTTTTCCACCAAAATGGGTCTAGACGGAACAATCCTCAAGCAATGTCATCCCCGATGGCGTCAGCCAATCGGGGATCTCCT
>JAIXQA010000060.1 GCA_027485915.1 Alphaproteobacteria bacterium | reverse complement strand
CGGGCGGGCCCTCAGCTACGCGACGGTCTTGCAGGACCAAGGGTGCATACAGGGTCCCGCCCGACTTCCTTATGACATGGATCGAAGTAACAAGGGTGCATTCCAGCAATGGAATGCACCATGGTCAAGCCAAACTTAAAGGTCTTTTTTGACTTGGAGCGGCTTCAGGCCGCACGCCGCTTGCCTTGAAGGAGTTCGACAAGTGTCTTTGGGCAAGGCACAGCCTGCGGCAAAGGCGATCTAAGTAAAAAATAAATTAGAAACAGCGCTGTATATGTGGTGCATTCCTGCCGGAATGCACCCTACGCCCCCCCCTCACCCCTGATAATTCAACCGCAAGCCCGGACGATCCCAGCGCATTTTGGCGAGGCGTCCAGTTGAGGACAGCGTGATATAAGCGTCGCGCATATCTTCTCCGCCAAAGGCAATATTGGTGGTCATCAGATCGTCGGTTGGCACAAGGCTGTGCGCACCTGTGGCGGGGTCCATGCGGGTGATGCCGGGATTGATCAGGGTCGCAATCGCAACCGTACCATCGGCTTCTACCGCCAAGCTATCAAACAAAGTCCATTGATCGACGCGGCCAACCACGCGGGCGGCGCGAAACGGGCTCGCGGGGGCGATCTGGCCGGGCCCTGCGACGTCAAAAGCATAGAGCCTGCCTTCCATCGTGTCGGCCATATAGATGGTTTTGCCATCGGGGCTGAGGCCAACGCCATTGGGCGAAGTATAGCCGTGTGACAATTCATGCGCGGAAGCAGCACCGGGTGTCACATAAAAGAGGCCGCCATAATCGCGGTGACGGTGGTGGCTTTTGCCGTGGTCAGTGAAGTAAAAGCCGCCATGGCGATCAAAGACGAGGTCATTGGGGCCACGCAGGGCATGACCATCAATCGTATCAAACAGGCGCTCGATTTTGCCGGTTGCCAAATCCACCCGCTCAATCCGCCCGCCCGAATAATCCTCAGGCTCGTGGCCTGGCACCATTAGGCCACCAAAATCTGACCAAGCAAAGCCGCCATTATTGCAGACATACATAGCTCCGTCTGGGCCAAGAGCGGCTCCATTCGGCCCACCGTCCAGATGGGCAATGACTTCGGTCTTGCCATTCCAATAGCGGGTTATATTGCCCGACTTTATCTCAACAAACACGACAGAGCCATCGTCGAACACCACGGGGCCTTCAGGGAAGTGCAAACCCGTAGCGAGAATTTCGAGTGTCATAGGTCGTGCTCCCAAATCTGTTGATGCCTTGCCTCAAAATCGGGCAGGCTTACCCCATCTTCACGGCTGTTTGGCCATTCAGCAAGGCTAAAGCCCAAAAATTGCCAGCTCGGACTGGACAAATTTCGCAACTGCCCGCACGTTACTCTTACGTAACTAGCCTAATGTGGGGAGGCTGATAAATAATCAGCTTAAGCGCAATCGGGCACAGCCGCGCATCCTAGCCAAGGCAATTTTTCATGCTGCTCGATCAGCTGCGTGAGTTTACTCTTGAGTATTTCCACCATTTTAGGGAAAGTTTCAAGTCATGCGTGTTTCCCCTATCTCCCGATCTGCTGCTTTGAGCCTTGCCTGTTCGCTGATTTTTGCACCGGCCGTCCATGCCGATGAAGTTACCCGCTATGTGCCCGAAGGGGCTTTCATTGCCCAATCCGTTGTCGTCCCTGCAGGCTATGAGACGATTTATATCAGCGGCCTATTGCCGCCTGTGGTGGACCCTAAGGCACCAGCGAGTTCAACGGCTTACTTTGGCGGCAACACAGAAGCGCAGTCTGACCTTGTGTTCAAACGCTTGGAAGCGGCCTTGGCCGTTCAAAAACTGGGCTTAGGCGATGTGGTGATGATGCGCGTCTATCTGGCGGGCGACCCCGCCCAAAATGGGGCGATGGACTTTGCCGGCATGATGGCCGCTTATCGACGTCACTTTGGCACGCCCACACAACCCAATAAGCCTGCGCGCGCCACAATTCAGGTGGCAGGCCTTGTCGGTGGCCCCGGCACTTTAATCGAAGTTGAAGCCCAAGCGGTTCGTCGACCTAAATAGGGGCACCCGCAGCGCGCAAAGCCCTGCAGGTGCCCGAGTCGCCTTAGCGTGGGGCCATGCGGATGGCACCATCCAAGCGGACGTCTTCGCCGTTGAAATAGCCATTGGTGATCATGGTCAAAGCCAATTGCGCATATTCATGCGGCAAGCCCAAACGCTTGGGGAAAGGCACGCTCATGGCCAACGCGTCTTTAACTGCATCGGGAGCGGCATTCATCAAAGGCGTGTTGAAAATGCCGGGCAGAATGGTGTTGACGCGAATGCCCTCGCTCATCAAATCGCGCGCGATGGGCAAAGTCATCCCCACGACGCCACCCTTGGAAGCCGAGTAAGCGGCTTGGCCCATTTGGCCATCTTCTGCCGCAACTGACGCCGTGTTCACAATGGCACCGCGCTCACCATCTTCCAGCGGGTCAAGCGTCAACATGCCCGCAGCCGATTTGGCAATGCAACGGAAAGTGCCGACCAGATTGATCTGTATGATCATGTTAAAGGAATCGAGTGGGAAGTGTTTGATGTCGCCTGTCTTCTTGTCACGGCTGGCCGTTTTGATCGCATTGCCGGTGCCAGCGCAATTGACGAGAATACGCTCTTGCCCATTGGCGGCGCGAGCCTTTGCAAAGCCGGCATCAACGCTTTCTTCCGAGGTCACGTTGACTTCGCAGAAAGTAGCACCGATTTCAGCAGCGACTTCTGTGCCGCGGGCTACATTCATATCGAACAGCGCAACTTTTACGCCATGGGCTCGCAAGGCGCGCGCAGTCGCTTCACCTAGACCAGAAGCGCCGCCAGTTACGATCGCGGCGATGGAATCGTCTAATTGCATGATTGGAAACTCCCTGAATTTGTTTACGATCGCGACTTATTATGGCGCGCTCGGGTAGGCAATTAGCTGGCTCTCAGCTAAACGCAAGAACACCGTGGCTGGAATTACTGGAATAGGCGAATTTTGTCCCCACCCCTCCCCCCTTTAGCGTCCCTTAAGAACAAAACCATCCTGCAAGTTGTGCCGGAAATGGCCACTGGCGGGGTTGAGCGGACGACCTTGGAAGTTGCGAGCGCCATCGTCGAAGCAGGTGGCCGCGCTTTGGTGTTCAGCGCAGGCGGCCGATTGGTGCTTGAGCTGGATGCAATCGGTGCCCAACATGTGTTTGGCGAGGCCAATTCAAAGAGTCCTTGGACGGTTTTTGTTTCCAATGTGTCCAAGCTCGCCCAGATCATCGAGCAAGAAAAGGTCGATCTGGTCCATGCCCGTTCTCGTGCGCCGGGGTGGAGCGCATTCCTAGCGGCAAGACGCACCAAGACGCCGTTTGTGACGACCTATCACGGCATTTATAACGCGAAGTCAGGCCTTAAGCGTTGGTACAATAGCGTCATGGCGCGCGGAGATTTGGTGATCGCCAATTCAGGCTACACCCGCGACCATGTCTTGGCAGAGCATAAAATCAACCCTGACAAAGTCGAGGTGATTTATCGCGGTGTCGACATCGAAGCCTTTGATCCACACGTCGTGTCAAACAAACGCCGGGAAGAGTTGGCAAGCCAATGGGGTGTCCCGCTGGCCTGTCCTCGCCCACGCGCTATCCTGCCGGCCCGCCTCACGGCTTGGAAAGGCCAAAAGGTGATGCTGGAAGCCCTTGGGCACCTAAGGCGCAGCGGCATCGAGATCGACTGTTTGATGGTGGGTGATCCGCAAGGTCGGGATGCGTATCGGGCAGAGCTTAGCCAAGACATTCACCGGTACGGCCTTGAAGGTCAGGTGCATCTGGTTGGTCATTGCAATGATATGCCCGCGGCCTTCTCTTTGGCTGATTTTGCTGTCACGCCTTCGACAGAGCCAGAGGCTTTTGGCCGCACAGCGGCCGAGGCGCAAGCCATGGGTCTGCCCGTCATTGCCTCCAACCTTGGTGGTGCGCGCGAAACTGTGGAAGATGGGGTTACGGGCTTTCTGAGCCCCGCAGGCGATGGTAAGGCCTTAGCAGATTGCATGGGTCGACTTGTGGCGCTCTCACCTAAGGAAAAGGTGAAAATGGGTGCTGCGGGGGCCGCGCGGGTGCGGGCGCGCTTTACAACCCGTGCCCTACAATTTGCCACAGTTTCGCTATACCAGCGGCTGCTTGAACCAGAGAAGTGACAGGAAAAGACGTGAACCGGGAGCGGATCTTAGTTATCGTGTTGGGAAGTTTGGGCGATGCGGTCTTGGCCCTCGCCCCGCTAGCGATGCTGCGCGACCATTATCGAGATGCCGAAATCACTGTCCTGACCCAGCGCGGCAATGTACGATTTCTATCAAAATCCCCCTATGTGGATCGGGTCGATGTGCGGTGGCCACAATCCAAGTTAATCGACAAAGCAAAGTTCGTCTGGTCGCTGCATCAAGAACGCTATTCTATGGTCTATGACTTGACCAATAGTTCTGAAAGCGAGGCTTTGTTTAAGCTGCTCTGGCCGTTTCAACCAAAATGGTCGGGCGGAGCTGTCGGGTGTTCGCACCCCCATGTTGACCGCACGCGCCTCACCCTTCACCGGCTGGACCGCCATGCAGAACAATTGATGACCTGCGGTGTGGGACCCAAAGAAGGGTTTGCGCCCGGCCTATCGCCTGTACCCGACCTAGATTGGGTCGAATCAGTGGTGAAAGATCACGCTAAGCTGACGCCTCGCCACCATGGCATTGGCGAGCCCTTTGCCTTTCTAGCTCCAGAAGGGCCAGCCGCTGAACCTTCCAAGCGCTGGCCGACCGCGCGCTATGGCGAATTAGCCTTAGCGCTGGAGGCGCGCGGCATCCAACCTGTATTGGTGGGTGGGCCTGCCGCGATTGAGTTGGCAGTTGAAATTCGTGCGATAGCGCCCAAAGCGCTCGACCTCGTCGCACGTCTCGATGTGTTCCAATATATTGGTTTAGCACGCAAATCCATGCTCGCCGTAGGCTCGGAGGGCGATATGGCAATTATCGCGGCTGCGGCTGGAGCGCCGACTTTGGCGATCATTAATCCTAACGAGGCCAGCGTACGTAAGGCTGCGCCGCGGGGCTCTGCCACTGTGGGCTTGGTGGCGCGCAACTTCGATACGATCCGTGTTCAAGATGTTTTGGCGGCGGCGCGTGCCGTTACACCGACAATTCTTGAAGCACAAACATCATGACGCCTTGAAGGATTGTTCATTTACATCCATTATCTAGTCGTGCCCGGTGAAACCCGGGACGAAGGCATTTGCGGCACCCAACCGCGTAATCTATGGAGAGACGAACATCAGACGCCCTATGGCTGCAACGCCCACTAAAGACGGCCCCCGCATCAATGAAGAGATCCGCGCACCGCGCGTCCTTCTGATTGACGAGAATGGCGAAAAGCAAGGCGAGATGCCTTTAGCTGCAGCGCTTGATGCCGCGGCAGAGGCTGGGCTGGACCTCGTAGAGATCGCAGGAACTGCAAACCCGCCCGTGGTGAAGATCCTCGATTATGGAAAGTTCAAATTCCAAGAACAGAAAAAGAAGAATGAAGCGCGCAAGCGTCAGAAGGTTGTTGAGCTGAAGGAAATCAAGCTCCGCCCGATGATTGACGATCATGATTATGACGTAAAGGCCCGCGCCATGTCCCGCTTCTTCGAAGAAGGCGATAAGGTGAAAGTCACCCTGCGCTTCCGGGGTCGCGAAATGGCGCACCAGCATCTGGGGATTGACCTCTTGATGCGGGTCAAGCGCGACTTTGAAACCATTGCCAAAGTTGAGAGCGAACCACGCCTCGAAGGCAAGCAAATGACGATGGTGATGGCACCGCGCACCTAGAGCGCTTAAGTGCTGTTACATTGCGCATCCAGCCGCCCCCCTGCCAAAGCAGGGGGGCGTTTTGTTATGGTGGGGTCCAGTTTGCGCCAAGGATTGCCCCAGACGCAATGTAGATTCACGAACCGGGGACGAGGGCTTCGATAATCAGCTTCATTCCTTCAAGCGCAAGCTGAAGGTCTCCCGGGCGATCTGCTCAAAGGTCGCATTGAGCTGGCTTGCATCCACCGCAAATGCACGGTCTGGATCCCCGGCGCAGGTGCGAAGACGACTTACCGCATCACTGTCCGAAACGTTGATCGCCACCGTATAAAGCTCGATCTTATAAGTGTCGCGGATTGCGGTACACCACGACTGCATGCGGCTGTCGAGTGTAGAGCGATCCGGAGAACCCGAGCAACCTGGCGCGCCAGATTCGTTACAACCCCAATAGCCGGGGAAGTTGATCGCCTGCTCGTTTGCCCCATCGGTCATCAGAACCATGACCTTGGTGGCTTTATCAGAACCATAGGGCTCGGGCTTGGCATGGTGGAAGAAGTTAGCCCATTCGGTACGTGGCGATAGGGCGCGCAGGCCCCATCTTAAGCCAACGTCAGCATGTGTCCCACCCGGGGATGGCGACAGGCGGTCAATCGTATCGATCAATTGGGTTCGGCTGGCCGACAAACCCAGCATGGGCATGGGGCAGTTCAAGTTTGGCCCCGTAATCCGGCGGAAGCTATCCCACGTCTGCTTTGGTACCCAGGAGCACCAAGCCCCGCCGGAATTGTTCCACGCGATTTCATTATAATCCGCAACACAGCCATTAGCAGTGCCGGTGTTGAGATCCAGGCGACAGCCCGAGCCGCTGATACAAGCTTGCGAACCATTGAAATTGAAGAAGGCGTTGCGCGT
>JAIXQA010000045.1 GCA_027485915.1 Alphaproteobacteria bacterium | reverse complement strand
ATTTTGCTGACCCAAATCACCATGCCCTATCTGGTCGGCATGGCGATGAGTTCCTTGTTTTCGGGCGTCTTGAACACGGCCGGCAAGTTCGCCCTGTCGGCTGCCGCGCCAACCCTGCTAAATCTGACCATTCTAGCCGCGGTCATCTTTGTGCGAGAGCCGACGCAGGCTGCCTTGAACGCGGCAGTCGCCATCACGATTGCCGGGGTGTTGCAGGCCACCGCACTTTATATCGGCTGTCGGCGCTTAGGCGTTCGCATCGGCTTTCGGGTGCCTCGTCTAACACCAGAAGTGAAGGCCATTGTTACGGTCATGGGCCCATCCGTGATTGCGGGGAGCGCGACACATTTAAACGTGCTGGTCAGCCAGTCCTTGTCGAGCTTTGAGGTCGGGGCAAAATCTTGGCTTTATGCGGCCGACCGTCTGTTTCAGCTGCCCTTGGGGCTGATCGGGGTGGCCATTGGGGTGGCTTTGCTGCCCCGTTTGGCGCGCGCTGTCGCTAGCCCCGAAACAGGTGATGATACCAAGGCTTTGGACGAGGCGTTTGTCCTGTCGATGGCCTTTACGCTGCCCGCCGCCGCAGCCTTGGTTGTTGTACCGTTCTTTCTGATGCAGGGCTTTTGGGCGGGTGGCCAGTTTACCGAGGCCGATGCGCGGGCAACTGCGGATGCTTTGTTGCATTATGGCTGGGGTGTCCCTGCGTTTGTGTTGATCCGCATTTTGGCCCCCCCGTTTTTTGCGCGTGGCGATACCAAAAGGCCGATGAATTTTGCTCTGATTAGCGTCTTAGTGAACGTCGCCTTGGGGGCTGCGCTCTTTTTTGGCCTGCGCGCCATAGACTTGCAAGGCTATGTCGGACTGGCTATTGCCGCCAGCGTTTCAGGTTGGGTGAATGCGCTTTTATTGGCGGTAACTTTATTGCAAGAGCGCAAATGGCGACCAGAGGCTTGGGTACTGGGTAAGTTCGTCCGCATCGTGATGGCCACAGCGGTTATGGCGGCCGTACTCGGCTTTGCAGCGCTCAATCGCGTGCCGATCGAAGGCTGGTTTGAAGCCAGACTGGTATTTGGTAAGGAAGTGGCGACTTTATTGGTTTGCTTGCTGGGTGCGATCGTTTATGCGGCAGTCGCCTTCTTGGTGCGGGCAGTTACCATGGCCGATATCAAGATGGCGCTCCAAAGGCCCGCAGGGGGCCCTGCCGCCTCGGCGCAAGATGAATTTTAGCGTAAGAAGACAGACATGACCGACATCGTAAAAAAGCGGGTATTCTCCGGGGTTCAACCCACCGCGAACTTGCACTTAGGCAATTATCTGGGCGCGATTAAGCGCTTTGTCGAATTGCAGAACGAGCCCGGCACAGAGTGTATCTATTGCGTGGTGGATTTGCACGCGATCACTGTGCCACAGGATCCCGAAAGGCTGCGGGCACAAACCCGCGAAGTCGCCGCAGCCTATCTGGCTGCGGGCGTTGACCCCATGCGCTCAGTCATTTTCGTACAATCCAACGTATCCGCCCATGCTGAACTTGCCTGGATCCTCAATTGCGTGGCGCGCATGGGCTGGTTAGAGCGCATGACCCAGTTCAAGGATAAAGCGGGCAAGAATGCCGAGCGCAGCTCTGTCGGTCTGTTCGACTATCCGGTTCTGATGGCCGCCGACATTCTGACGTATAAGGCCACCCATGTGCCTGTGGGCGATGACCAGAAGCAGCATCTTGAATTGTCGCGCGATATTGCAGCCCGCTTCAATACGGACTTCAAAGTCGATGGCTTCTTTCCCTTGCCAGAGCCCATCATTGGCGGCCCCGCTGCACGCGTGATGAATTTGCAAGATGGATCCAAAAAGATGTCCAAGTCGGACCCGGCGGATAATTCACGGATCAATCTGACTGATACAGTCGATGTGATGGTCAAAAAGATCAAAAAAGCAAAGACGGATACTTTACCCATGCCGTCGCATGTGGACGAACTTAAGGACCGGCCAGAAGTCGACAATCTGGTCAGCATTTACTCGGCGCTATCGGGGCACACCAAGGAACAGGTGGTAGCCGAGTTTGTTGGTGCCGGCTTTGGCGTCTTCAAGCCACGCTTGGCCGATCTTGCGGTAGAGGCCCTTGGGCCCACCATGACCTCTATGGCCACTTATCTAGCAGACCCTGCCCAGATTGATGCGATCCTGCGGGAAGGTGCCGACCGGGCGAATGCCATCGCGCAGCCGATTTTGAGGGACACGAAAGCCGCAGTCGGCTTCTGGTCTTAAGCAACCAAGCTTGGGGCAGGCTGTTTGGTCTGCCCCAATTGGCACACTAGGAACGCCACTGTTGTGCCGATACACAATTGCCATGGGAAGGCGAGGCTTTTCCATGCAGGTGGTAGGCCAAAATAGTCGACGATATAGGCTTGCTGCAGCAAGATCGTGATAAAACCAGCGATCAGAGCGGCAATGACGCTGGCGGTAGAGCCGCGCTTGGTAAAGACTGCCGTGATATAAACGCCGGACAAGCCAGAATATGCGAACGTCATGACCGACAGTACAAAGGTCAGAAGGGGCGTGTCGGTATATTGCTGCCAATAGAAACAGAGGATCGACATGGCAAATAAGGCGAGGCCCAGCACCACCATGCCGAATTGTCCGGCCCGAACATAATGGGCCTCCGGCTTGGGCCCACGCTTGTCGCGCCAAGGCCGGTAGAAGTCCTGCACCAAAACCGATGACATGGAGATGAGGCCAGAATTGACAGCAGCGGCCGCAATCACGCCAACGGTCACAAAGCCGCGCAGGCCGGGCGGCATTTGCGTCAAGATGAAGGTCATGAAGACGGTGATATCTTGCCCGTCAAACTTGGTCATCACCTCTTGGCTACCCTCTTGGATCATCAAATCTGGGCGCTGGTAAAAGACATAGAGTAAAGACCCAATGGTCATGAATATCAGCACCACGGGGATAGTGGCAAACACCGAAACAAACATGGCTTGATTGCCTTGCTTGGCGTCTTTGCAAGCCAGAAGGCGCTGAGAGGTATCTTGATCGAGGCCAAAGTTGCAGGCGTTCAAAATCGCGACGCCGGTTATCAAGGCCCAGAAGGAAAAAGGCGCGCTGAAATCCAGACTAAAGTCAATAAGTTGCAGCTTATTGATGCCCTCGGGTGTATGCGCAAGGCCCTGCCAAATCTCGACCCCAGATGCCGGAATCTTCATCAGCAGGAAAACGACAACGGTCAAAGCTGCGGTGACATAGATCGCGACTTGCACCAGATCACTCCAGATGATCGCGTTTAAGCCGCCAATGAAAGTGAAGATCAGGCCAAATACCAAGAGCAAAAGCGAGGCTTGAATGATATGTTCGGGCGCAATGTCGCCAAACATGATCATCGAGACAGCAATAGCCGCTAAATAGAGGCGCGCGCCGCTGGCCAGCACCCGACCTACTAGATACATGCCTGCGGCAGCTTGGCGGGCCGCCCGGTCATAGCGCTTTTCCAGAAGCTCATAAACGGTGGTGGCCTGCATGGCATAAAAGCGCGGCATCAGGACCATGGCGACGATGATCGCGCCCAAGGCTGCGCCTATATTGCTGCCCAAATAGGTGAAGTCGCCGCGATAGCTGGAATCTGGTGCACCCAGAAAGGTTGCAGCAGATTGACTGGTAGAAAGGACGGAAATAGCGACCAACCAGATCGGCACATTATTGCCAGCCAGAAAATAATCATTGGCTTTAGCCATCTTACGATTGGTTGCCAGAATGCCGGCAATGGCGATGATGGCGACATAGCCGCCCAAAATCAGCCAGTCTAATGCGGTAAATCCAACAGCCATGGCCCAGCTTTCCCCAAAAGCTCATCTTAACTTTCTATGGCATAAGGCCCGGCCTTACGTCCACTGCCCTTGAAATCAAAGGGTTAGTTGCTCGGCGCTTAGATCGCGCTGATGGCTTGGGCATTCAAATAGGGCAAAGGCGCATAAATCGCGCGCATGGCCTCGGCCAGTTCGCGGGCATCTGGGCGTGGGAAGGGCGAGGTGTCGATATGTACCGCCGCAATATCGGACAGGCCAACGGCTCGCGCGGCCAACAAGGCATCAGCCATCGCGACAGCGCGACCGGCT
>JAIXQA010000054.1 GCA_027485915.1 Alphaproteobacteria bacterium | reverse complement strand
ATCGACTGGGTCAGTGCGGCAATCGTAGCGGTGCGCTGGGCACCCGATAAGGCCTGCGCTTGGGCAAAGCCCGGCATCAGTCCAACAAGTCCTGCTAGAAGTAGGTGACGTCTGTTCATAGATAAGCTCTAGCTTTCCGATACGGCGATTTTGCGGCCAAGTGGAAGGCGTGACTGCGGTTGGGATGAACCCAAGCCTCACCCATGATCAGGCAGCAGAATTTCGCGCTTACCGGCATGATTGGGTGGGCTGATCATGCCTTCTTGCTCCATGCGTTCAATCAAGCTGGCGGCCCGATTATAGCCCAGCGACAAGCGGCGTTGCAGGTAAGAGGTCGAGGCCTTGCGGTCGCGCGCCACGATGGCAACCGCGCGGTCAAACAAATCATTACCAGAACCAGCCATGCCGTCCAGATCGGCCCCATCGGCATAGGGATTGTCATCATCGGCATCGGCAGTGATTTCGTCGAAATATTCCGGCGCGCCTTGCGCCTTCAGGCTGGCGACGATTTCTTCTACTTCCTTGTCGGCGACAAAGGGGCCATGTAAGCGGCGCATTTTTCCACCTTGCGCCATATAAAGCAGGTCGCCTTGACCGAGGAGCTGTTCGGCACCCTGTTCACCCAGAATGGTGCGGCTATCGATTTTTGACGTCACCGAATAAGAGATACGGGTTGGGAAGTTTGCTTTGATCGTGCCGGTGATGACATCGACTGAGGGGCGCTGGGTTGCCATGATCAAATGGATACCGGCGGCCCGAGCCATTTGTGCCAAGCGCTGCACCGCGCCTTCAATATCCTTGCCCGCCACCAACATCAGGTCAGCCATTTCGTCAATCACCACAACGATATAGGGCATGTGGTCGAGTTCGAAGGTCTCGGTCTCATAGATGGGCTTGCCCGTCTCGCGGTCCCAACCGGTCTGCATGGTGCGCGAGAAGGTTTCATTCTTGGCTTGGGCTTCAGCGGCGCGCTGGTTATAGCCACCAATATTGCGCACCCCGATCTTGCTCATTTTCCGATAGCGATCTTCCATCTCGCGCACTGCCCATTTGAGCGCTGCGACAGCCTTTTTCGGGTCGGTCACTACCGGGGCGAGCAAATGGGGAATGCCGTCATAGACCGACAATTCCAGCATCTTTGGGTCGATCATGATGAAACGGCACTGCTGTGGCGTCATTTTATAGAGGAGCGACAAGATCATCGCATTAATGCCCACCGACTTACCGGAGCCGGTGGTCCCAGCGATCAGCAAGTGCGGCATGCGGGCAAGATCGGCCACAGAAGGTTCACCGCCAATGGTCTCACCTAGGGCCAGGGGCAGTTCTTGGCGGCCGCTTTCGTAATCATTGGTGGACAACAGGTCGCGCAAATACACGGTCTCGCGCCGCGCATTGGGCAGTTCAATGCCAATGGCATTGCGGCCGGGCACAACCGCGATACGGCAGGCTTGCACCGACATCGAGCGCGCGACATCGTCGGCCAGACCGATAACGCGGGCGGACTTAACCCCTGCCGCAGGCTCCAGCTCATACAGGGTGACGACGGGGCCGGGGCGCACGTTCAGGATCTCGCCCTTGACGCCAAAGTCGCTCAACACCGTCATCAGCAGGCGCGCATTTTGTTTAAGGCCCGCCTCATCATGATGGGCAACACGCGGCTTGGGCTTGGCCAAGAGGTCGAGGCGCGGCAATTCAAAGTCTGGTCCTGCAGGATACATCGGCAGGACGCCTTGGGCTTCGCGGCCAGCGCGTTCGGACTGGCGCGGGGCTTTGGGCCGCTCAATTGGGATATCGCCAGCGGGATAGCCGGGCGCTTCATAGGTGGTGGTGTGGACTTCTGGTTCTCGCCAGACATCGCGCGCCACACCGGCCTTGGCGTCGGCTGGCGCAAAGCGTGCCGCAATTGAGGCGACGTCATGGGGGTCAATCTCACGCGAGGCTACCGGGCGCTCTGCCTTTTTGCGAGCGCTGGTCGCTGGTTTGCGCCTGGGGGCCTTCGTGCCGCCAAAACGCGCGGAAATGTCATCCGCAGCGACCCGCAGGCTGGCCCAGCCGTAAGTCGCTGCATCAATCGCAGCATCCAGATCAGTCCGCTTCAATTGCAAGGCGACGACGCCGCAGGCCGTTGCAATGGCAAAGGCGATGACCGCCCCAAAGCCTTCGCCGCTTTGAGCGCCAGCGAAAGGCATCGCTAGAATATGAAGAATGCCATCCCCAATCAGGCCGCCAAGCCCCGTCCGCATCGGCCAAGAAGGTGCGTGTGGCAGGCCGGATACAGCCGCCGCAAACATCACAACGCCAAGGGCGGCAAGCCAAGCTCGTAGGCGCAAGCGCGGCACGCCACCAGGGCCACGCAGCAAGGCTAGGAAGCAAAAGGCCATGAGGGCTAAAAGCGCCGGGATGATGGCGATGCCCAGCATTTGCAACACAAAATCTGCCAAAGCGGCACCGGGCTCGCCCAACCAATTGGTTGTCTTATCATTGCCCGAAACATTCCAGCTTGGGTCTTGGGCATTAAACGTCATGGTCGCAAGGCTCACGCCCGTACCGGCAACAATGCCAGTCCCCAATAATCCGTCCCGCGTCACGCGCTGGCGCCAATGCAAGGTGTTCAGTTTCGACCGTGTGCGCGCACCCATGTCATGATCCCATAAGCCAATAGCGAAGGGCCCCGCAGGGGGCCTATCTTCCTAAGGGATTAAAAGGGTTTGCGTGGTTATCACCAAGTTAAATTAACTCTTTTTTTCTGAAATTAGAGGTCGTGAGTCTCAGTTTTCCGCCCAGGTGTCCATAAAGCTCGCCAATTCAATGTCTAAATTCGTGACGCCATCGGCGTCGTGCGTCGCCAAAAGGACATGAACCTTGGCATAGACGTTGAACCATTCTGGGTGGTGGTCCATCTGTTCCGCCTTTAAAGCGACGCGGGTCATCCAACCAAACGCCTGTTTGAAATCAGCGAAGTTATAGGTCTTCTCAATTGCGGCGCGTCCAGCAACGGCTTGCCAGCCCGAAAGCTTGGCGACGGCTTCTTCTGGGGTAAATTTGGTCAGATCACGTGCCATGTCTTCCTCACTTTCAGTTAAACCTACAAAAAACCCCTCCCAAATCTGGAAGGGGCTTTGCATTTGGGTTAGGCCGGTGAGGGTTCGGGACCGGTTGAAGTGGTTCCTCCACTCTTCTTGCCAATAGTTGGCAAAGCAGAGGAAGGTCCACTCGGTGGTCGCGTTACCGCATCATCGCGCTTGATAGAACCACCTTCGAGCAAGATTTTGATTTCTTCACCCGACAAGGTTTCATATTCCAACAAGCCTTGAGCGAGGACTTCCAAGTCTGCCCGGCGCTCTGTTAAAATGCGGGTTGCTTCTGCATTGCCCCATTCGACCAAGCGGCGAACTTCTTTGTCGATGGTTTGGGCCGTTGCTTCCGACACATTCTGGGTGCGCGAGACCGAATGGCCCAAGAAGACTTCCTCTTGGTTCTCCCCATAAGCAACAGTACCCAATTCGTCGGAGAAGCCCCAACGGGTCACCATGGCGCGGGCCAGGCGGGTCGCTTGTTCGATATCTGACGAGGCACCCGAAGTAATGGCATCTTTTCCGAACACCAATTCTTCGGCCACGCGACCACCCATCATAACGGCCAAGCGGCTCATCATCTGACGGTAGCTGAAGGACAATTTGTCCCGCTCTGGCAATTGCATCACCATACCCAAAGCACGACCACGTGGAATGATGGTGGCTTTGTGCACGGGGTCAGTGTGCGGCACGGTCAAAGCAACCAAGGCGTGGCCACCTTCGTGATAGGCAGTCAAGCTCTTCTCTTCGATGGTCATCGCCATGGTCTTGCGCTCGACGCCCATCAGGATTTTGTCCTTCGCGTCTTCGAACTCTTGCATGGTCACCAGGCGACGGCCGCGACGGGCAGCCAGAAGGGCGGCTTCATTGACGAGGTTCATCAAGTCAGCACCGGAGAAACCGGGGCAGCCACGGGCGATGGTCTTGGCGTCAACATCCGACGACAAAGGCACATTACGCATGTGAACTTTCAAAACCTTCTCGCGGCCAGAAATATCTGGCAGACCGACCGTGACTTGACGGTCAAAGCGGCCGGGACGCAAAAGCGCTGGGTCCAACACGTCTGGGCGGTTGGTCGCGGCGATGATGATGATGCCTTCATTGGCTTCAAAACCGTCCATCTCGACCAAGAGCTGGTTCAACGTCTGCTCCCGCTCGTCATTCCCACCGCCAAGACCGGCGCCACGGTGACGGCCAACGGCATCGATTTCGTCGATGAAAATGATGCAAGGTGCATTCTTTTTGGCTTGCTCAAACATATCGCGTACCCGGCTTGCGCCGACGCCTACGAACATTTCAACAAAGTCAGAGCCAGAAATCGTGAAGAAGGGCACATTGGCTTCGCCAGCAACCGCACGCGCAGTCAAGGTTTTACCGGTACCTGGTGGGCCAACCAAAAGCGCGCCTTTGGGAATTTTACCGCCCAAGCGCTGGAACTTCGACGGATCCTTCAAGAAGTCGACAACTTCTTGCAATTCCTCGCGCGCTTCATCAATGCCCGCGACATCGTCAAAGGTCACTTTATTCTTGTTTTCGGTTAGCAATTTAGCCTTGGACTTGCCAAAGCCCATCGCGCCACCCTTGCCGCCGCCGCCAGACATTTGGCGCATCAGGAAGAACCACAGCCCGACCATGATTAGCAAAGGCAATAGGTTTGCAATCAGCGCGCTCAAGAAAGGCGTGCGCGGCACAGATTCAGCGCGAATTTCGACATTGGCTTTTTCAAGCCGCGCCACGAAGTCCGTCGCCTGTGATGGGACCATTGCGACGAAAGTTTTGTCGTCCTGCAGACGGCCACGCGCTTGATCGCCAATGATGGTGACCTCCTTCACGCGCCCATTGTCCACTTCGGTCAATAGGGTTGAATAGGCCATCGTCGTCATCGAGGCCGATGGGGTAGGACGGTTCATTAGGGTGAACACTGTCACCAGTGCCAAAGCCAAAAATCCCCAGATTGCAAGATCGCGCAGCTTCATCGTTATCTCTTTCTGAAATCACCGCCCCTGATGGGGGGTGATCAACCACCCTGCGCCTTCTTTTCAGCGCGGGTGAGTCTAACATAGTCGTTCAATCCAATCATGTAAGCCCGTCTTCTGCGCGAATTCGATTTTATTGGGTTACAAATTCGTGTGGTTGACGTGAAACGGCAAACAGCCGCGCATATTGGCTGCGTGGGGTGGGGCTTGGAACCGCATCCAGACTCCGACGAACTGGCGCAATTTTGACAAAAAGGTGAGGCCCTTTTTGCGCCATCCAAACACCGCCAAGAGTTTTCCCGCGCGTCGGATTAGCCATCAGGCTAGCGCAAACACGCACGATCTTCTGGCTCTCTGGCGGATGTTCAGCCTGGGTCAGGCTGTAGATAAGCCAGCCCAAAGCGCGCGCCACGATCACGGGCTCAGCCTGCCAAAAGAGCGTGGCGTTGAGGTGCCAGCCTGAGTCTAGTGGGAGGAGCCCACACCGCTCTAGAAGGGCAAGACTTGCTTGTTCTTGCTCCTTCCGCAGTGCGTCGGCCAAAGTTGCGAGGCGGATGATCCGATCAATCTCCACCCCCTGTGCGGCCATCTCTCCCAGCAACTTACGGGTGCGAATACGGGCAAAATCTAGGTTCTGATTACTCTCATCCTCAAGCCAAGCTTGGTTGGATTTAACCAGCCAGGCCCGTAAATCAGCCCGTTTCAGCTCTAAAAGCGGCCTTCCTAGGAGATTTGGTGTCTCATGCGGCGCATAGGAATTGACCGCCAGCTCTGACATGCCGGCCAGGCCATCCAAGCCCGTGCTGCGTGCCAAGCGCCAACATAGGGTCTCGACTTGGTCGTCCCAGGTGTGTCCGACGAGGATTAGTTTGGCCCCATTTCGGGCAGCGGCCTTGGCCAGAGCCTGATAGCGGGCTTGGCGGGCCCATTCTTGAAGGCCTCCATGTGCGGGCTTTGCCTCAAGCCGGATTACTTCGCCCGTCAGGCCCAATGCCGTCGCCCAATCCATGGCTTGTGCCGCTTCGTCGGCCGAACTTGGCCGCAGGCCGTGGTCAATCGACACCGCATGTGCAGATGTGCCTCGCGCCTGTGCCCACAGGCTTGTCATGCGACACAAGGCCATGCTGTCGCCACCCCCGGAAATGGCAATGAGCAGCGGTGAACCGAATGCTTTCTGCCAAGCATCTAGTTTTTTGAAGAAGGCAGGCAGAGCTTCTTCAACCAGACAAGGCACGGCTGTTTCCGCGCGCTTGGCCGCTAGGCGGTCGGGCATGGCGACCGCGCCACTTCGGCGTCTGCCCGCGCTTTCAGCGTTGCATCCGGGCTTGGCGTACGGCGCCGGAATTCAGCGAGCGCTTGGCAGCGCATCTGTGCATTCCCCAACTGACCAAAGGCCCCCGCTAAACGGAGTAACGACTCAGATGCGCGCCGACCCTGAGGTGCCGCATCCAAATAGCTCAAATAGGCTTCAGCTGCAGGGCCCCAAGCAGATTGAACAAAGCGTGCCTCTCCCAAAAGCCAGCGACCTTCAATGCCTTCAGGGGCTGTCGGAAAATTTGTCACGAGGTTATTCAAATTAGTTTCCGCGGTCAGATAATCGCCGCGCTGCAGGGCCAGTTGGGCCGCCTTAAACAAGGTCTCTGCATTGGGTGGCGGTATTGTCTCCATTGCAGGCGCGGCCGCGGGCATCTCTCCTGTCAGGGCCCTTGCTTCTTCCGGTACAGGTGCGCTGCTCTCGACCGTGGTCGGATCAGCCTTGGCCTGCGCCACCTTCGTGGCGCGTTCCGCCTCAAGCTCGCGCAGCAATTGGGCATGGTCGGCCCGCTGCTTGGCCAGCTCTGCCTCCAGCACTTCAATCCGGCCAGTCATTTCAGCTGCTTGTCGCTCGACTTGCTCAAGACGGATGATCAAGCGGGCTGAGATGGGTTCAGCAGAGATGGGCGGCACGACAACCGGAGTTGGGGCATTGGCTCTGCCAGCGGGCACGGGTGGGTTTGCCCCACGCGCTTGCGCCGAGACAAGGTCGAAGGGCAGCATCAAGCCCGCCGCCACCATCGCACAGCCTAAGGCCAAACCAGCCCAATGGCGGCGCGGGTCAGCGCTGCTGTGGCAAGCATTGCGGCCATTTGCGATGATGGGAAGAGCTCGTGGAATGAGCATGATTAATCCAGCAACATCGTATGGGCGTTGCGATTGACCGCCCAGCCCTCCGCACTTGGACGCTCATCAATCGGGCGCTCTTTACCGTAGGAGACTGTTTCAATGCGCTCTGGATCGATGCCTAGTCCAATCAGAAAGTCGCGCGCGGCGCTCGCCCGGCGGGCACCCAAGGCCAAGTTATATTCGCGTGTCCCACGCTCGTCACAATTACCAGCAATCAAGATGCGTTTGCCTGGATTTCCTCTAATCCAAGCCGCCTGGCGCGTCAGGATGGCGCGCGCTTCGTCGGTCAGATCAAACCGGTCGGTTTCGAAGAAAACCCGTTCGCCAGCTTCGGCAATGGTGGCAAAAGGCGACAGGTTTTCTGCGGCGCGAGAGGACTCAGCTTGGCTGGTATCGGTTGCAGGTGCTGCGGGCGTGAGTGGGGCCGAATAGACCTGTCTATCCGTGGCCGGTGCGGTTGGGGCGACGGTTGGTGCCGCTTCAGCATTTTCCGCAGCGACGGGAGCGGTGGTTGCCACCGCAGGCGGTTCAACTTTTTTCGTGCTGGCGCATGCAACCAAGGCAATACTGGAGACCAGCATCAAAGCAATCGAACGAATTTTTAAACCAGAGACTTGCGGGATTGAGTTTGGGGAAGGGGTCATAACAGGCTCCTGAGAAAAGGGGTGGTCAAAGGCTAGGGTTTAACGCGGCAGAATGAGAACTAGGGCAGGGTGGCCGACCAACCGGGATCAGAGCCCGGCGCCGACCAGGGGGACTTACGAAGATTGGTGCCAGAGACATCGACCGTCCACAAGCTGGGTGATTGCCCGGGGCCGCCTTCGCGCTGGAACATGATCACGCGGCCATTGGGGGACCAGGTCGGCCCTTCCACCAAATAGGCTTCTGCGAGGATTTTCATATTCGAGCCGTCAGCCGCCATCACGCCAATCTGGAATTGTCCGCCGGATTGACGGGTGAAAGCAATCAAGTCCCCCTTTGGCGACCAAACTGCTGTGGAGTAACGTCCTTCGCCAAAGGTCAGCCGACGCACGCCCGATCCGTCGGCATTCATGGCATAAATTTGCGTACTGCCACCACGATCTGAGGTAAAGACGATCTGATCGCCATTCGGCGACATGTCCGGTGACGTGTCGATGGCGGGGTTACGGGTTAATTGAGAGAGCTTGCCGGTCCGCAAACTCTTGATGAAGACATCCACATCGCCATCGCGGTCCGCACTGAAAATGATGGACTGGCCATCGGGGGTAAAGCGTGGCGCAAACGCCATATTCCCCGGGACGGCGACCGCCTCTTTGCGGCCCGTTTCAATATCGACGACCCAGATTTTGATGCCACGGTCCGATAGTGCTGAATAGACAATTTGCTGGCCTTGCGCGTTAAATCGCGGGTTGAGAACTTGCTCGCTACCATCGGTTAGATAGCTGGGGTTGGCGCCATCCTGATCCATCACAGCGAGCCGCTTTACCCGATTTGTTCGACTGCCACTTTCAGCAACAAACACCACACGGCTGTCGAAATAGCCAGCTTCACCTGTAAGTCGCCGATAAATGGCATCCGAAATCTTGTGGGCAATGCGGCGCCAGTTTTCGTCGGTTGTCGAAAACTCTAAGCCCAACATCTGGCTTTCGCCATAAACGTCCCACAGGCGAAACTCGACCCGCAGCCGGCCTGCATTGGTGCCGCCGCGGCCAACCACCAGCGCTTCGGTCTTGATCACCCGCCAATCTGCAAACCGAGGCGCGACATTCACATCCATTTCCCGTTGTAAGAAAGAATCTGGGTTTTGTACTTGGAACAAACCAGAGCGCGCCAAATTATCGCGCACCGCATTGGCGATGGAACCGCCATGGGGACCCGAAAAGTCAGAGATGGCGATTGGCATGGGCCGACGATGCCCATCGGTCACGCTCACGTTCAGTTGCGCGAAGGCTGGCGTTATCAAAGCAAGTGCCAGCAAAAGTCCGGTCAGCACCGTTCGGATCGTGCGGGTCAGGGCTGGAAAAAGGAAAGAGCGAGGTGTCATTATCATTTTCTTGACCCTAGAAGATGAATATTTTGCGGCAAGGGAAGACAAATTTTCGTTATAGTCAGCTTTGCATCATGGTCGATCGGCTTTGCGGGGGTCAAAGTCGAAATTCACTAAGCGCCATTGTGGATAGCGATCGGCTGGCAATGAAAATGGCGCGCATTGTTGCACGGCCCGTCTGGCTGCTTCTATCGCCACCAGAAGCTTACTATCTGCGCCTGCTTCGCTGGAGGGGCGCAGAAGCATTGGGACTTCTGCCAGACTTCCATCCGGCTTTAACTCAATTTGCAGCGTGACAACTAAGCGGGCTGAATTCTCGGCTGGTCGCCGCCAGCATTGGTAAATCTGCGCGCGCAGCGCTGATTCAAGATCCCCTGCGAGGATGGTACCGCCACCGGCACGCCCTTGCTTGGCGGCCTGTCCTGTCGCGGCAAGCTTTGGCGCTTTTCGACCCCCAGAATCCGCCTGACTCGCGGCTTTGCTGGCGGCGGCTAAATCGAACCTTAGGTCTGGCGTCGGCGGGGGTGGTGACTTGGTTTTGGTCTTTGATGGCAAAGCTGGTGCCGGCTGGTTAGGCACAATCTTTTGTGTGCTGGTCTTCGTCGGTGCTTGTGGCGGATTTACCGCTTTCGGAGCGCTGGCGGGGCGCGGGTTAGGCGGTGGTGATTTCTGGGCAGGCTGCGGTGCAGCGGCAGGGGGGGCAGATGGCGCCGGTTCAGGGGCGGGCGCGGCATCGGACACAGGGCTTTCAGCGACCGCCAGCGGGCTATCTTCTTCGCCCGTTCGAACTGTTTCTGCCTCGGTCTCTGGTCCGATCGTACTGGGCGTATCGGCAACAAGGGCAACAGGGATAACATCTTCTGGTGAAAAAGCTGGTGGGTCCTGCCAAACAAGGAAACCCAAGGCGATAATTCCCGCATGCACCAAGGCCGACACGGCGACGCCCGGCCCAACTGGCCTAGGGTCTTGCCACTTCAGACTGGCGGTTTGGGGGTCGCTGGCGCGCATGCGCTCGGGGCCTATCCTATTGCTCGACCGTATCGGTCACCAATCCCAAATTGCGATAGCCAGCTGAATTCACCCGAGCCATGACTTGCATCACAATCCCATACGGGGCTTTTTCGGCAGCGCGAATAAAGATTCTGCGATCATAGCCTTCACCGGCCAAAGCTGTCAGACGTGGCAGTAATTGGTCATACGCCACGACTTCATTCTGCAGATAGACCTGCCCATTGGCGAGGATCGTGACCGTCAGCGGTTCTTGCTCGGTGGGCAGGCTCTTGGCTTCGGTTTTGGGCAGGTCAACCGGCACGCCCACCGTCAACAGGGGGGCTGCCACCATGAAAATGATCAATAGCACTAACATCACGTCGACAAATGGCGTGACGTTGATTTCACCCATCAAGCGGCGGCCACGTCTGCCACGCCGACCACCTCCGCGTCGTGCTCCTAACCCGGCGGCCATGTTAGCTCGGGTCCTGCAAGCGGCGCGAAACCCGTGCGATCACATCGTCGCTTAGCGCGTCGAGGCGGGTGGCAAAGCGATCGAGGCTTCCAGCGAGCCAATTGTAGAAAATCACGGCCGGGATCGCGGCCAACAGGCCAAGTGCAGTTGCAAACAAGGCTTCCGCGATGCCCGGCGCAACGACGGCCAGATTGGTGTCGCGCGATTGGGCGATGCCCCGGAAGGCATTCATAATACCCCAGACCGTTCCAAACAGACCGACGAAGGGGGCAGACGATCCGATTGTTGCCAACACTGCAAGACCGCGCTCCGCGCGCGCCATTTCGCGGGCGGTCGCTGCCTGCATCACCCGCTCCATCCGTTCAATCGCGCGCCCAACGCCAACTTCGGTTTGGTTCGGGATACGACGGGCGAGGCGAGCTTCGGCCATGCCTACCGCCACAACACGCGCCATGGCATCGCCAGGCTTGGCGCTATCTTCGATGGCATCAATGCCACGACCTTCGGCAAGAGCGGCTTCAACAATACGTGCACCTGCTTCCAACTTGCGGATCTGCAACCATTTGTCGATGGCAACAGCCCATGACCAAACCGAGGCCAACGCCAGCCCAATCATGACCGACTTCACGATCCAATCGGCTTTGAGAAACAAATCGAGGAAGGAAAAGCTTGTTACTGTTGCTACCGCGTCCATGCACGCCTCACTAATGGGTTCAATGGTCAGCTCTGCTCGTGCGAACAGAATTTAGGAACGAGACAATTGTCAGAATCGACACCTAGATAAGGAATACGGCCTCAGTGCGGCGATAAGGTTAATATCTGGTGAGAAAGCGGCAAAAAGCGGTCGGTTGCCGTTAGAGGGCACAGCTGCCACGCTCTGCACCAGTTTGGCAGTTTGAAACCGCCCTTTGTCTTGACTTTATCTTCGCAAACCCGTATCCGCGCCCCTCTTCTGGCTGGTCCAACGCTGTCCCGGCCCACATGTGTGTGGGCATTGGGCTTTGGACAAGGCAGAAATCACGAATTCGCCGATGAACACTCTTATTTGAGGGTGACAAGGCTTTAGCAAGAGAGAAATCGCCATGTCGCGCCGTTGCGAATTGACTGGAACTGGACCTATGGTTGGCCACATCGTCAGCCACTCCAACATTAAGACCAAGCGTCGCTATTTGCCGAACCTACAAGATGTCACTTTGGCGTCGGATGCTTTGGGCCGTGCATTCAAGCTGCGCATCACCATGGCTGCTTTGCGCTCGGTCGACCACAATGGTGGCCTTGATGGCTTTATCGTGAAGATCGACGAAACCAAAATGTCGGATCGTGCACGCAAAATCCGCCGCGACATCAAAGCAAAGCTGGCTGAGCAAGCTGCTGCTTAATTCTGGTTTTGGGCCGTGGGTGACCACTGCCCACGCCAACAGGCTTGAAAGCGCGACCTTTCGGGGTCGCGTTTTTCGTTTGCGACAAACTGTGCTGCGTGAGAGTCCGCCGCGCTTATGCGTCCATCCCTCGACCGACCCTCCCATGTCATGCTAACCGCCGCGGTCTCATGCGCCTGACCCAAGATCGCCTCTTTCGTGTTCTCGACCGCTTTGACGAGATTGATGCCCGTTTGTCTGTTTGCTCAGATGGGGGCGAGATCATGCGTCTGTCTAAGGAGCGTTCCAGCCTTGCCCCGGTGGCCGATGCGATCCGCGCCCTTGAGAAAGCGCGCGCGGAACGGATTGAGCTGGAGCAAATGATCCTCGATCTGCCCAATAATGATGAAATGGCGCAGATGGCACAGGCCGAACTCGAGATCCTGCGCGAGTCCATTCCGGCCATGGAGCAGGAATTGCAGATCCTGCTTTTGCCCAAGGATGCCGACGACGAAGCCGATGTGATCTTGGAGGTCCGCGCTGGAACCGGTGGCGATGAAGCTGCTTTGTTCGCCGGAGACCTATTCCGCATGTATCAACGCTACGCGGCGACACGCGGATGGCGGGTGGAAGTCGAAAGCCTGTCCGATGGAGAAATGGGCGGCTATAAGGAAATCATCGCCTCGGTATCAGGCGAAGGAGCGTTTGGACGGTTGAAGTTTGAAAGCGGTGTACACCGGGTGCAGCGCGTGCCAGCTACTGAAGCTGGCGGGCGCATCCATACCTCGGCTGCCACCGTCGCCGTTCTGCCTGCGCGCGAAGATGTGGAGATTGAAATCCACGAAAAAGACATTCGCATCGACACCTATCGCTCGTCAGGCGCTGGGGGGCAGCACGTCAATAAGACCGACTCGGCGGTCCGCTTAACCCACATCCCCAGCGGGATCGTGGTGACCTCGTCGGAAAAGTCGCAACACCAAAACCGCGCCAATGCGATGCGGACGTTGAAAGCCCGCCTCTATGAGCAACAGCGCGCGGCGCTTGCGGCAGAGCGTTCTGCTAGCCGTCAGTCTCAAGTCGGCTCTGGTGACCGGTCAGAGCGCATCCGCACTTATAATTTCCCCCAAGGCCGTGTGACCGATCACCGTATCAATCTCACGCTGTACAAGCTCGATACGCTTTTAGAAGGCAGTGGGCTCGATGAGATGATTGCGGCCTTGATCGCCGATGATACCGCCCGTCGTTTGGCGGAAGCCGACGACTAATTGCCCGCATATTTGATCGAGCAACCATAAGCCGAGGTTGTGCGAATGGCGGGGGTTTGCTTGTTCTTGACCGCCGTAATCGCCTCGCGCACATAATTACGGGGCACAGCCCCGGCGGGCAGGACGGCGCGAGGTTGGTCGTCAATCGCCCCAGCATAGGCGATATGGCCTGTCTCATCGATCACATACATATGCGGGGTTGTCCGCGCGCCAAAGGCACGACCGACAGCGCCGCTTGGGTCTAGCACTTTGGCGGTGGGTTTGGCGCCCTTTTCGGCTGTGAAATAATCCGCGCCGCGCGCATCTTGATAACCTTGCTTGCCGGGGGCGGAAGAAAACACCGTCAACCACACAACCCCCTCTTTCAGCGCTGCGGCTTGGACCGCTTGCATAGAGCCGCTGTTATAATGCCGGGCGACATAGGGGCATTCAAAATTGGTCCATTCCAGCACGACAATCTTGCCGCGATAGGCACTCAAGTTAAATTTGCGCCCACTGGTATCCTGCATGGCGATGCTCGGGGCCATGGCACCGGGGACCGGTGGGACACCCTTGGTTTTGGGATGGGAATTGGGCTCGGTCGGAGAAAAAATCCCCCCAGCGCGACTATCGATCAAGGTGAAGCTCGCCAAAGACAGCGCGGCTGCCAGACAAACAAATCTCATCGGCTTTTCTCCTAATTTAGGGCGGCTTTGACCATTTCAGCATTCAATAATTGCGGCAGGATCTTTGGTTCGGCCACACCGGGCTTATAGACCAGATAGAGGGGTACACCCACGCGCCCGTGGCTTGCCAGCGCCTTGGCGATCACATCATCGCGACTGGTCCAGTCTGCCACCAGATAGACCGCTTTGTCCCCATTGAGGGCGTCGCGCACCTCAGGATCGGCAAAGACGGTGACTTCATTGACCTTACAGGTCACGCACCAATCGGCGGTGAAATTGACAAACACGGTCTTGCCCTCTTGTTGCAAGGCTTCGACGCGGGCCGGGGTCCAAGGTTCACCGCCAAAGGCGGATGAAGCGGCCTCTGCGGCTTTTGCCGGGGCTTGGGTCACATAGGCCCCGGCCCCAACAAGGCCTGAGATCAGGATCACAAGGGCGAGGGCGCGCCCCGCTTTGCCCTGCCAAGTCCGCCAAATCCACACCGCAAGGGCTGCAAACAAAACGCCACCGAGAGCTGCTAAAACGCCTGCTTGCCCAACTTGGGCGCTACTGACCCAGATCAACCAAATGGCGGTGGCAAACATCGGGAAGGACAAAGCCTCCCGCAGGCGGCTCATCCAAGGTCCAGGTCTTGGCAAAGCGCGCATCAGGCCGGGCATAAAGGTCAGGGCCACAAAGGGTGCGGCAAAGCCCACGCCCAAAGCTGCAAACACACTCAAGGCCCCAATCGGAGGCTGGGTTGCGGCAAAGCCTAAGGCCACACCCATGAAAGGGGCGGTGCAGGGGGCTGCGACCACCACGGCCAAGACGCCAGTAAAGAACGACCCTGCATGCCCGCTTTTGCCCGCAAGGCCCGCGCCGGCACCTTGCAGTGAAGTGCCAATCTCATAAAAGCCCAACAGATTGAAGCCGATCAAAACCATCAGCACGGCTAGGCCAACGATGATGGCAGGAGATTGTAATTGAAAGCCCCAGCCAACAGCCATGCCGGCGGCTTTCAGCCCGATCAACAGACCCGCCAGACCAAGGAAGCAAGCCAGCACCCCAAAACCGTACCACAAGCCGTGGGTGCGGGCTTCGGCCTTATCGCCGTGCGAAGCCTCTAACAAGCCTAAAGCCTTCATGGAGAGGATTGGGAAGACGCAGGGCATCAGGTTTAAGATCAAGCCGCCCAGAAAGGCGAACAAGAGCGCTTGTAACAGACCAACATCGCCACCACCGGCTGGTTTTGAACCCGCAACCGCCACCAGTGGGGCTGCGGCGATCAAATCGGCGCTGAGGCTATAGGCTTTGGCGTCCCGGCCTTCGCCAATCACCAAGACACCCTCAAAGGGGCCGACAAAGGGGTCTGGCAGAGACTTAGACTTCACCAGATTGAGGCCAAAGCCATCCTTGCCGCGCACAAATTCTTGCGGTGCCGCAAAATCGACCAGCGCGCCAAGCTTGAGCTCATGGGGGAAGAAATAGGCTTTGCGATCTGCGGGCACGCCCGTGACGACCAATTGCAAGCCCCCAGCGCCCAGATCGGTCAAATGGGCCTTGCCAGGCAAGGGCTTAGGCAAGGATGAAAGGGCGGCTTGGATAGCGGAGGCATCGCCACTGTCGCGCTTTGTGGCTTCCACAGGCAGTGTGAGTGCCACGCTGCCTTCGCCCGGAATACAGACGTCTGCACATTCGAGCCACGTAGCATCGACCTTCAGCAAGAGGGTAGTACCCGGTTTAGCTGAAGCGGGAACTTCCACTTCAACTGGTAGAACAACCGAATTTGAAAAACCATAATTGACTAAGGGGCCGAAGGGGATGGCGGCGGGGGCAGGCCATTTGATCTCCCCCGCTTTCACGCCATCGGGCAAGGTCCACGTCAAATAAGTTGGCTCTCCGGAATCACCGGGATTGCGCCAATATGTATGCCACTCTGATGCAATCTTTTGTCGGATGGCGAGGTGAAAGACATCGCCGGGCTGAACCGCTGCCCGCTCGCTGATCAAAGTGATCTCAACATTTTGCGAGCTGGCACTGGGGCCAATCGGCGTTGAGACCGCGTCAGGCACTTGGGCCTGCGCAATGCTAACCCACGAAAGCAAAAGCCAAAGAGCCAAAAGCGCGCGTTTCATACCAAATGTCCTTTTCCAGCGTTACTTAGCGTCCTTCGTGGGGCGGGCCAATGGTGCGGGTCTGGGTCGCGCAGAAAAACACTGTGATGATGGAAACTAGGGCTGGAAAATCCGTGCGAAATAACCCACCGTCATCGCTTCGGACGAATACCCTCTTGGGGGGCCGAAAACGGAAAGGACTTCTGCGTGAGCATTTTGCCGAGACAACCGGGATGGTGGTTTGAAGATATCATTGTCGGGCGGACCTATGATTTCGGTGCAGCTTTGGTAAGCGCGGAGGATATCGCCCTGTTTCACGAGCGCTTTGCCCCTAATTTGCCGTTGAAGACCAGCGAGAAGGGCCGCGAAGGGGCGGGGCCGCGGGCGGCCGAAAGCCACGTCTACGCCTTGTGGCGGCGCATGCTGTGGGAAGAAACCCGCGAATGGCCTGTGCTGCAGCGCTTGGGCCAAGACGCGCTTCGCTATTATAAGGCGGTCTATGCCGGGGAAGAATTGTCGGTACGCCTGACTTTTCTGGCGACAGAAGACCGCAATGACCGCGAAGGCGTGCTGACCGCCAGCCACGAAGTGCAAGACCAAGACGGCCTCTTGGTCATGAGCGTCATGACGCGGACGCTGATGTCTAAACGGCCACCGACGGCTGGGTGATTGGGGGCGGGGAAGCCGAATACAGCAGCCGCTTCCCCATTCATGGGGAAGCTGTCCCGAAGGTACTGAAGGGGTGCTTACCCACGATATTTTTTATCTAAGATATTTTTCTTCTGGGACGGCTTTGGTGCAGGCCTTGCCTACCCCAAAGGCCTCAAGTAATTATTTGTGGGCGATTTTGACGGGTCAAGTCCGCTTCGCGCCGCATCGCGGCAGCTTTTCAGAGGAAAGCTGGACTTGACGCGACAAAACGCCCGGTCATGATCGAAAAGCGGTTTTGTGCCAGAATGGGCACCAAAAGCGCGTCCTAAACCTTAGAGGCTTTTTACAGGGCTATTCCGTCCCGGTCACTTTGTCCCAAAAGCCCTTGGCTTTATCGAAAAAGCCTGTGTGCTCTGGATGGCTTTTTTCGCCGCATTGGCCAGCAAATTCGCGCAACAGCTCTTTTTGACGCGGAGTTAGACTGCGCGGGGTTTCGACGAAGAGTTCGACATGCATGTCGCCGCGCAGGGCTGATTTCAGCGTTGTCATGCCATGATGGCGCAGGCGGATGCGCCGCCCGGTTTGGCTGCCTTCTGGGATATCCAGTTCGGCCTTACCGCCATCAATCGTGGGGACTTCGATTTTGCCGCCCAAAGCCGCCGTCGTCATGGTGACGGGGATGCGGCAATAAAGGCTTGGGCCGTCGCGCTCAAACAACTCATGTTTTTTAACCGATAAGAACACATACAGGTCGCCGCGTGGGCCGCCGCGCGCACCCAATTCGCCTTCACCCGTCAAGCGGACGCGCGTGCCATCTTCAACGCCTGCGGGGATCGCGACCGACAAGGTACGTTCCACTTGCTTAGTGCCGTGGCCGTGGCAGGATTTGCACGGCTTTTTGATAATCGTGCCGCGCCCATGACAGGTGGGGCAGGTCCGTTGCATCATGAAGAAGCCCTGCTGGGCACGCACTTGGCCGGTGCCGCTACAGGTTGGGCAAACTTCTGGCCGGGTACCAGGTTCAGCGCCAGAACCATCGCAAACATCGCAGACTTGGTTCGTCGGGATATTAAGTTCGGCATCCTTACCGCGGAAGGCTTCTTCCAATGTGATTTCAAAGTCATAGCGCAAGTCCGCGCCACGCGCTGGGCCCGCGCGTTGTTGCGTACGCCGGCCGCCAAAGACTTCCCCAAAAATGTCGCCAAACACGGATTCGAAAATGTCGCCAGCATCACCTTGGAAGCCGCCGCCACCACCGCCGCCCATGCCACCATTGAGGCCCGCCTTGCCATAGCGATCATAGACCGCGCGCTTTTGCGGGTCCGACAGGGCGGCATAAGCCTCGTTAATGTCTTTGAATTTTGCCTCAGCCTCGGCATTGCCGGGGTTTTTGTCGGGGTGCCATTGCATGGCCTTCTTGCGGTAGGCGCTTTTCAGCGCGGCCTCGTCCGCATCACGGGCCACGCCCAGAAGATCATAATAATCGTCGCTCATAGGATCCCCGAATTAGAGCAGGTTTGGTGGCTAAAATCGCTCTGTGTCGCTGGGCGTGTGGATCACGTGCGTCAGCAAACACATGGGGCTTGGCTTGAAGGCGGGAGAGGCGGCACGTCCGTCAACCAAGGCCCGAAGCTTACCCCCTTGCGCACGAACCTGGTGGCCCATGCGCAAGGGGATTGTTTCGATTACTTCTTGTCGTCGGTGACGTCTTCGAAGTCTGCGTCGACAACACCGTCATCGCCCGCATCTTTTTTCGCATCGGCTTCGGCCGCGTTGGCCTGTTGCTCGGCATACATGGCTTCGCCAATCTTCATGGCGGCCTGCATCAAAGCTTGGGTCTTGGCTTGGATGTCTTCGACATCTTCACCCAAAGCCGCTTCCTTGGTCGCGGCGACAGCTGCTTCAATGGCTTCGCGATCGGCGACTTCCAGCTTGGTGCCGAATTCGCTCAATTGCTTTTCAACCATATGGACCGAGCTTTCAGCGCCATTCTTGGCTTCCACCAAGTCGCGCTTCTTCTTGTCGGCGTCGGCATTAGCCTCTGCGTCTTTGATCATTTGCTCGATATCGGCATCCGATAGACCGCCATTGGCCTGAATGCGGATCGATTGTTCTTTATTGGTCGCCTTGTCCTTGGCCGAGACGGACACAATGCCGTTGGCGTCAATGTCGAAGGTCACTTCAATCTGTGGCACGCCGCTGGGTGCAGGTGGGATGCCGACGAGGTCGAACTGGCCGAGAGACTTATTGTCCGCGGCCATATCGCGCTCGCCTTGGAACACGCGGATGGTAACAGCAGACTGATTGTCATCCGCGGTCGAGAAGACTTGGCTCTTCTTGGTTGGGATGGTGGTGTTGCGCTCGATCAAGCGGGTGAAGATGCCGCCCTTGGTTTCGATGCCCAAAGACAAGGGAGTCACGTCCAACAACAGCACGTCTTTGACGTCGCCTTGCAACACGCCTGCTTGGATCGCCGCACCCAAAGCCACCACTTCGTCAGGGTTCACACCCTTGTGTGGCTCTTTGCCGAAGAATTGCTTCACGGCTTCTTGTACCTTTGGCATGCGGGTCATGCCGCCGACCAGCACGACTTCGTCAATATCTGCCGCCGTCAGGCCAGCATCTTTCAACGCGGCTTTACAAGGATCAATCGTGCGCGAAACCAGATCATCGACCAAGGCTTCCAGCTTCGAGCGGGTCAGCTTCAGGTTCAAATGAAGTGGGCCGGTTGCGTCCATGGTGATGAACGGCAGGTTTACTTCATATTGAGCCGTGGTCGACAGCTCTTTCTTTGCCTTTTCGGCTTCTTCCTTCAGACGTTGCAGCGCCAATTTATCATTGCGCAGGTCGACGCCTTTTTCTTTTTTGAACTCATCAGCCAGATAGTCGACGATGCGCATGTCGAAATCTTCCCCGCCGAGGAAGGTGTCGCCATTGGTGGAGCGCACTTCAAACACGCCGTCGCCAATTTCCAAGACGGACACGTCGAACGTACCACCACCCAAGTCATAGACGGCGATGGTGCGGTTGCCGCCCTTATCCATGCCGTAAGCCAAAGCCGCAGCCGTTGGCTCGTTGATGATGCGCAGCACTTCAAGACCGGCAATCTTACCGGCATCCTTTGTGGCTTGGCGCTGGGCGTCATTGAAATAAGCAGGCACGGTGATAACGGCTTGCGTCACGGTTTCGCCCAAATAGGCTTCTGCCGTTTCCTTCATCTTGGTCAGGATCATGGCCGAGATTTCAGAAGGGCTATAATCCTTGTCGCGGCCAGTCACATAGGCGTCGCCGCTGGGGCCCTTGGTGATTTTGTAAGGAACCAGATTGATGTCCTTCTTGACCATCGGATCGTCAAACGTGCGGCCGACAAGGCGCTTGATGGCGAAGAAGGTTTGCTCTGGGTTGGTAACAGCTTGACGGCGAGCCGGTTGGCCGATCAGGCGCTCCCCATCTGCAGCAAAGGCGACGACCGACGGCGTGGTGCGCGCACCTTCAGAGTTTTCAATCACTTTGGCCGATTTGCCGTCCATGATGGCTACGCAGGAATTCGTCGTCCCGAGGTCGATACCGATGACTTTGCTCATGTTCTTCAAGTCCCTTAAAAGCGGACACCGATCTTTTTGTCCCCCATGCGGAAGCCCAAAAGAACGGCTATGTTGATTTGCCAGTAAAATGCCCGTGAGGGGCGCTGAGGCTCATATGGTGTCGCAGTCTTGGACCGCAAGGTATGTCTGTGATTTGTGCTGCGGTGGCGACAAACTGGGATGCAGTGAATCGAACGAAATCATCGTCGCGCTTGATTTGAGGGACGAAACCAATCTGCGTTTCGCCCCATGGACCGCGCATAATTAATCAGCATTTCATCCGTGCTCACCAAAACCGTCTTTGGGTCTAGGTGATAGAGCCAAGCCACATCTGTTAGGCCAAAAACCGAAAACTCTGGCGAATTGGCGCAATGAGACGCACGGACCCCAACTTCGTGTGTATCCGCAATGAGAGCGGCAAAACTCCGCAAGATGGTGAGATCGATTTTGCGCTTGAGGGAGACGTTTAAAAGATTGGATACTTCCGACAAAGAATAAGGCGTGGAAACCAATTCATCGGCTTGACTGATTATGCCCACCAAGGATCGAAAGTCTTGGACAGTGTAATTTGATATCCGCTTGTGCCGACCGATATGTCGCTTATCCGCCAATGCGAGGCACAAGAACACCATTAAATTGGTGTCGAGTGCCAAGGAGGTCATGCCACGGATTCCGCGTCTTTCACGAAGATGAGTTCGCCAGTTTCTAGGTCAACCCGCAGTAATTTTTGATAGTTCACCAGATGCGGGGACATATTGAGCGCCAAACCGCCGGAAGCTAAAGGCGCGACGCGCTTGAAGGAAAGGGTTACATCCCAGATCGAGGCAGAAACGGGGGCGACAGCCTCCAGCCTAGGTGGCGACCCAGCGTCTTCGCCAAAGACAAGGATCGCTAATTCTTTTGCCTTCGCGACAGCATCGATGGCGTTCATGTGTAAAACTTTCCAATATGGGCCCGTCTTACTAACTTCGCGCTTAAAGTAGACCTAACTGTTAGAATCTTCAAGGTTGATCTGATCGCATGAATGGCCTGTCTTTCCATCCCGCCTATCTCGATCGGCCCGCGCAAGAGGCGCTGCTGGCGAATTTGGCGCCCTTGATTAAGGCCGCACCCTTCTTCCGCCCGACCATGCCCAAAACTGGCAAGCCCTTTAGTGTCGAGATGACGAATTTGGGGCCACTTGGTTGGGTGTCAGACAAAGATGGCGGCTATCGCTATCAGGCGACCCACCCCGTCACCGGACAAGCTTGGCCCGCCATACCCCAAGCCCTGCTCGACCTCTGGCAGGCCGTCGCCCATTACCCGCTTCCGCCACAGGCCTGCCTCGTCAATCTCTATCGCGACGGGGCCAAAATGGGCTTGCATGTGGATGCTGATGAGCGCGACCGCGACGCCCCGGTCGTGTCTATTTCTTTAGGCGATAGCGCAATCTTCCGCCTCGGTGGGGCAACACGCGGGGGCCCGACAACGTCCCTAAAGCTCAGTTCCGGCGACGTCGTGGTGCTGGGTGGACCCGCACGGCATGTCTATCACGGCATCGACCGCGTCCTGTCAGGCTCCTCCACCTTGGTGCCGGGCGGTGGACGGATTAATTTGACGATGCGGGTGGTGGGCTAGAACCCCTCAATCCCCGCCCCGCTCGGCGGCCAAATAGTCGCGGGAGCGCATTTCATAGCGCCCTCGAACCTAGCGGCAGCTTAGAAGGCCAGCCCGGTCCATGTGGCGCATTTGGCGATTTTTCCTAGTGTTGTGACTTGGACAGCCATAAGATCGTGGCTTGTTTTACGGGGCGCTAGCTCCGCAGATATTTGGCTTTGATGGCTCTGCAAATCCGTTTTCGCCTAAGGACTTGGGCCCAATTTGAGGTGCTGGCCCTGCGGAGGTTTTCTTTTGTGGTAAAGTAGCGACAAAAATGGGCGGCGCAAAAATCCCCCAAGTCGACACCAATTTCGCCTTCATCGGTGTCGTTCTGCGTTTTGATACAAACGGGAACAAGATTCGTAATTTGCTCACTTGAGTTGTGACAAGCAGATGGTCGCCATTTACGAGGCACATTTGTGGTCCAATATCACCGTCCATTTCTAAGGCCTTGTAGCAAGTTCCCTGCTTACAGGCCTTTATCAGCAATGTGCTGCCAGCCGCAGCACCAATGCGGTTAGTCATAAAAGCGGAATAGGTTGTACCATCTTGTGCGTTTAAAACTTGCGGCAGGGCCTCCAACTTATCAGTGGGGGAAAACCAAGTTAAACGCTGAAAAGATAAGGTTGGTGAGACATAGGGCAACAAATACACCAATGAGAATGCCGTGAACGGCACTATACCCAACAGAACAGCTTTTCTTGGTCGTTTCTTGGTCAACATTTTAACACAAAGGCTACAACAGGCGTTGGTAAAGTACCGCTGTCCGCCGCTGACAAAACAGCCTTGTCATCGAACGGCTCAATTTCAGGATCTGCAGACAGCTCTTCTCGCGCTTCAAGGATTCCAAATAACACGGGATCTATATCTCGGTCCGGCACTGTAGTTCACCCCGATTAATGGCTAACTCACAAAGCCTCAATCATATAATTACCCAAAATAGAATTTTCTGTGAACATACTTAAAATTGTATTTTAAGGTTTAGTGCCCTATGCCCGCAAGAGCCGTGCAGCCCTTTTGAAGCTGCCCGGCACATCTATCACGGCATCGGCCGCGTCCTGTCAGGCTCCTCCACCTTGGTGCCGGGCGGAGGGCGGATTAATTTGACGATGCGGGTGGTGGGCTAGAACCCCTCAATCCCCGCCCCGTTCTGCTGCCAAATACTCGCGGGAGCGCATTTCATAGAGCCGCGAAGCGGTGCGCTCAAATTCAAAGGCTTGGTCGCCTGTGCCATAGAGGCGATCGGGTTCGGCTTCGGCGCTCATGATGAGCTTGGTTTTATTCTCATAGAGCGCGTCGATCAGAGTGCGGAAGCGGGCGGCTTCATTGCGCTTTTCAGGCCCCATGATGGGTACGCCATCCAGCATCAGGGTCTCAAACCGTTTGGCGAGCGCCAGATAATCGCTGGCCCCAAGGGCTGCGACGCACAAATCCTCAAAACTCATACGGGCGCAGCCGGCCGCGGCGCGGGCAATTTTCAGCTCTCGGCCCGAGACCGTGAGCGAGGTGGGGCGGGGTTGGGCGCCTTGGGTGAGAGCGGCCCAAGCTTGATCCATAGCGGCAAAAGCGCGGCCATCCAGCGGACTATGATAGACGGGCTGGCTCTCAAGCCGCGCCAAGCGATAGTCGCGCTGGCCATCGAGGGCATGGAGTTCCAGCTTCTCTTCCAGCATGGCAATGAAGGGCAAAAAGAGCTGGCGATTGATGCCATTCTTATAGAGGTCGCGCGGATGCCGGTTAGAGGTGGCGACCACCACGACTTGGCGCATCCACAATTGCTCAAACAAGCGGCCAAGGATCATGGCGTCGGCAATGTCGGTGACTTGGAACTCGTCAAAGCACAAGAGCCACGCCTCAAGGGCGATGGCTTTGGCGACCGGTGGGATGGGATCATCGCCCGCACCCTTAACGAAATGGGCCTGCTGCTTGCGCTCTTGGGCGCTCATTGCCCGCCAAGCATTCACGCCTGCATGGACCTCGGCCATGAATTCATGAAAATGGACGCGACGTTTCTTCTCAACTGGGGCGACCTCAAAGAAGAGGTCCATCAGCATGCTTTTGCCGCGCCCCACCCCGCCATACAGATAAAGCCCCTCCGGGGCGGGTTCTGGCCGGCCAAACAGGAAGCGCGCTTTACCGGGCCGCCAGTCCGTCAAGCGGTTTTGCAAGACGGCCAAAAGTTCGACAGCCGCCGCTTGGGCGGGGTCAAAAGCGATCAGGCCCTGTTCGGCCTTTTGTCGATAGAGGGTGGTGATCATGGGGATAGCGTAACCCGAATATCTTCCCTCGCCCCCCAAAGGGGTGAGGGGCTTTGTTTGTGCGCATAGCCCCTCATTTCATCGTCGGGATGACAAACTCTGCCGCGCCTGCGCCTTCGGGCCAGCGGGCGGTGACGGTTTTGACCTTGGTAAAGAAGCGTACGCCCTCGGTCCCATGCTGGTTGGCATCGCCAAAGGCAGAGCGTTTCCAGCCGCCAAAACTGTGATAGGCCAAGGGCACGGGGATGGGCACATTAATACCCACCATGCCAACTTCAACGCGGCTGGCGAATTCGCGCGCGGCGCGGCCATTGCGGGTATAGATGGCGGTGCCATTGCCATATTGGTGGGCGTTGGGTAGCGCAATCGCGCTTTCAAAATCTTCCGCGCGCGCGATTTGCAGGACAGGCCCAAAGATCTCGGTCTTATAGCTGTCCATATGCGGCTTGACCTGATCGATCAGCGAGCCGCCGAGATAAAACCCGCTTTCATAGCCTTGGAACGAGACTTTGCGTCCATCGACAACCAGTTTCGCGCCTTCTTCCACCGATTTGTCGATCCAACGGATGACGTTTTTGCGGTGTTCGTGGCTGATCAGCGGGCCGTAATCCACATCAGGATCAAGGCTTGGCCCGACTTTTAGCGCTTCCACGCGGGGCTTGAGGCGTTCAATCAAGGCATCTGCCACTTTGTCGGTCACGGGCACCGCAACGGAGATTGCCATACAACGCTCGCCCGCACTGCCATAGCCTGCACCGATGAGGTCATTGGTGACCTGGTCGAGGTCAGCGTCGGGCAGGATAATGGCGTGGTTTTTCGCCCCGCCCATCGCTTGAACGCGTTTTCCATAGGTCGCGCCCTTGGCATAAATATATTCTGCGACCGCCGAGGAGCCAACAAAGCTGACGGCCTTGACATCGGGATGCTCAAGAATTGCATCCACCACCGCTTTATCGCCATTGACGACTTGGTAGATCCCATCGGGCAGACCGGCTTCCTGCAAAAGCTCGCCCAAGCGCATCGGCACAGATGGGTCTTTCTCAGAAGGCTTACAGATAAAGGCATTGCCGCAGGCGATGGCCACGCCAAACATCCACATCGGGATCATGGCGGGGAAGTTGAATGGTGTAATCCCGGCTACCACACCCAGGGGCTGGCGCATGGAATACATATCAATCCCGGGACCAGCGCCTTCGGTAAATTCGCCCTTTAAGAGATGCGGGATACCACAGGCAAATTCGATGACTTCCAGGCCGCGCTGGATATCGCCTTTGGCATCTGCAACCGTTTTGCCATGCTCAGATGATAGGAGGCGCGCCAAATCCTCCATGTCGCGTTCAAGTAGCGCCTTAAAGGCAAACATGACCCGGGCACGCTTTTGGGGGTTGGTCGCGGCCCAAGCAGGCTGGGCCTTTTTCGCCCCGGCCACGGCTTCAGCCAAAAAGTCAGCCGACCCAAGTTCAACGCGTGCTTGCACCTTACCCGTCGAAGGGTCGTAAACATTGTGAAAGCGCCCTGTGCTTGCCGCTTTTAGTTGCCCGTCGATGAAATGATGGATTTCGCGCATGGTCCTGCCCTTTGTTTCAACCAGCCATAGCCTGTGCTGCGCCAGAGATAAACTGCGTGCTGTCAGCCCATCGACAAGACCCACATGCGCCCATAGCTGGAGCCCATATTGTCCAAGCCAAGGATAAGCATAGCTGCATGTTAGCTTTTCGGCAGACAGACAGAAATTGTTGATCCAGCCAGGAAGGTCCGCCCTCCGGATTAAGGGCCGGGCTTGCCAAATCCCCGCAGTCCATGGCACGTTCCTTCCCAGTGACCGCCAGCGTCGTTGGATTGTTTGATGCCTGAACAGCAACCCCATCCCGGCAAACATATCATCGATATCCTAATCGAAGAACGCGCTCCGAGCCTCGCAAAATCGGTGTTCTGGCCAATCATCCGCGCCTCGCTCAATCGATTGCTCGATTATGATCAAGCCGTGACCATGGCCGATACGATCGCCGCTTTGCCCGGCCTGCCGGCGCTGGAAGAAGTCGCGCATCTTTTGTCGGTTCGCACGCAGACTCACGGACTTGACCATATTCCTAGAGAGGGCCGGTGTGTGATTGTTGCCAATCACCCGACTGGCATCGCGGATGGCATCGCAGCTTGGGACGCCATCAAGCCTATTCGTCCTGACTTGATTTTTTATGCCAATGCAGACGCGCACCGTGTCTCGGCTGGCTTTATCGATGTGTTAGTTCCCGTTGAGTGGGAAGAGCATAAGCGTACTCGTGAAAAGACTCGCGAGACGCTCCGGCTGACCCAAGAGGCGTTTCAGGCAGAGCGAGCCATCTTCATCTTCCCCGCTGGTCGATTGGCGCGGCATGAAAACGGCATGTTGCGCGATCCCGAATGGATGAGTTCGGCGGTCTCTATCGCCCGCAAGAACCATGCGCCAATCGTCCCGATCTATATGACGGGCCCGTGGAGCTTTTGGTTTCACTTTTTCGATCGATTCTCCAAAGAATTGCGCGATATCACCTTGTTCAAAGAGCTATTGAACAAAAAGGGCCAGCTATTCACTTTGTCGGCTGGGCCTGCCATTCCCCCAGAACATCTTTTAGGCGATGCAGCAGAAGTCACTGAACGCTTGAAAGCGCATGTGGAGACGGTGATGCCTGTCCAAGCTGACGCGCCATTTGTCCCGTTGTCGACCACTGCCGTCGCCTGAAATCTGCCCCTGATTGGCTTGGCTTTCATTGTTGCGCGTTCCGCGCTAATCTAGACGGGTTATGAAATTCCTTGATCAAGCAAAAATCTTCATCCGTTCCGGCGACGGCGGCAACGGCTCGTCCTCGTTCCGGCGCGAAAAATATATCGAATATGGTGGCCCAGACGGTGGTGACGGCGGCCGCGGCGGCGATGTAGTGGTGGAGGCCGTGGATGGTCTCAACACGCTGATCGATTATCGTTACCTGCAGCACTTCAAAGCCGACCGTGGCCAGAATGGCATGGGGCGACAAAAGCATGGCGCATCCGCAGAAGACCTCGTGTTGAAAGTGCCGGTAGGCACCCAAATTCTCGAAGAAGACCGCGAAACGCTGATCGCAGATCTTGCCAAGATTGGTGACCGCGTCGTCCTAGCTAAGGGTGGTAATGGCGGTTGGGGCAATTTACATTTCAAGAGCTCGGTTAACCAAGCCCCCGATCGCGCCAATCGTGGGCTTGAAGGCGAAGAGAAATTCATCTGGCTCAGGCTGAAACTGATTGCCGATGCCGGCCTTGTCGGCCTGCCAAACGCCGGCAAATCGACTTTTTTAGCGGCCGTCTCTTCAGCCAATCCGAAAGTGGCCGCCTACCCCTTTACGACATTGCACCCTAATTTGGGTGTGGTGACCTTGGGTCCTGACACACGATTTGTCCTGGCAGATATTCCAGGCCTGATCGAAGGCGCTGCGGAAGGGGCAGGCCTTGGCACGCGTTTTCTAGGCCATGTTGAGCGCTGCGCAGCGCTGATCCATTTGATCGATGGCACGGAAGAAGATGTGGCCCAAGCCTATCGCACCGTTCGCGGTGAGTTGGAGGCTTACGGGGAAGAACTGGCGCTTAAGCCAGAGATCATCGCGCTCAATAAGATCGATGCTCTGACACCTGAAGAAGTTGCTGAAAAGCGGGCCGCTTTGTCGAAAGAGGCTGGTCGTACGGTTCTTGCGATCTCTGGTGTATCCAATTCTGGCGTGCGCGGGGCTTTAGGTCTGCTTTGGCGAGAAATTGCGAAATCGCGCGGCATCATCTCGCCGGATCTAGATGATGTGAATGCGTTTGGAGAGCCGATGGCTGACGCCAGCGAGGATGGCTGGGCACCATGACGCATCGGGCTTTGCGTCAAGCCAAGCGCATTGTTCTCAAGTTTGGTTCGTCGCTCATCATTGATCCCTTAAGTGGGGAAGCGCGCACCGCTTGGTTGTCGACGGTGGCCGAAGATGTGGCGCTTGCCCGGAGCCAAGGTCAGCAGATTGTCATTGTCTCTTCCGGTGCCGTCGCACTGGGTCGCGGGGCGCTTGGCTTGCCGACAGGGAAGCTAAAGCTGGAAGAAAAACAAGCTGCTGCTGCCGCGGGCCAAGTCCGCCTCATGGCCGCTTGGGGCGACGCCTTTGCACGTCACGGCATCGCGGTCGCACAAGCCTTGGTAACGCCGGACGATACGGAGAGACGGAGACGTTGGCTCAATGCGCGCGCAACGCTCGATACCTTGCTGGCATGCGGCGCGGTGCCCATCGTCAATGAGAATGATACAGTTGCGACAGATGAGTTGCGTTATGGGGATAATGACCGGCTGGCAGCCCGTGTGGGGCAAATGGTTGGGGCGGATGCCCTCATTCTATTCTCTGATGTGGACGGCCTCTATGAATCAGATCCCCGCCAAAATCCCTCCGCGCCACATATAGGGGAAGTGCGCGAGATTACGGACGCGATTGAAGCCATGGCTGGCGGCATCAATCAAAAGGCCGGTGTGGGCTCGGGCGGCATGCGTACCAAGATCGAGGCTGCCCGGATCGCCACAGCCGCTGGTTGTAGCGTGGCCATCAAGGACGGCTTCTTAGACCATCCATTCCGCCGCTTGTTGGATGGAGGGCGGTCAACTTGGTTTATCGCTGCGGCCGACCGCGAAAGCGCGCGACGGGCTTGGCTGGGCCACAGCCTCAATCCAGCGGGTAGCTTCTTTGTTGACGCTGGGGCAGCGAAGGCCCTCAAAGGCGGTGCCAGCCTATTGTCCATCGGGGTTACCTCTGTTGAAGGACAATTTGAGCGCGGCGACGCCATTGCCATTAAGGATGCGAGCGGTCGCATCGTGGCGCATGGGATTTCTGCCTATTCTTCGTCTGACGCGCTGCAGATATTGGGCCGTCATAGCGACGCGATTGAGGACATCTTAGGCTATGCCGGGCGCCCAGCCTTGGTTCACCGCGATGACCTCGTTCTGGCCTAAAGCCAACTCTTAGGCCGCCCAGCGCTTTTCATTGAGTTCACGGTCAATGGCTTGAGCAAAGTCTTGCTTGGTCAAAACAAGCTTCTCTCCACCACGAATCTGCTTGCCGATCTTTCGCGCCACATAGCGCTGCAATTGCCCATCAGCCCGAATACCGGTCAAGCGCTTCAGGTAATTGATTTGGGCCAAACTTGGCCGGCTTGCCGCTGGAAGTGCGCTTTCTGGGCGCACGGTCGCGGTCACCTGCTTTAGGTTGGGGCGTTCTGCCTCCAAGGCTGGCAAGAGAGATAATTGCATCGCCATTCCTTTCTGGTTTAACTACTCTGGTCTAACTACAATTGGTCAGAACAAGATAGGAACAAAAAACCGAGTCTGCAAGCGAAATCACGAGTCCACGTGCCGCATTACGTCCGAATTTGTCGTTTCAGTGCCAAGATTCAGTGGCTAAGGCTGTTCAGACCTTGTTTCGCATCCCCAATTAGGCCTTAAACTAACGCCGAAGATAAATTGGGGCGCTTTTGGGAGCGGGCATGAACGAACATATGATTGTTGGCCATGACGGGGTGAAGACTTTCGTCGCTGATTTTGACCCTGTTGGTGCCTATACGGGCCCCCCAGTTATGTGTTTGCATGGCCTGACTCGAAACCATAAAGATTTTTTGGGGGTGATCGAACCGATTCGCCGCATGGGTCGTCGGGTGCTGGCCGTTGATGTGCGCGGTCGTGGTCGCTCTGATTGGGACCCCAATCCCAGCAATTATAATCCGCTTGTCTATGCCCAAGACGTGCTGACAATTCTTAACCGCTTGGGACTGAAGCGGGCGGTCTTTTTGGGCACCAGCATGGGTGGCATCATCACCATGCTGGTTGCTGCTTTCTCCCCAGCGACAGTCGCAGGTGCGATCCTGAACGACATTGGTCCGGAAGTGGATCCAGCCGGGCTAAAACGCATTCAAGGTTATGTCGGCAAGATGGGCCGCGCCCAGACCTGGGATGAAGCAGCGACCATGATGTCAGTCATTGGGGAATCCGCTTTCCCGGGCAAAGATATGGCGTTTTGGGCCGATTTTGCCCGAAAAACCTGTATCGAGACGGCTGAAGGCATCGTTTTCGATTATGACCCTGCGATTGCTCAAGTCGCCAGCTCGGGCGGAACTGAGGCTATTCCAACTCTTTGGGACCAATATGCGGCTTTGGTGCCGATCCCAACAGCCGTCATTCGAGGTGCGTTGTCCGATCTACTTTCGGCCGACATCGTAAACCGGATGAAGCTTGCTAAGCCCGATTTGATCACGGCTGAGGTCCCCAATGTTGGCCATGCTCCAACCTTGGACGAGACGGAGGCTTGGACCGCAATTGAAGCCATCATTCGCCTAACAAAATAGGCTCAAGTGAATGTTCTCAAAAAACAGTTGAACACTGAACGACGTCAATTTTTGTAAACATATATGTAACCACTTACCGGATAAAGTGATGCCCAGAATCTACGTCGCTGAGTTCTATTGAGGCAGGTCTCGATAGGTCGAGAAGTCAGCACTGGACCGGGGAGAGTTAGAATGTTGTCTGGGCTGAATAATGTAGCGATTTCGAAGAAGCTACCGATGGTGATTGCTGGTCTTGCAGCTTTAGCTGCGGCGATGACGGGTGGAGCCGCTTACTTAAACTCCCAAAACAATATTAACACCGAAACCCAGAACATGTTGACAGCGACGGCGCTTTCGAGGGCCGAGGCCGCTAAAGCCTTCTTCGATACTTCTGGGGCTCAAGCAAAGGAATTGGCTTCCAGCGCGATCATTTCGTCCGCGCTCGACCGCTTCTCGGCCGCTTATGCGCAATTGGGCCCTGATGCAGAAGCGCAGCTTCAAGCCATCTATATCGACCAAAACCCCAATCCAGCTGGTCAAAAGGAAAAATGGGACGCAGCCAATAACGGCACTGCTTATGACGCCGTTCATGCCGAACTGCATCCGTGGTTGCGCAACATCCTGCGCACCAATGATTACTACGACATCTTCTTGTTCGATGCTGAGGGGCGCAACGTCTATACCGTCTTCAAAGAGCGCGACTTTGCGACCCAATTGGCAAACGGCAAGTGGAAAGATTCTGGTCTTGGCGTTCTGGTCCGCGACGTGATTGCTGCGGGTGCCAATGCAGAGCCCAAGCTCGCCGACTTTAAACCTTATGCACCTTCCGCAGATGTGCCAGCGGGCTTTATCGCTGTGCCAATCAAGGGTGCTAATGGTGAATTGAAGGGCGTGTTCGCCATCCAATTGTCCATCAATAAGATAGACGCTGCGATGAAGCCGCAACCAGCCAACGGTAAGACCGGCGAAAACACCCTCATTGGTGAAGACTTCCTAGTGCGCAACAACTCGCCGCACTCTAAAGAGCCCACTATTCTGAAAACAAAGATCGACAGTGACTTTGTGAAGCAAGGCTTTGAAGGCAAGGCAATCACGACAATCACCAACGATCCCGAAGGCAATTCGGCGATTACTGCCTTCGCCCCATTCACCACTTTGGGTGCGAAATTCGTCGTTGCCGCAGATGAAACCGTTGCCGAGGCGCAACAACCCTTGCGGGCTTTGGCCCTAAACATTTTGTTGGCGACTTTGGTTGCCATCGGTGCTGCCGCTGCGGCTGGTTTCTGGTTTGCCCGCAGCTTGTCTAAGCCAATCTCTGACCTTACCGACTCGATGCGTACTTTGGCAGGCGGCGTGACGGATCTGGAGGTTCCAGGCCGTGACCGCGGCGACGAACTCGGCGAAATGGCCGGAGCCGTTGAAGTCTTCCGTGAAAACGCGATTGAGCGCATTGCGCTTGAAGCTGCTGCCAGCGAAGAGACCAAGATCCAAATGCGCCGCGCAGAAGCCATTGCCTCGGCAACCCAAGCCTATGAGCAAGTTGCAGGCGACATGCTGCGCACCGTGGCTGCTGCCTCGGCAGAGTTGGAAGCAACCGCTCAAGCCATGACGGCCGCTGCTGACCGCACCAATATGATGGCCTCCAGCGTGGCAGCTGCGGCCGAAGAAAGCACTGTGAGTGCCTCGACCGCGGCAGGTTCGGCTGAAAGCCTCACCTCTTCGATCTCGACCATTCAGTCCAATGTGTCTGAATCGAGCTCGGTTGCCATCGAGGCGGTTCGCTTGAGCGGTGAAGCCCAAGGGGCGGTTAGCGAACTGGCCAACTCGGCCCGTCGCATCGGCGAAGTGGTCGAACTGATCAAAGGCATTGCCGACCAAACCAACCTCTTGGCCTTGAACGCCACCATCGAAGCGGCTCGCGCCGGTGAAGCAGGTCGTGGGTTTGCCATCGTGGCGCAGGAGGTGAAAAACCTTGCTAGCCAAACTGGCAATGCGACGGAGGATATCGCCGCTCAAATCGGCTCGATCCAGGGTGCTGTGGACGGTGCTGTTGACGCCATGTCGCGCATCGAAGCGGTTATCACCCGCATCAACCAAAATGCCGGCATGATTGGCCAGTCGGTCGATATGCAAGCAACGGTCACTCAAGAGATCGCAAGTGCCATTACCCAAGTGGCTGCAGCGTCTCAATCGGTGGCCTCAGATGTGTCGCGTGTGACCGAAACTGCGGGCGAAACGGGTGCTGCTGCAAGCCAAGT
>JAIXQA010000064.1 GCA_027485915.1 Alphaproteobacteria bacterium | reverse complement strand
TAAGCCGTCCAGATATCACTCAGTGCCAATGTTGCCCCTTGTTGGAACGTGCCCAATAACACGGCTTGGGTTGCCCCATTGCCGTCTGCATCAAAGGAGAGGGTGCGGTTGGTTTGGTTCCAGATCAGGCTCGGACGGCTCGTGGTCGCAGCTCCATTGGTGACGAAGTTGGCGTGGGTTTCGGTCAGCGCCGCTGCAGGCCCACCAATATTGCCAAAGCCGAACCAGTAACGGCTCAGGATGATGCGGTCAGTACCACTGGTGAAGTCGGTGAATGTATCACCACCCTCATAGGGCTCTGGCGTGCCAAACGCATTTACTTGGTCACGCCACGACAAGAAGAAGAAGTTATCAACCCCTGTTCCGCCGGTCAGTGTGTCAAAGCCCTCACCGCCATAGAAGAAGTCATCGCCGCCAAGACCTGACAGTGTGTCATTGCCCTCAAACCCATAAACCTGACCACCATTATTGTCGCCCGTCAGCACATCGCCAAACCGCGATCCCCAGATATTCTCAATATCCACAAAACTATCACCAAAAGCTTCCCCGGCATAACCGCCACGGGCAAGCTCGGCAGCGACACCGGTGTTTGCATCGCGATAATAGGCCACATCAATGCCGTCACCACCATTTAAAAGATCTTGATCTTCGCCACCAGACAGAGCGTCGTTTCCAGCCCCACCAATCAATGTGTCGGAAGCCCCACCGCCGATCAGGAAATCGTTTCCACCTTCACCCAGCAACTCATTGGCTTGATTATCGCCGCCCAAAATGTCGGCAAAACTGCTACCAACTACCGCTTCAAAGCCGGTGTAAATGTCCCTACTTGCTTCGCCAGTGTTAAACTGCCGACCTCCCAAGAAAATGGTAAAACCTGCGGAGGCGTCCTGGAAAGACAGCGTATCAAAACCGTCCTCTCCGTTAAGAGTATCGCTGCCAAGGCCGCCCAAAAGAGTATCATTACCCCCAGCGCCGCTTAAAACATCATCTCCTTCGCCACCCTCGAGGAGGTTTGCACTGTCGTCGCCGCGCATTGCATCATCAAAATCACTGCCGATGAGATTTTCGATTGAGATATAGACGTCACCGAACGCCTCGCCGGTATTGCCTGATGAAAAAGACAAATAGGCAGAAATTCTGCCACTGGCTAACTCATATGACGCTGTATCGGAACCGTTACCGCCATCAAGTGTGTCTGAACCTGACCCACCGATCAGACGATCCTGACCATCGCCACCTTCAAGTCTGTCTTCACCCCACTCGCCTGCCAAAAGATCATCACCGCCAAAGCCGCGTAATGTATCATTACCTCCCGCACCCAGCATCAGGTCGCGTAGGCCGTCACCAGACAAATTCTCGCTTTCGTCATTGCTTTGTGTTTCTCGCACCAGATCAACAACCCGAGACTGGATGCCAACCCCAGCATTCCAAATGTATGCAATTGTACCATCGCGCAAAGTGACAGTTTCAGGAGTCTGCATAGAGCCCGACCACACAATCGATGGCGTGTCGATACGCTGTCCGCCTGCGGTAAAGACTGCGGCAAGCAGGCTAGTGCCATCCAACCAACTCACCACGAGATAGCCGTTTGGCAATTCCACTAGGCTTGGGCTGAACTGCGGTCCAAACGCAAAGCCAGAATTTACGTAAGCACGTGAGGACCTTGCGGTGCCATCGGCATTGAAAATTTTCAACGAAATATCGCGTGACTGCCCGTAACCAGTATCCGTCCAAGCGACAGCATAGCCGCCGTCGCGTAACGCGATAACATCCTGACCTTCATTGATTATATTGGCTGTGGCACCAGGGCCAATTGCTTCGGCCACAACACGCTGGTTGGCAAGGTCAAACAATTCGGTGCTGCCACTTACAGTCGAAGCACGCGAAATGACGGTTATGGGGCGTCCATTGCCAAGCACGACAGTGTCCGGACCAGAAAACCCTGAGTGTAGGTTAGTGGTAAATTGGTCCAAGCTTACCGACGCGCCTGTGACAGGGTCATAGACTGACCGTAAAACACTTGTTGGGTTCGCGATGATGGAAACAACAAATTGACCGTTTTGCAGGGCAGCCAGGGAAAGCCGCGCCACGCCGCTTGTATCTAATTCCCCTGAAAGCACCACAGTCTTGGGCGCACCGACGAAAGCTAGGTTGCTATCTAAAGTCTGAATGCGCACAACTGGAGGCTCAGTACTGGTAGGCGCTTCCAACCATGCCACCGCGATCGTTCCATTTGCGGCGATTGCGACACTAGCATTGGTTTTGTAGGTTGGACTATCTGCCGCTATGAAGACTTCTTCTCCGACACGGTTACCTCGTGAATCCATCCGTTGAACGATTATGTTAAAAGATGGCGTCATGCTTGACGGTCTAAATCCAGCAAAAACAACCAGATAACCACCATCCGGCAAGGCGACCAATCCTGGATTAAGAGAGGCCACATTTAAATCAGGCCCGCTCGGCGCAGTAACAATTCTGGCATCCGTGGTATTCGAAAAGAAGTTGAAGCGTACTACAGCCATCGTGCAAAACCTGTGGTAAAGTCGTTGACATTATCAATGATCAGAAAATTTTCTTGTTATCGGCTGCAAAAGCAGACTTTACGGCGTCGCGGGCATCGTAAAGCTGAAGCCTGAGCAGTCGCCTCTTTTGCGCTTTTTGTCTCTCGATAAAGTTTTAGCCTCTGACTTTCACGCAGTCCAGATGTCACTTAAAGTCAATGTAGCCCCGGCTTGCAAAGTGCCCAGCAACACCGCCTGGGTGGCACCAATTCCATCGGCATCAAAAGACAGGGTCCGGTTACTTGCATTCCAGATAAGGCTGGGGCGGGCAGCCGTTAGAATGCCGTTTGTCGAGAACGCCGCGTGTGTAGATGTCAAAGCGGCTGCAGGTCCAGCAATGTTTCCAAACCCAAACCAGTATCGACTTAGAATAATGCGATCGGTTCCGCTGCTAAAGTCGGTCCAAACATCCCCACCTTCATAGGGCTCTGGCGTGCCAAACGCATTTACTTGGTCACGCCACGACAAGAAGAAGTAGTTGTCGACCCCTGCCCCACCCGTCAGTGTATCAAATCCTGTCCCGCCATAGAAGAAATCATCCCCATCAAGGCCGCTCAGATTGTCGTTGCCGGCAAATCCATAGACTTGACCAGCATTGTTATCGCCCGACAGGGTGTCGCTGAACTCCGAGCCCCAGATATTCTCGATGTCCAGATAGGTATCGCCGCTAGCTTCGCCACTAACCCCGCCCGAAAGCAAACTAGCACTTACCCCATTCGTGGCGTCACGATACGATGCGACGTCAATCCCGCCGCCGCCTTCGAGGCGATCTCCGTCAAGACCGCCGGCCAAGACATCATTGCCATTGCCACCAACCAAACGATCAATCCCGACCCTACCAAAGATAAAGTCGTTACCGTCAAGGCCACGAAGCTCATTCTGACCCTCATCCCCGCCAATGATATCAGAGAAGTTTGAGCCAATCAGTCCCTCGATCGATGTATGGATGTCTCCGTTCGCCTCACCGGTATTAAATGTGCGACCGCCCATAAAGAGCGTAAGACCAGTGGTTGAATTTGAATAATTTGCGAAATCAAAACCCGAACCGCCGTCCAGAACGTCAGCACCAAGCCCGCCGTCTAAGGTGTCGTTTCCGCTACCGCCAGAGAGAACGTCATTTCCCGCTGTCCCACCATCAGTTACTCCGCCTGTTGACTTCGGCAATGCGGCCACAGAGATATGCATCATATAACCGGCGGCGGCTGCCAAAGTGTCGACGGCGTCATAAGTTCCAACAACGACATAGTATGTACCAGGATTTTGGACTGTATAAATCAGGTACGAATCTTGCTCTACCGTAGAGCCAGCGGCTCCTGCAGTCAGTGGGGAATCGTCATTCCCCGCCAAAAACAACGCTTCCCCGCCTGAAGGTGCAGCCGTCGCTATCCGAACAAAAGAATCATATCCAATGGTTGTGTCATCGATATCGATCGTTAACCTAACATTGGAATCCGAAATAGTGACCGCATACCAATGGGCAGCGCCATCTCCCACTGATCGAACGGTAGTGTGCAACTCCGTTGTCGAATTTTGAATGTCGACATTGGCCGCAAGAGAAAAATTAGCAGTCAAATCACGCGCGGTCGACAAACTTGTGCGAGCTTGCCCTTGGCCTATGTTCTGAGCCGAAGGTCCGGTCGTACCCACACCAGGATTGCTCATCGAAATAACTACACCAAAAAAATCGCCAATCAGTGAGTCATTTCCAGCACCTCCAATCAGCGTATCATCTCCACTTCCTCCGTTCAGCGTATCATTTCCCCCGCGACCATCGAAAGTATTCCCAACTTGATTACCACGCATAGTATCGTCGAACTCGGCACCGACGGCATTCTCAATGAGTGAGTTGAGATTGCCGCGGAATGTCAGTGCATTAAAGATATTGGCGCGCGCGATATTGCCTGACCCAAGATTGGCAAGCTGCGCCGATGAAAACTTAGACCACTGACCTGCACGAAGGTCGATTTCCATGCCTTCGTTAAAGCTAGAGAAATCATATGTATCCGTGCCACCGCCATCCCAGATGGTGGAAAAAATCCGATTGCCACCAGGGGCTCCCTCACTTACCCCATTGACAAAGATCTCCCCTGAAATGGGGGAAAATGTATAGATAGTGTTGGTAGCGTTGAAGGAATAATCGGCTCCATACATGTGCTGTAGTGCCGCGATATCGTACATCATGAAGGTCTGAGCGTATCCAAAACGCTCGTTCGTATAGCCAGTTAACGGCGCATCTATATGACTTCGGTATGTCATTACCGAGAATTCGGTTGAATCTCGATCCGGTGTCATGGCAACGCCCGCAACCCCGTCTGTTTCATGGCCATGGACCAAGCCGAGCGAATGCCCAATCTCGTGAAGCATCGTAATCCACGCATAATTGCCGCGTAACGGAGATGTGAAAGAGTTGGTATTTGAATACCAACTATCCCCACCAACGTTGCTTGTGGTCGGCAAGAAAGCGAAAGCAGTCGTGTTTCCTGTGCCGTCAGCAGCTGGCGTAAACAATCCAAGCCGAAAGTTAGAAGCGCCCGTCGTTTCAGTGATCGACAATCCTGTGAGGGCACTTATTTGGGCGAAAACAAATCGAGCGGCAGTTTGCATAAGCGCGGTCACGGGCGCAAACGTCGTCAGTGCGGTTCTAGCCCCCTCCGATGACTGACCATAATTGGTTTCATAGTCACTAGAGGATTGAGGAAATGAGAATGTGAGTTGGGTTGGCGCAAACCGGCGCGGGCCTAACAGAGCGTCGATGTTTTGCTCGCCCGTTGGCAAATTCAGCGAAACGGTCGTATTTCCTGGTTGAGGAACGTCAAAACCCGCATCCTTTGAACTCGCAGTTGGAGGATCCGAAAAAGGGTCAAAAATGAGCTTGTAGTTCCATTGCGAACCTTTGCGAGCATCACAGATAATACACATAATTGACTTCTCCAGCCTCTGCGAATTTCCAACCACTACGCCTTTGGTTAGATCGGCATAAAGCGTGATTAACCATCACAAATTCCAATCAACCCTGTTGTCCTACCCACTACTCATCCTTGGTATTTAGCCCAAGTTTATGAAGTTCACGTCGCGCGGCACCGGCCAGAGTACTGTCCGGATGACGCCTCAGAAACAACTCCCAAGCCGCCTTGGTATTCGCTTGTTTTGCCGCCTCAAACTCTTCGTTCACCGCCACTTGGGGGTCGCGCGGCATCGGAATGGGCGTCGGATGCATGTCTTCTAATACCTTTTCAGCGCTCAGAGCCTCCGCTTTTGGCATGTTCGCTTCCCCCTTTGCTGGAATTGAACAGCCTGAAGCCGTCGCTTGCGCGAGGGCGAGGATACACACTCCAAAATGGAAGCCAAAACTTCTCATTTAGTTAACTCATTAAACCCAATGGCCACACCAACCACAACTTAGACATGAAAAAACATAACACCAATTCAAGATCTGACCATAGGCGGGCCATTCACAGAAGCACATAAATTCGCCCGGTCGACTGTATTTCAGCCGACCAAATCTCAAAATTTGATCGCATCAAACACCGAAGCCGGAAAGACAAGGCGACAGACAGGGAAGTGGCCTCGGTCCAAAAGCCCCGAATCCGTGAACGGAGGTTACCTGTCTAGCTTCCATCCATTTGGGCCTGCAACAAAATCAATTATCGGAACTGATGCAAACGCCCTTCGGGTGGGCGCACCAATTATACCCGATTGCGCCCAGCGAAATTGCGCACGGTCTCAACGATGTGATCTTGGGTTTCTTCGTCCAAATATGGATGCATCGGCAGTGAAATCACGAGGTCAGCCTTGGCCTCGGTTACCGGAAGGCCGCCAGGACCGACGGGGAAGCGGCTATAGACATCCTGCTTGTGGATTGGGATTGGATAATAGGCAGCTGTTGGCACGCCGTGGGTCTTCGCATAGGCGGCCAAACCGTCACGATCAGGGATTTCAATCGTATACTGCGCCCAGGTGGATACACCGCCTTCAATGACTTTTGGCACTATGACGCTATCGCCTAACATCTCGTTATAGCGGGCAGCAATGCGGTTACGAGCTTCGATCTCTTCTGCGAACACAGACAATTTCTCAAGCAGGATTGCGGCTTGAACCGTGTCGAGACGCGAGTTCATGCCAATTCGAATATTGAGATATTTTGGGTCATGCTCAAAGGTTTTTCCAGCCAGATCGCTTTTAGTAGCCTTGCCATGAACACGGAGGGAATCCATCACTTCCCACAAGGCATAATCATCGGTGAGCACCGCACCGCCGTCTCCATAGCAGCCCAAGGGTTTGGCAGGAAAGAAGCTGGTGGTGGCCACATCTGCCCAATGGATCGGGTGTTGGCCATTGAGTGTGCAACCAAATCCCTGAGCAGAATCAGCAATCAGTTTCAGATCATATTTCTTTGCGATTGCTGAAATCGCAGGGTAATTGGCAGGTTGACCAAAGAGGTCCACGGCGATGATCACTTTGGGCTTTAACTTACCCTCCGCTAAAACAGCCTCGATTGAGGCCTCCAAATGCACAGGATCCAAATTGTAAGTTACGGGGTCAACGTCGACGAATACAGGGGTCGCGCCCAGCCAGGGCACAACTTCGCCAGTCGCAGCAAAGGTGAAGCTAGGGCAGAAGACCGCGTCGCCAGTTCGTATATGCCATGCCATCAAGGGCAGAACCAAAGCGTCAGTGCCATTGGCGCAGGACAGGGCGTACTTCGACTGCCCGAATTCGGCCAAAGCTGCCTCAAAAGCTTGGACTTGTGGTCCCATGATATAGGCACCACTATTGATCACCCCCATCACCGCCTCATCAATACGAGACCCGAGTCGGCGGCGTTGCGCCAAAAGATCAATAAAGCCGATCGGGGGGCGTATGTTGTCAGTCATGGTAGGTACCACTCAATCTCAATTCAGGCCGTGTACTGGGGTTGTGATGCCTCATACGCCATCGTTTGGGGGATTACTGCAAGCCACTGCAGAAGGCCTCATCACTTTTGGCAACCAAGAGCAACAATCAAGCGCGGCTTGCCGCATCAATCGCCTCAGCTATCCGTACGGCGGCGGCACCATCGGCTGCAGGGATCGCCACTTGGCGCTCACCCAGAATAGCAGCGATAAAGTCTGCGGTCGCCGCGCCCATAGGGTCTGGAATGCGGGTTGCAAAATCAGAATGTAACCCGAAATCCGGCCCGTCACTAAAGCTTTTGGCGATGAAATCAATCGCCACTTCGCCATTGCTATAGCCAATCGTCATGCGACGATCGCGTTCTTCAGCGGCTCGACTCGCGAGGAACCTGGCTTCACCACCGCCGTCAAAAATTAAAACAGCTTCCACAGCATCCGGGTTTTCCGGCGTGCCCGCAAGGCGGGTTGCCCTAATTTTGATGGGCTCTGCCCGAAACAGAAGTCGAGCTAAATCAATATCATGAACCATAAGATCCATGGTGACTGACACGTCCGCACCCCGAATGCTGGGCAAGCCTACCCGCGTCGCTTCCAAGAAAGTTGGGCGCTCCTCAACTTCAAACAAGCCCATCGCCTTGAAGATGTAACGCTCTTGATGACCAGCCTGCAGCACGACCCCGCGCTCTACAGCATGTTGGCATAAGATGTCTGCGTCTGCGGCGGTAGCAGCCAGAGGTTTTTCGACCAAACAATGCTTACCTGCGTCAATGGCGGCGCGGGCTACGCCGCCGTGCGCAATGGCTGGCGTCGCGACGACAAGCGCATCGACCTGCGCGAGGATCGCCGACAAGTCGGTAAAGGCATCGGTTTCCATGTCAGCGGCCAAAGCCTCGGCCCGCTCGGGGCTCAAGTCAAAGATCCCAACTAAAGTTGCACGTGGATTGGCTTTGATCTTGTTGGCGTGATTACGGCCAAACACCCCGGCTCCTGCGACACCAATCCGGACCTGCTTTTCTGAAACGTCTGACACGTGATGAGCCTTCTTACCGGTCCGACGCGCGGCTATTCCTACGCGAGACTTAGAAGGTTTCGCTACTGTGCTTTTAGACGGTCTGCAACCCGCAGGACTTCTGCGAAGGCCAAAAACAAATGGTAGAAAGTCGATGTTGGCATCGCTTTCGCCGTGGGCTGTCCGGCTTGGTCAAAGGCATCAAGCCACCCACCTAAGGGCTCAACTGCGAGATAGCGATTGAGCAACAATTGTAATGTAGGCCGCAGGACCGGCACAGGGTTAGCACCGGTCAGTTCATAGAGCGCCACCGCAGCCTTCAGGCGTTCTGTGTTCGGCCAGGTACGCGAGCCTGCATCGACAAAATTTCCATCATCGCGGATGACATTATAGGTGGCGGCACATGCGTGATCGACACCTTTTTGTTCACCAAACGCTATCAATCCTTCGACCTGCTCAGCCACCTCAACACCCAATAACTTATGGGCTGAGGCCAATATCCAAGCCCATTCAAACTGATGTCCAGGCTCTACCCAGTGACCCTTGTCGCCCGCCAATCGGTCGAGATTATCGTCGAAATACTCACACAAGGTTCGACGCGTCGGGTCATAGAAGTAGCTCTGAAATAGGCCGATAATTTCTCGGGCCAAACGCTCAAAAATCGGGTCTTGGGTGCTTTCGTAACAAGCCAGACAGGCTTCCAAAGAATGCATATGTGGGTTTTGCAGTCGTGGTCCTTTAGCTGGAAGCTGATGCCAGAACCCGACTTTAGGATGCCGCATCTTTGTGTCGATCAAAGTCACCGTCTGCTGCATCATGTCCAGAACGTCCGGAGTTGGCGAAATGCGGTAGAACCAGCCCAATGAGAACAGAGCAAAAGCATTGTCATAAAGGTCAGTGGTCGGATCAAGAATTTGATTGTCCGAGGTAACAAGTTTAGCCCAGCCTAACTCTTGGCCTTGCCAACAATGTGCTACCATAGCCTCATACATTTTTTTGGCGTGCGTCATGCCAGGCTGCCAGCCAAGAAGATAGGCATGGGAAAAGACATAGACTTGCCGGCAGAAAACCCGAACACGCTTAAAGCCAGGGTCAGAAAGCCCACCGTTGAGAGCCAATTCCTCGACGGGACCCCCATGTTGTCTGTCCCATCCACATTCTGCCCATAGCGGCAATGCATGATCAAACATCCACGCGCGAATGCGCTTGATCTCTAGGTCCATATCTGGGTGCCCCTCGAAGGCTTAGACAGTTTGATTATAATGGCCAACTTCGGGAAACGCTGACAGGCGGGGCTTTGCTTCTTCGTGGAAAAGCGCACGCATATCGGCATCTGAAACCGTGCTTTCGACCACCACCACGAGTTCAGGCTTGTTGGAGGAAGCGCGCACGAGCACGAACGAGCCGTCTTCCAACGTAACACGTGCACCATTGACCGTGTTAACATCGCGGATGGCGCGCCCCAGAATCTTCCCGCCAGCGGCAGCAAGAGCTACATAATCCGCCACGACGCGATCAATCACCCCATATTTGACTTCGTCACCGCAATGGGCAGACATCGTAAGAGACGTCCAAGTTAGTGGCAGCTTTTGCTTCATTTCCGATAACTTGGCCCCGCCAGCACGATCCAACATAGCAAGGATGACCCGCGCTGCGACCAGAGCATCATCATAGCCACGCCCGTAAGGCGCACGCAGGAAAAAGTGCCCTGACTTCTCAAAGCCCGCCAGAGCATCAAGTTCATTCGTGCGCCGCTTGATGTAAGAGTGACCGGTCTTCCAATAGTCGACTTTCGCGCCATTGGCCTTCAGGACTGGATCAATCTCATAGGCACCGGTGGACTTTACGTCGACGACAAAGGTTGCGTTTGGATGGAGTGCACTCATGTCACGGGCGAGAAGAAGCCCGATCTTGTCCGCGAATATCTCTTCCCCGGAATCATCGACGACACCGCAGCGATCGCCGTCGCCATCAAAGCCCAAAGCAAGTTCTGCCCCGGTGGCACGCACAGTTTCTGCCATGGCGTGCAGCATTTCCTCATCTTCTGGGTTCGGATTGTACTTTGGGAAGTTCCAATCGAGTTCGCAGTCCATCTCAACCACATCTGCGCCCATGCGGCGCAACGCGTCTGGAGCATAGGCACCCGCTGCGCCATTGCCGCACGCAACCACAACTTTGATCGGACGGCTCAGTTTAAAATCGCCGACAGCGTCCGCAATATAGCGCTCACGCATCCCTTCCACGCGTGTTAGGCTGCCGCCGGGGCGCTCAACAAACGAACCGGACAAAACAATATCGCGCAACTTTCCCATTTCATCGGGGCCAAAAGTCAAAGGCTTTTGTGCGCCCATTTTTACGCCCGTCCAGCCGTTTTCATTATGGCTGGCGGTGACCATGGCAACAGCCGGTGCGTCCAAGGCAAACTGGGCGAAATAGGCGACAGGCGACAAGGCTAGGCCAATATCGAGAACTTCACATCCAGCCTGCATCAGGCCGACGGTCAATGCTTGCTTGATTGACAAAGAATAGAAGCGAAAATCGTGACCAACCACGACACGGCTCGCACCATATTCGTGTAGCAAAGTGCCAAGACCAAGACCGAGAGCTTGTACACCCAAAAAATTCAACTCAGGTGCCTTCGCATTACCTTGAATGCCAAACCACCACCGGGCGTCATACTCCCGGAAGCCGGTGGCTTTCACCAAAGGATTCATTTCAAAATCCAAAGTATTGGTGGCCAGCTCCGTCCGAGGCTTAGGCATCGTGGTGTTTGTCATTTGTAAGCTCCAATTGAAGTGGCAGTGCACTAGCGCGGATTGGGTGCAGAATAAAGAGAACGTATTGGAGGGAGGCAGTCCTTTGCCTCCCTTAATCATTTATCGAAAAACAACCGTTCGATGACCGGCAAGCAAGACACGGTGCTCACAATGCCAGCGAACCGCGCGTGCTAAAACAGTGCATTCTAAGTCACGCCCAATTTCAATCAGATCATCGGGCGTGTCAGAATGGGTGACCCGTTCAACCCCTTGCTCAATGATCGGACCCTCATCCAAATCTGCCGTCACATAATGGGCACTGGCCCCAATCATTTTAACACCGCGGGCATGGGCTTGGTGGTAAGGCTTGGCCCCTTTAAACCCGGGCAAAAACGAGTGGTGGATATTGAGACACCGGCCATGCAGGGCCGCCACCGTCTCTGGTGTCAAGACCTGCATATAGCGGGCGAGTACCAAGAGATTGGCTCGATGCTCTTGCATAAATGCGAGGAAATCCGCCTCTGCTTGCGCTTTGGTCTCTGAACTCACAGGCCGATAAAGATATGGCAACCCATGCCATTCGACTTCTTTGCGCAGATCTTCATGGTTGGACACAACACCAACAATATCTGCCCGTAGCCAGCCAGATCGCCAGCGATGTAAAAGGTCGTTCAAGCAATGGCCGGACTTGGACACGGCAAGTACAATGCGCGGCTTCTCGCTGGTTGGATGAAACGCCCAATCCATCTTGTAACGGCGTGCGATCGGCGCGAAGCCCGCTAACAACTCCGCCAATGGGAGGGGGCCAGAATCTGAACTCGATCTAAAGGCCGTTCGCATAAAGAAATGGCCCTCAAGCTGATCATGAAAGTGGTCGGCTTCTTCAATGGTTAGTCCGCGGTCGGCCAGAAACCGAGATACTGCGGCCACAATACCTGTCTGGTCCGGGCATCTAACCGTGAGAATATAGTTAAAATCTCTCGGCATTCTAATTCTTTGTCTTGAAGGCATCTGCTGCAAGACGAACATCCTGCGCACGATCCTTGTTCATAACCAAAATGCCTTGAGCTGTGGCTATCACAACAAGATCCTCCACGCCTATCAAAGCGACTGGGATAGTTTCAGAACGAATGAGGCAGCCTTGCGTGTCAAACAAGGCAGTTGGTCCGTGCGCAACATTGGCACTAGGGTCTTTTTCGGCGAGCTCCCAAAGCGTCAAGAATGAACCAACGTCGTTCCAACCCATATCTACCGGCACCACAGCCGCTAGATCAGTTGGTTCCATCACGGCATAATCAACCGAGATTGAAGGTGCTTGGACGAAGGCAGCTTCGTCAAGATAAATACATCCTGCGTCTCTACGACTTTGCGCCAAGGCCTCTCGCGCAGCGCTTAAAACCGCTGGGGCGTGGGTGTTGAGTTCAGCGAGGAAAGCGCTTGCCTTAAAAAAGAAGATGCCCGCATTCCATGCATAATGACCATCTGCCAAATAACCTTCGGCCGTTGCAACATCTGGCTTCTCCCGGAAAGCTTCGACCGCAAATACACCCTCAGCCAAAGCTTCGCCACGCTTAATGTAGCCATACCCCGTTTCAGGCGCGGTTGGGGTCACGGCAAAAGTGACGATCCGACCATCAAGCGCGGCTGCGCAGGCATCCAAGCAAGCTTTGTGTAGATTTTCTGGACGCGTAATCACATGATCGGCGGGCAACACGAGCATAAGCGCTTCAGGATCTCGCTCTGCTTGAATAAGTGCCGCAACGGCCAGCGCAGGGGCTGTGTTCCGTGGCTTTGGTTCCAAGACAATGGTCGCGTTATTAATGCGCTCGCGTGCCAACTCTTCTCTAACAGGACCCAGATGGTTTAGACCGCAGATTACAAGCGGCTCACCAAAGCGCACGACTTGGTCCGCTGCAACTCGTTGTAAAGTTTGACCAAACATCGTCTTTTTTCCGACGAGTGCATGAAACTGCTTTGGCTTCGACTGTGTGGACAAGGGCCAAAGCCGGGAGCCGGCGCCGCCCGAAAGGATGACGGGTACGATGAATGGGGATTGCGAAGATGTCGTCAAAGACATGCCCTTTCTAATGCCGATCGCCCGGACTGGCGGCTAACTAGTTCCGACCCTTTTTTGCGTTGTCCTAGAGGATCGACTGGCCGGTCTTTTCCCAATCTTTCATAAACGCCTCTAACCCAAGATCCGTCAAAACGTGCTTGTACAGCGCGTTGAAAACGGCTGGCGGCAATGTGGCACAGTCGGCACCCGCGAGCGCGGCATCACGAACATGTATGGCTGTTCTCGCGGAAGCCGCCAGAATTTGGGTTTCAAAACCGTAATTATCGTAAATAACCCGAATATCGCGGATCAGTTCCATCCCATCTTGGCCATTGTCGTCAAGCCTACCAATGAAGGGCGAGATATAGGTTGCACCTGCTTTGGCTGCTAACAGCGCTTGAACGGCAGAAAAACACAAAGTGACGTTAACCGGAGTTCCCTCGTCACTCAAGGCCTTGCAGACCCGAAGGCCGATAGGCGTCAACGGCAATTTCACAACAACATTTGGCGCTATCTTGGCCAGAAAGCGGCCCTCAGCCAGCAGGGTATCATAATCACTGGCAACCGCTTCAGCGCTAATTGGACCAGGGATCAGTGCACAAATTTCTTCAATTGCCTCGGCAATCTTGCGACCTGATTTGGCGATTAGAGACGGATTGGTCGTAACGCCGTCCACAAGCCCGGTGGCGGCCAGGACTTTCAGATCGGCGACTTCGGCGGTATCAATGAAAATCCTCATGGGTGTCTCCAATAATGCAAAGCGACTAGCGGAATCGTTTGATGGCCCCTTAAAGCACACGGCGCTGGCCCTCAAGGCTATCGCCCAGTTTGGCATTCAGGTCCTACGGTAACAGGCTGGGAACTTGCGACGCCTTTAACGTCGTTTGGCATGGTTTGTGCTTACCATTGCTTCAGGTCTGTTCGCGGCGACTTCTGTGTCATCTGCATGTGCATGTGGGAAGTGTAAGCAAGACAGACTATACGACACTGTCAGTTTCGCCGGCTCAGGGAATTAAATAATGCAAAAAATTCGTAAGGCTGTATTGCCTGTGGCAGGCTTCGGCACGCGCGTATTGCCAGCCACCAAATCATTACCCAAAGAGATGCTCCCAGTATTTGATAGACCCGCAGTCCATTGGGTTGTTGAAGAAGCGCTGGAAGCCGGCATCGAACACTTCGTTTTTGTCACAGGCCGGAACAAGAATGCGATCGAGGATTACTTTGATCGTGCGTATGAACTTGAAGACTCTCTGCGCCGCGCGGGCAAGGCGGTTCAGCTTAAGATGCTAGAGGACATGCTGCCAGAAGCAGGCTCTAAGAGCTTTGTGCGCCAACAGTCCCCATTGGGTTTAGGTCATGCTGTTTGGTGCGCACGCGACATCATTGGAAACGAGCCTTTTGCGGTTCTGCTACCAGATGTTTTGGTTCAAGCTAGCCCATCTTGCTTAGCTCAAATGATTGCAGGCTATGAAGAAGTTGGCGGCAATGTGATCGCGGTTGATCCGGTGCCCTTAGAGCAAGTCTCAAGCTACGGCGTTATCGCGCATGGTGAAAGAGTCGGCAAATCCATGCCAGTTACTGGCATGGTGGAGAAGCCAGCCAAAGAGGTGGCACCGTCTAATTTGCGTATTACCGGCCGATACATTCTCCAGCCTGAGATATTCCATTATCTGGAAACCCAAGAACGTGGTGCGGGTGGTGAAATTCAGCTGACAGATGCCATGTTGCGCTTGATGGAAGTGCAAGCGTTTCATGCTGTCGAATTTGTTGGGCGTGATTTCGATTGTGGTTCACGCATTGGCTACGCAGAAGCGTTCATCGGGTATGCGCTTAAAGACCCAGAGCTGGGCGCGGATGTGCGGACTATGATGGAAAAACTTCTTGCACGCGACTAAGCTTCGACTGGGTTCGGATGAAGTGCCGCAGTTTTCCACATTCAGACTACGATCTTCAAACTCCTTGTCTAAAGCACTGGTAAAGGGGTTATCATCGTGAGCCAGTCCATCGGCTCTAAACCAATCACACCGTCATAAATAAGGTTTTGAATTATGCGCGTTACAATGGTCGGCACAGGATATGTTGGATTGGTGTCAGGCGCCTGTTTTGCGGACTTCGGGCACCAAGTCATTTGCGTCGACAAGGACGCCGGCAAGATTGAGCGGCTGCACCAAGGCATTATGCCGATCTTTGAACCAGGTCTTGAGGATTTAGTTGCCTCAAACGTCAGGTCGGGTCGCCTCTCGTTTACAACGGAATTACGCGAAGCGGTAAAAGATGCAGACGCTGTATTCATCGCCGTAGGAACCCCATCGCGTCGCGGTGACGGGCATGCAGATCTGACATATGTCGAACAGGCTGCACGGGAAATTGCCGAACATATGCAAGGCTATACTGTGGTGGTCAACAAATCCACTGTGCCGGTTGGAACAGGAGATTTGGTGCAATCCATCATGGAGGAAGTCAATCCGAAGGGTGACTTCGCTGTCGTTTCCAACCCCGAATTCTTGCGCGAAGGCGCTGCAATTGGTGACTTCAAGCGGCCTGACCGTGTGGTGGTTGGCACTGAGGATGAACGCGCTCGTCAATTGATGCGCGAGCTTTATCGGCCGTTATTCTTAAACGAAACACCAATCCTTTTCACAGACCGTCGGACGAGCGAGTTGATAAAATATGCCGCCAATGCCTTCTTGGCGGTCAAGATCGCCTATATCAACGAAATGGCAGACCTATGCGAACAGGTAGGTGCTAATGTGCAAGAGGTCGCACGCGGTATTGGTTTAGATAATCGGATTGGCAAAAAATTCCTCAATGCAGGCCCAGGTTATGGAGGGTCCTGTTTCCCAAAAGACACCTTGGCCCTAATGCGCACCGCTCAGGAAGCCCACACGCCCGTGACGATCGTCGAAGCGACGGTTGCGTCGAACACAAACCGGAAGAAACGTATGGCAGGCAAAATCATCGAGGCATGCGGCGGGGACATTGCTGGCAAGACCATTGGTATCTTGGGCCTGACCTTTAAGCCGAATACTGACGATATGCGGGATTCCCCCAGCCTCGACATCGTGCCAGCTTTGCTTGCGGCTGGTGCCAAGGTCAGAGCCTATGACCCAGAAGGAATGGAGGAAGCCAAAAAGGAACTTGCCGGCATTGAGATGGTGGGCGGTCCGTACGAGGTCGCGGATAATGCGGATGCGATCGTAATTCTTACCGAATGGGACCAATTCCGGGCCCTCGACTTTGAACGGATTGCCACGCAGATGAAAAAGCCCGTCATGGTCGATTTGCGCAACATTTATAATCCAGATGACCTACGCCAAGATGGATTCACCTATGTTAGTATTGGCCGCAAGTGAAGCCTGTAAACTAAGCTTCCCAAAAGCGACAGCACTTCTTTACAACTAGGAATAATTGCAGAGCTATAGATTGCGGAGACCGGAATGGGGATCATTGAAGACTGTCGGCGGCTGTGGCGCAAACTGCCGCTCCCGACACGTATGATGATCGGCAAGCGGATTCGGTTTATCACGGAGCCTTTGTTGGCCGCCAGCATCCCTGCTGCTGGGCCTCATCCACGTCATTCACTTCAGTCCGTCACTATTCTGGGGTCATTTTCTTCCCCCATTGGTCATGGGGTTGCCGCCAAACTACTTGATTATGAGTTACGCTCACGCGGCATAATCGTGCGACGGATTGATGCGTCTGAATGGATTGGGGCACCGATTGACCCAAAACTTGCGATCCGCTCAGAGGAACCTGCTCCCGATGATGTTCTCATCGTTGCCTTGAATCCAGACGTCGCTATCCATGCTTTAGCCAAGCTCGGCAAAGAAAAACTTCGGAACCGAAAAATTATTGGTTATTGGGTCTGGGAATTGGAAATTGTCCCAAATTTCTGGAGACTTGCTGGGCGATTTGCGCACGAAATTTGGACACCCAGCCATTTTTCCGCCCAAGCACTGAAGAAGCTGTTTGATGTCCCGGTGCATGTCGTGCACCATCCAGTAGCACTCTTGCCACCACCGACAATGACGGCGGAACGCCGGGCGAAAGGCCGCGAAGCCTTGGGCGTTTCAGAGACCGCATTTGTTGCTATCCAAAGCTTTTCGCTTGCCTCCAGCCTGACGCGCAAGAATGCAATTGGGGCCATATCCGCGTTTGTTGCAGCATTTCATGACCAGCCTGACGCGCGGCTGATTCTCCGTCACCTGTCGGGCGATCGCTTTCCAGACTCCCTGCAGCGACTACGTGAAGCTGCCAAAGTTGGTGGTTCTCAGATCATTCTGCGGCCAGCCGGCGAAGGACTGGAGGATCTCCACGATCTCTATGCCGCTTGCGATGTCTATATTTCATTGCATCGCACGGAAGGATTTGGTCTTAACTTGGCTGAAGTCATGATGGCAGGTCGCCCATTAGTAGCAACCAAATGGTCAGGCAACCTCGATTTCATGGATTCCAAATGCGTGGCATTGGTCAACGCGGACTTGGTGCCACTTGACGACCCCGATAAGGTCTACACCCAGAAGGCGGCGCGTTGGGCGGAACCACGTATGGACGAGGCCATTCGTTGGCTACGAACACTAGCCCAGAACCCCGAGCAACGCCAACAACTTGCGGCCGCCGCCAGAATAAAGGCAATGGCAGAACTTAGCGGAAATGCGGTTCAAGCGCTGCAACAAGGCGATCAGCGCAAAGCCTAAAGCCAGCTGGAGGCGCGCTACTCGACGCTTCGAATATCAACGCTCTTTAACATGGCTTGATCGCCGCGCCGCTTAAAGTCAGGCAGAATACGCTGAAGCCACATTAAGGCGGCAGTCTCTTTATCTCTCCGCGCCGCATCCAAAACATGATCAATCAGGGTCCGAAGATTTTCAGGTGGCTCCATTGGATCGCTGGCCACTAAAACACCTTCAACAGGGGTGTTTTCGACACGCTCAAAGCTGTGAAACAATTCTTCATGCAAACGCTCGCCAGGACGCAACCCCGTCTCGACAATTGCGATATCACGCCAGGGCTCTTTGCCCTTCATACGGATCATGGCCTCAGCCAATTCCATAATCCGCACAGGCTCGCCCATGTCCAACACAAACTGACCGCCGGACATGGAGCGACCTTTCTCAGCGCCAATGGCGGCCGCCTGCAACACCAAAGAACTGGCCTCTTCAACGGTCATGAACCAACGGGTCATCTCAGAATGCGTGATTGTCACCGGGCCACCGCGCGCGATCTGGCGCTCAAATACCGGCATGACTGAACCGCTTGATCCCAAGACATTCCCGAAGCGAACTGAGTGAAAAGCCCCATTTGCCCGCCGTGAACAATCCCGTACATAGAGTTCAGCAATACGCTTTGCTGCCCCCATGACATTAACGGGGTTCACCGCTTTGTCGGTTGAAATGAAGACAAATGATTCAACATCTACAGCCATCGCCGCGTCGGCTACAACGCAAGTTCCGCCGAGGTTCACTTCAAGCGCTTCGCAAAAGTGGCCTTCCATCATGGGGACGTGCTTATTTGCGGCCGCGTGAACAACAACATGGGGGCGATATTTTTCAAAGATAGCATTGATGCGCTGGACATCTCGAATGTCACAAAGACGGGCAACAATATCGATGCTCGGATGCGTAGCGCGGATTTCTGAGGAAATCTGGAAAAGATTATTTTCCGAAGAGTCAACCAGAACAATCCGACTAGGCGATAGCTCAGCAATTTGCTTGACGATTTCACTGCCGATCGTGCCACCAGCACCTGTGACCAATACTTGCTTAAACCGCACCAAACCACGAGGGCCGCGCAAGTCCAGTTCTCGCCGAGTGCGGCCGAGAACATCGGCGGGATGGACTGCCCCTAAGGTTGCACCTGCGCCTTCTGGAATTCGCATCAATGCCACGCCCTTTCGGGCGGCAACTTGCAGGGCGACTTGGGCGGCGCGCCTTGCTGGGTCGCGGCCAATTAATGCAATGCGGACTTCCGAATTGCGAGAAAGAGCGTCTGTCACCAAAGGCTCAAGCGTTTCAAGCCCTCCAAACACGCGCGCGCCGGCAAAAATCTTGCCCACTTGGGTGCCCATAGTGGATACAATTGCGATGGGGCGGATTGGTAATGGTCCTGTTAGGCGCGCCGCATGGATTGCTTGGGTGATTGCGTCGGTTGGGCCAACAAGGATCGTAGCCGGTGCATTTGGGGCAATCGTGCGGAACAAGGCACGCAAGCCACCACCCGAAAGCACTCGGGCGAAGCCACGTGCTGCAGCCATCAAAACAAGGGAAACCAAGGCGGCCAAGGCTGGCGAAATACGAGGCACTGTCACGGAAGGGTCGACAAAGAACAAAACCGCGACAGTCCCAATGCCTGCAGCAGCAATAGCCTGGCTGAGGCGAACCAAATCATCGGCCGATGTCCAACGCCAGACCAGCTGATTAAGACGAAATGCAACCAAAGCCACAGCCATGGAAATGCCATAGCAGACCAGCGCTATGATTGTGCCTTCAATCGAGGCAGGTTCCAGCCCGATGCCGTAGGCCAGATAGAGCGCTAGCCAAAAACTTAATACCGCCAACGCGATATCAATTAGGTAGCCCGTCGAGAAGATTTTTAGCTTATGGCGGTTCAAATCAAATCCTCAAGCTGAAGGTCCCAACGAATGATTAAGTCCTTGCCTGCGTCGCTACCTTTCACCCTACAAATCAACTGATGACGGCGATTTTGTGACAATCCAGGAGAAAGTTCGACATTAGCTTCTTTTATCTCGGGATCAAACCCCGGGCACCTGAAACGCCATGCTTGCCTCGCTGGTGTACGGATTAAGATGCTCTCGCCATCGCGGCTTTGCACCGCTTGGCACCCCTCACCAAGATTAAACAAGAGATTGCGCACTTGAACACGGGCCCCACTGTTACCTGCAAAGAGCGCTTCTTCACCCTGAATGAGCCGGCCTTCATGCTTGACCGTCATGGTGCGGATGCAGTTGTGGCGATGACCATCGACCTCAAAGCTTGTTTTCGCCTCCACCAAAGCCTGACCATCTTGGTCCCGTCTGCGAATTTGCGGGTCGATTAAGTCAACCAAGCGATCAAACATAAGTCCCGAAAGGCCTGAAGGGCCGTTTGTGATCAACTCCAAGCCATTGGCCTCAACTTCGCAAATTGGCCCGACCTCAGACGGGCCAATTGGTGCGCGGGTCCACACGCGCAAAGAACCCGCCTCGATTAGGCCAACATGCCCAGTTTTGAGCACCGATGACCGCCGCCAACGGCCTGGACCCAAAACGGACTCAGCCAGACCGCCATAGCCGCGCTGTTTGCTGAAGGTGACGAGTGACCCATCCGAGCGCTGCAAAGTGGCTAGGGCTTGTTTAACGCGCTGGGAAATCGCCTCGACTTCAACAACACGGGTCAGCATCGCAAGATCGGCTGCAGCAGACAAGGTCCCCAATGGTGAACCGTCAGCAAACATCCCATCTGGGGCAATAAGTTCTTCAACCTGGTCGAGCGCTTCTGCAACAGTCGATGGTCTCAACAGTGCTGGCGCACTGCTGCTTACCCCCAAAAGAGCCGCCGCCCTCGTCCAAAGTGCTCGGCGACTCAAGGGTTCCCAACCCCCAGCTAGGCTGGCCAAGAATCCGCGATTTGGTTCAACCAATCGTCCAATATCGACCAAAAGGCCTTGCCAAATTTTAACTTGAAGATTGGGCGAAAAAGCTGGCAGCATTGGTAACAGATGGGCCAGCCAATTAATGACGCGGCGGCCGCGCCAGATGAGCGCCTCGCTTCGGCTAGGTCCTTGGCTCCCGGCTTTCCACTTTGCCAAGCCGGATTGTGGCTCTTGAGTTTGCCGTCGGAACCACTGATCTAACCAAAGCTCCAAAATCGGTACCAGATCGCCATATGAGGGCGACAGATCACGCAAAAACTCAAATGAGACGGCCCAACTCTGGCCCCGAGCAGCCGGGATCGAAAACGGCCCAGATACCGCATCAAAATTACCGAGACCTGTCCGAGCAGGGGTCTTGCCCTGCAGGAGCTCTAGCCCCTCTTCCTGAACCGAAGGACGAAAGTCCGGTAAGGGATGCCACTGCCGCGGGGCAAGCGATCCGTCGCCTTGAAAAGCACCGGGTTCAAACAAACCACGCAGTTCATGCCCGAGGCGCGCCTGAATGCCCGCCCCCGACAGTTGCTTGGTTTGGATAAGCATCCGGCGCCCCTAGCCTGCTGCCGCTTTGAGTGCAGCGATATTGGCTTGGTAATGCGGCGGCCCACCTTTGAAAACGGCCGTACCAGCAACCAAAGTATCAGCCCCCGCATTAAAACAGTCGCGCGCCGTCTGTGGGTTTACACCACCGTCTACCTCCAAAAGGATTTCACGGCCCGTTTGGTCAATCATTTTTCGCAAAGCTTCGATTTTGCCCAATTGGCTGGGCAGGAATGTCTGCCCTCCAAAGCCGGGATTTATACTCATGACCAAAATCAAATCGACCATATCCATGACATGAGCCAAAGCGGATTCATGCGTCGATGGGTTCAAGACGACGCCAGCTTTTTTGCCAAGGCTACGAATGGTTTGAAGGCTACGATGCAAATGCGGTCCTGCCTCGGGATGGATGGAAATGATGTCTGCGCCCGCCTCTGCAAAAGCTTGCAGGTAGGGATCGGCCGGAGCAATCATCAAATGCACATCGAATGGCCTATCCGAATGAGGGCGCAAAGCTTTCACCACTTGCGGCCCGATCGTGATGTTAGGGACAAAATGGCCGTCCATCACATCAATATGAATCAGGTCAGCACCCGCCGCCGTTATGGCTGCGACTTCTTCACCCAGTTTGGCAAAGTCTGCAGACAAGATAGACGGGCTGATGAGAAGCTTAGACATGGTTTCTTCATGCTCTGTTTCGGGGGGTTACTGCAAGATGGCAATTCGGGCGTCGCGCCGCGAACTTAAGCGGGCTTTACAAATCGAGCGATGAAAAAGCCATCCATGCCACCACGTTCAGCCCAATAATGTGGAAGGAGGCGCAGGCACCCTTCCTCCGTCACGGCTTGGCTCAAATCTGGCACCTCGTTTGCCGCAATCGGGTCCAGCACGAGACCCGCTTCGAGGGCAGCAGCAACGGCGGGATCGGCCTCTTCTGGTTCTAAAGAACAAACAGCATAGACCAATCGGCCACCCTGCTTGAGGGCAGCGGCGGCGGCCTTCACAAGCTCAATCTGAACAGTGGCAAAGCGGGCAACGTCACTTGGGGTCTTAATCCACAGTGCTTCGGGGTTACGACGCAGGGTGCCAGTAGCGCTGCAAGGTGCATCCAGTAAAATCGCATCAAAATAGGGTTCAGCAAAAACTGTTCGCGCATCTGCGACCTGCAAACGGGCTATCAAACTGGTGCGCGCAAGGTTTTCAGCTACACGGTTGACCCGAGTTGCATCAAGATCAAGCGCTGTAACATCAGCTCCTGTTGCGGCCAATTGCATGGTCTTTCCACCCGGGGCAGCACACATATCCAGCACTTTTTGGCCCACCTTAGCCGCCAGTAGTCGCGCTGGCAAAGCAGCGGCAGCATCTTGCACCCAGTAATTGCCCTCACCCCAGAGTGGGAGGGTGGTTACATCGCTCGGCGTCTCCTTCAACCTTACGCTGCCTGTCGGCAGAACAATGCCGTCAACAGCGTCAGCCAAGAATTCAGGGTCACCCTTGGTCGTTAAATCGAGGGCAGGCTGGCGAGCGAGACTTTGAGCAATTGCGTCGGCTGCTTCAGCGCCATAGGCAGCGCGCCAGCGGTTCCACCACAAGGCAGGCACACGCTCCCGGTCATGGGGCCTCACGAGCGGCTCTGTCGCGATGCGGCGCAATACAGCATTGATCAGGCCGGCAAAGCCACGACCCGTGGCTTCAAATTTCGCCAAATCAACGGATCGACCCACGGCAGCATGTGGAGGGGCTAGGCCTTCGATCAGTTGAGCAGCACCAACACGCAAAAGTGCCTTCGCGAAATGGGCGCTGTCTGGCAAAGGCTTTGCCAACTTGGTAGCCAAAACCGCATCAACGAGGCCGAGTGCTCGCAAAGTCGCCAACGTCAAATGGGCTGCAAAGCCGCGGTCGCGGCCATCCAAACGAACAAAAGCCTGTTCCTTGCGCATCGCCTCTTCTAACGTCCAACGTTGGTCAACAATATGAGAGATAAGGCATACAGCGGCAAAGCGGGCCGGATCGGGATTGACGAGCGCCCGTGGCGGGCGACGGTCACTTACGCCTCGCTGTTCAGCGTCTCGGCGAGGAGAGCCTGAATGGGGCTTGCGGGGACGGGAACGTTCGGAATTGTTTGGATCAGACGGCATGGCGCAGGCTCCTGCGCGCCCAACCGCCCCGGGTCAAGTGCAAAGGCAGAAGCACAGATGCAATGAGGGATCCAAATTCGTCATCCCCACGGCCCTTTTTTGCGACCCCAGGGCCCTGATGCCTGCGATGGCCCTTCATTCAGTCCCAAAGTATTGCCGGGGAGGTCGTTGGCTTTGAGCGCGAGCAATTGTGCCACGCGGTTCTCAGTTGCTGGGTGGGTTGAGAACAAATTGTCGCGCAGGCCACCCGCCAGCGGGTTGATGATGAACATATGGGCCGTCGCTGGATTTCGTTCCGCATCTTCATTGTGGACTTGGCGAGCACCCTGTTGAATTTTCTGCAAGGCCGAGGCCAGCCACTGCGGATCGCCTGCGATCTCTGCACCCAAACGGTCTGCCTCATATTCCCTGGACCGGCTGATTGCCATTTGGACGACCGCAGCAGCCATGGGCGCGAAGATCATCATGGCGATCATCGCAATCGGGTTTGGCCGCTCTCGATCGCCACCAAAGAACATGGCAAAATTTGCCAACATGCCAATTGCACCGGCCAATGTTGCGGCAACAGTCATAGTCAAGGTGTCGTGGCTTTTCACATGGGCGAGCTCATGTGCCATGACGCCCGCAATCTCTTGCCGATTCAGAATCGATAGTAGCCCTGTCGTTGCCGCCACAGCCGCATTTTCAGGATTGCGGCCGGTAGCAAAAGCGTTGGGTTGCGGGTTCTGGATCACATAAATGCGGGGCCGCGGCATGTTGGCCTTTTGCGCCATCGTCAGAACGTCCTGGGCAAAAGTTGCGATCATTGGATCACGATGGTCAGGCCCAACTTCAACCGCGCGATAGGCACTCAAGACCATTTTGTCAGAATTCCAATAGGAAAACACATTCATGCCGGCCGCCACAACAAAGGCGATCACCATGCCGCCAGCGCCACCGATCAAATAGCCAACCCCCATAAATATGGCGGTCATGGCCGCTAGAAGCATGAAAGTCTTGGTCGTATTCATAGAAAGCTCGACTCCGATTAAGCTGGCTCTATATGTAGGGGTTGTTATGACTGAAAAAAGCGCCCGGCCTGTGTCTTTGCCTTCACCAGTGCGTGAAGGCGAATTGTTTGACCTCAGCACACCTGCGGGACGAGCTTTGGCAGAAGCGGCCGAGCGCCGCGCTCAAGCTGAAGCAGATTCGGCCTTGGCCAATGAAATCAATGGCCCCAAGGGGGCAGAGCCTACCCGCTTTGGCGATTGGGAGCGCAAAGGCATCGCCTACGATTTTTGAACGGCTTCCCTGTTTCAGATCAAGACACCTAGTCGCCTGTTAGGGTTTTGAAGAGCTGCAATTTTGCTCTGAATTCCCCGCACGCGGGCACAGCCTTGAACTTTGCAGGTTTATCAGCCCTTTAGACCCTCATAACACAGATTTGAGCCGAGCCACAGGATGTGGTGCGCCATAAAAGGGGGTCAGAATGACCAAAACTGCTTTCATCGTCTCTCTGATGGCGCTCGCCGCCGCTGGTCAAGCCACAGCAAGTGGCATGCCTGCTTCAGGGGCACAGCCACAAGGTGCCAGCGATCCCTGCCTTCTTGGTAATGCGGCTGACCCAGCAGCATGCGCGGGTATGATCCGCGTTGCCCCCGGCATGACGGTTCAGAGTCAAAGCTATTCTTCTTCGGCCGCGCAAAACGCGGGCCCTACGGTTCTATTTGACCCTAATCGGGTTTATCAGGCGGCACCGACTCAACAGGGGCAAGCAGTACAAATGCAAGCCATGGCCCCAAGCGCGCCACGGCAACAAAACGTAACCGTGACGTCCACTTACAATCGCAACGCGTCGCAGTCGTCTTCAACCAGCCAAAGCGGCGCGGCTACCTATTCAGCGTCTGCCGGGCATTCCGCAAGTCCTCCCATGCCGATGAATTGCGTTTCGACGCAAGCCGGGGCCACTGTGACTTGCCATGGCTATTGGGTGCCTGCGCATCAGACACAAACTGTCCCGCCACCCGTGGCGACCGGTCACCCGCCAGTTGAGCCGCAGTTTCAGCCACCGCCGCCACAAGTTGTGATTCTGCAGCCACCTGTAGCGCCGTCGCCGATCATGCTGCCACCACCGACGACGCTACCGATGCCTTGCTGCCAGCAGGAGCAGCGGGAAGTGACCCTTATTCCGGCCAGCTTCTTCATGGGCGGCATGAGCTATGGCGTCGGCTTCCCAATTGAGACCTCTTACAGCTATGGTGGCGGGGGCTTTGCCTTTGTCGGTGGCGGCACGCGCTTTTCGGGCGTGCGCGACCGGGTCCATATGGATCCGCCACCGCGCAAGCCCCGCAAACCACCTCATAAACCTTGTGGTTGCCATTGAAGGCTAGGCATTAATCGGCACGCCGAAACTTTTGCACCTGTGACTTCATGAGGTGCAAAGCGATGCTATCCGGCAATAGTTTTCCAATCGCAGCAATCGTTCTGTTGGGGGTGCCCGTCACCACCACGGGCCGATTGGCTTCTAGGGCATCATAGCCAATTTGGGCGACGGTCTTTGCGTCCTGCCAAAGCCATTTCGGCATGGTGGAGACTTGTTCCCGCATGCCGTTCACGTCGTGGAACTCCGAATAGGTAAAGCCCGGACATAGCGCGCTAACATGCACGCCATTATCGGTGTTTTCCAAGTTTAGCGCCTGACTGAATTTAATCAGGAAAGCCTTCGAGGCCCCATAAAGCGTCGCTCCTGCTGCTGCTGGCAGATGCCCAGCGAGAGAGGCAACATTCATGATGCGTCCAAATCGACGCTCTTGCATGCCGGGGAGGACGCGATAGGCAAGCTCAAGTGGGGCTTCGACCAAGACTTGCATGAAGGCAGCGTGGTCTTCCCAGCTGGAGGCCAGATAACTGCCCTGCAAGCCATAGCCCGCATTATTGACCAAGGCATCGACTGGGCGACCGGCCCTTTCGAGAGCGCCCATGATCGCAGCAGGAGCGGCACGGTCTGCTAAATCCGCGGCAATAGAGATGCTCTCTGCGCCCCAAGTTTGTTTCAATTCTGCCGCAAACGTCTCCAAGCGGTCTGCCCGGCGCGCCGTTAAGGCTAGGTCATAGCCGCGCTCAGCAAAAATGCGTGCAATTGCTTGACCAATTCCCGCTGAAGCCCCCGTTACCAAACAAAGTCGTCGTGCCATTTTCTGATCTCCTGCCGCCATAGGGGTTTGGTTGTACTTAGGGTGGATAGACGGCCCCTGCACGCCCGTCTAGCTTGGATCTTGCTGCCATCGCGCTGAGTTCCCCAGCAAAGTCATCAAGAAACGTGCAGTAGCCGCCAAAATCAGCGCACCCCAAACCCCAATTGTGCTTCAGCATTGAAGCCGTCCGACAAAAGGCGTATTGGCGCCGCCTACAATCGCGTACAAGCAGCGAGTCTAGAAACCGACTCACTGTGTTCGGGGAGCCAAGATGGCATCGCCTTCAAATATGTCAGCGGATACGGAAGCCTCTAAAGGCTTTGGCGATCCAGCCAGCGGTGCCCAAGGTGGCGGCCATGGCCACGGTAGCCAATCCACCCGTGGATTTTTCATGCTTGCGCTGGGTTCAGTCGGCGTCGTGTTCGGCGACATCGGGACCAGTCCGTTTTATGCCATGCGCGAAGCGCTGGCTCACGCCAAGGGTTCGGGCAACCTCGAAGTGGCCGTGTTGGGGGTGGTTTCCCTCGTTTTGTGGGCTTTGTTCCTCATCGTGACCTTAAAATATGTCGTGTTCCTGATGCGGGCCGACAACAAGGGAGAGGGCGGCACGCTGGCTCTGATGGCTTTGGCGCAACGGGCCATGGGAAAGAAATCGCCTTGGGTATTTTTCTGCGGTGTGATGGGGGCCGCCTTCTTCTATGGCGACGGCATTATTACGCCCGCGATTTCGGTTCTCGGTGCCATTGAAGGTCTGAAAATTGCCCCAGGCGTCGGCAATTTGTTTACGCCTTATATTTTGCCGATATCTGCCGCGATTTTGGTGGGCTTGTTTCTCGTGCAATCGAAAGGCACCCACAAAATTGCCGCTTGGTTTGGTCCAATTACGGCCTTGTGGTTCCTGACATTGGCTGGCCTCGGCATCTATCATATCGCCGATGATCCGCGCGTTTGGCTGGCGTTTAACCCCATCTATGCCTTTCGATTCTTGATGGAAAATGGCCTTGTTGCTCTGGTTATTCTTGGGTCCATCTTCTTGGCCGTTACCGGTGCTGAGGCGCTTTATGCCGATATGGGCCACTTTGGCAAAAACCCCATCCGCGCGGCTTGGTTCGTGCTTGTCTTCCCATCTTTGGCGTTGAACTATCTTGGCCAAGGTGCATTTGTTTTGGCCAATCCAGCCGCAAAAGCGGACCCATTCTGGATGATGGTGCCAGAAGTTGCCTTCTGGCCCGTCATGATCCTCGCAACCATGGCCGCAGTTATTGCCAGCCAAGCTGTGATTACCGGTGCCTTCTCGATGACGCAGCAAGCGGTACAATTGGGCCTCTTGCCGCGTATGCAGATCCGCCGCACCAGCGAGACCCAAGCTGGGCAAATCTATGTTCCCCAAGTCAATACCTTCTTGATGATTGGTGTCTTGGTGCTTCTCTTCTCGTTTAAGTCCTCTGGTAATCTGACATCTGCCTATGGCATCGCGATTACTGGTGCCATGTTTATGGACACGTTGTTGGCGGTCCCAGTGGTAACCCGCTTGTGGAAATGGAGCGGTTTCCAGGCAGCCTTATTGTTGGTCCCCATTGCTGCCTTGGACATCGTGTTCCTGGGTTCGCAAGTCCTCAAAATTCCTCATGGTGCTTGGTTCCCACTGGTGTTGGGCGCCGTCATCGTTGTGATTATGTGGAGTTGGCAGGAAGGAAGTCAGATCCTGTCTGAAAAGACTCGGCGTGATTCGATTCCCCTGCGTGATCTCTTAAAGACACTTATGGCTCATCCGCCGCATCGCGTCGCAGGTACGGCCATTTTCTTGACGAGTGACCCCGATCTTGCCCCTGTGGCCCTGATGCATAACCTGAAACACAATAAGGTTCTGCATGAGAAGATCGCGATTCTGAGTGTCCGGACTGCTGAAACGCCACGTGTGGCAGATGCCGATAGGATAGAGATTGAGGAAATTATTCCTGACGTCCGCATTGTGATCGTCAATTACGGCTTCATGGAAAGCCCCAATATTCCCAAAGCACTCACCATGTGCCGAAAGCAGGGGCTGAAGTTCGATATCATGTCGACCAGCTTTTTCTTGGGTCACCGCACCATTGTGGCGTCCAGTACGTCAGGCATGCCTCTATGGCAGGATCATTTGTACATTTTCCTGTCGAAGAACGCGACCAATGCGACGGACTTCTTCCACATTCCTTCAGGGCGGGTTGTCGAATTGGGCACACAAGTAGTCGTCTAGAGCAACTGGCGCTGTAAAGGTCCTGTTCAAAGACCAGATATGGTGCTCTAGTCGAGGGTGTGAACCCGCTCGATTTCTCTCACTTTCTGCTGTGGACCGGAGATTTGTGCTTTGTTGCCGGCCTCACCCTGATGGCATTGATTTCCGCCTCGGCCGCGGCAAAGATTGATGCCGGTGCGCGCATTCCGATGCAGTTTGGCCTCAATGGTCAGCCGACTTGGACGGCACCAAGACGATTTGCCCTGTTATTTGCCCCCGCGCTTGCAGCCGGGTTTGGCCTACTCTTGACGTTTCTTGCGCACCGTGTGCCGACGGGCCAATTGACCAAAGAAGCTGTGTCGCTTGGCACGTCGCGCGTATTTATGGCGTTCACCTTTGTTCTAGCGCATTTAATCCATCTCGCCATTGCCATCAAATGGCTCAATAAAGACCAGCGACGTTAAAGCGGGGTGCCTTCCGCGCTCATCAAGTTAGCGTTGCTCTGACCGCTTGATCTCAGGGCTCGGATTGCCTAGCACCTCAACCACACTCTTCAGCCTTGGAACCCAAGCCCCATGACCACCCAACGCAAAGTCAATAAAGTTGTTCTCGCTTATTCAGGCGGGCTCGACACCTCGATCATCCTGAAGTGGCTGCAAGAGACCTATGGCTGCGAAGTGGTGACCTTCACAGCGGACTTGGGTCAGGGCGAGGAATTGGGCCCGGCCCGCGCAAAAGCTTTGGCGGCAGGGGTTAAGCCTGAGAACATCTTCATCGACGACCTGCGCGACGAGTTTGTGCGTGACTATGTATTCCCCATGTTTCGCGCCAATGCGCTTTACGAGGGCGTTTATCTGCTGGGGACATCAATCGCCCGGCCGTTGATCGCCAAGCGTCAGATCGAGATTGCAAACCTTGTAGGCGCGGATGCCGTCTGTCATGGCGCAACGGGCAAGGGCAATGACCAGGTTCGATTTGAAGTCTCCTATTATGCCTTAAAGCCAGACGTGACGGTGATCGCGCCTTGGCGGGAGTGGAGCTTCCAAGGTCGCCCAGACCTCATTGCCTACGCGAAAAAGCATGGGATTGAGATTGCGACTGGAAAGGAACAAGACGCCCCCTTCTCCATCGACGCCAATCTTCTGCATACTTCATCGGAGGGCCTTGTACTCGAAGATCCAAATGAGCCCGTGCCCGATCTGGTGTCTAAGCGCGTTGACCGTCGCACAATCACGCCAGAAGAAGCGCCCGATAAAGCGACCATCATTACAATTGGCTTTGAGCGCGGCGACCCAATCTCCATTAACGGCAAGGCCTATGGCCCAGCAGCGCTCTTGGGCGAACTTAATCGCATTGGCGCGGAAAATGGTGTGGGTGGCCTCGATTTGGTTGAGAACCGCTTTGTTGGCATGAAGTCACGCGGTTACTATGAGACCCCAGGCGGCACGATCCTGTGGCAAGCCCACCGCGCGATCGAGAGCATCACGCTTGATCGCGGGGCCATGCATCTCAAGGACGAATTGATGCCGCGTTATGCCACGTTGATTTATAACGGCATGTGGTTCACACCAGAGCGGAAGATGCTGCAGGCCGCCATCGACACCAGCCAAGAAGATGTCACCGGCGAAGTGACTTTGAAGATCTATAAGGGTGGTGTCTATGTGCAGGGCCGGTCGAGCCCGCTCTCGCTCTATAACAAGGAACTCATCAGCTTTGATGCCGCCGGTGGCTATAATCAGAAGGACGCTGAAGGCTTTATCAAGCTCAACGCCCTTCGCCTTCGGATTGCGGCTTGGCGCGACCAGCGCGCTGGTAAAAACGACTAAGTCTCGCTTTAGCGTTTCGCGATCCGCTCAGCCCGTCTGGCGATGCGGATCAGCAATTGTTCCACCAAGGCCGTGTCTGGCGACCCTGCCCGTTTGACTTGCCCATCGGCTTCCAATGTTGCCGTAAGAACGTCTTCAAGGGCCGCACGGCTCCACAAGCCCGCTTGCCGGGCAACTTCAGCTTGTCGCTTCCAAAAGACGCCCATTTTTGGGTGCTTGAGGATTTCTGCTGCATTGCCGCCGCCCTCGACGCCAGCACGAACTTGGAGCAAGAGCCGCACACGTCGACCTGTCCCATTCAAGATTGCAACGGGATTAGCTCCACCGCCAAAGGCTTGTTCAAGTCGCTGAACCATCAAGACAGGATGGCCGGAAAAGGCTGCATCAATGGCTTCATCTAAGCCCGCTTCCCGGCCGCCAGAGCCCACAGCTTCAACGCATGCCAAATCGATCACGCCTTCAGGTCCAGCATACACGGCAAGCTTTTGCACCTCCGCCGCCACAGAATCGGTATCTTGCGCGACGGCCTCTAAGATCGCAGCCAGCGCATCCAGTTCAAGGCTAACACCGGCAGCCTTTGCTTCAGCTCGGGCAACGCCAAGCAATTCATCCCGTGTTGTCTCATACAATTGCAGCGACCAAGCGTGACCCGAATCCTCAAAGGCCTTTCGCGTCTTTGAACTGCGACCAATATCGCCAATGTCTAGGATCAAAACCCCTTCTGGCTTGGGACCACCCTTGTCAACGCGCTCCAATAGACCTGCAAGAGATGAGGCATCTTTCTCGCCGCTGACACGCACATGGGCGATGGCGGCCCCGCCAAAAAGAGAAGCACCGCTGATGGCCTCTTCGACGCCACCGGGATTGGATTTCAAGTCATCCTCGGAAAAACGCTTAAATTCCAGCTCCGGATTTTGGCTCTGATGGCGGCTAGCAATTGCCTCTGCCAATCGGCGCAACTGACCCGAGTCAGGTCCAGACAGGATCACAAAGCGCGGCGAAAGGTCTTTTTGCGCAGCCTTCACGGCCGCAAGACCCGTCAGTTTCATCGTGCTGCCCGCACTTGCCGCTGGAGGTCCAACCAGAGCCGTTCAGCAATCTGATTGGCAACACGCTCTTCCGCATCGGCCTGTAAAGCGACATCGCCATAAGCCTGATCGAGGCTTTCGTACGCGACACTGGTGGTGATTGTACCGCTCACGGCAGGCAGCGGTGGTGCTGCGGCCAAAACATAGGTGGCCGTGACGGCCATCTCATTGCGGGTTGAAATGCCGTCGGTGCCCTGCGCGGCTGGCGTGAAGCTACGCGTCAATTTCACACTCAAAATGCGGGGACCAGCTTCACCCTGTTCTAATACGGCCCGCCGATCAAGTTCTTGACGCAAGAAATAGCCTGTGCGCCCTTCAATGGCTGCAATACTCACGGGTCCGATTCCAGACCCCTGCGTGTTATAGACAGGCTGGAAGCCGCAGCCAGCAACAATTGTTGACAGCCCTACCATAAAAGCGAGCACACCTAACTTCGCCAAAGCCTTGCCCATCCTATTCTGCACGGGTCACGATATTGATGATCCGATCAGGTACCACAATGAGTTTAGCCACAGTTCGCCCTGCAAGGAAATGCGCAGCTTCGGGCAAGGCTAACGCCAAAGCTTCGAGCGCATCCTTTGAAGTTCCCTTGGCAACATGCAATTCGCCGCGCTTTTTGCCATCAATTTGGACCGGTAACATGATGGTGGCCTCTGCCAAGAGGCCCTTGTCCGGTTCAGGCCAAGGTGCAGTCGCGACAAAGCCCTCGCCACCCATCCGTGTCCAAGCTTCCTCAGCCAGATGTGGCGTAAAGGGCTGGAGCACGCGGGCGAGGATGCCCAAGACTTCAACCCGGGCCGATAACATGTCGGCGCTGTCATCGCTTTCGGAACGCCGAATATGTCCCACCAATTCATGGAATTGTGCGATGGCGCTGTTGAACCGATAGGAATCAATCGCCAAGCTGATGGCGGCAATCGCCTTATGACCTGCGCGACGTAAATCGAGAGCAGCCCCAGTTACACCAATCGCGACATGCAGCGGGCCAGGCACGCCTTCCGGTAAGGCATCGAAGGCTGCCCAGATTTTCTGTACAAAGCGCCAAGAGCCTTCGACGCCCGATTCAGACCATTCCACATCCCGTTCGGGTGGGGAATCCGAAAGAACGAACAAGCGCGCCACATCGGCACCATAGGTGTCGATGATGTCTTCAGGGTCGACAGTATTGCGCTTGGACTTCGACATCTTCTCGATGGGTCCAATAAATGCAGGCTTACCGGTTGCGATCTCGACGGCGGTCGTGCCCGTAATTTCAACTTCATCGGGGGATAACCAGTGGCCCGCTTGCGACTTAAACGTCGCATGCGTCACCATGCCTTGGGTAAAGAGCCGGCTGAAAGGCTCTGAAGTCGGCTGATGACCAACGGCCTGCATTGCGCGGGCAAAAAAGCGCGAATAGAGCAAGTGCAAGACTGCGTGCTCAACCCCGCCAATATAATGATCAACGGGCAACCAATGGGCGACAGCCGCTAAATCTGTTGGCCGATCCTCTGGTTGGCCACAAAAGCGCGCCCAATACCAGGATGAATCGACAAATGTATCGAGCGTATCGGTCTCACGTTGCGCTGGAGCCCCACATTCTGGGCAGTCGACATGCTTCCAACTGGGATGATGGTCCAAGGGATTACCGGGTTTGTCGAAGGTCACATCCTCGGGCAAAGTCACGGGCAATTGGTCTTCCGGCACACCGACTGGACCGCAGGTCTTGCAGTGGATGATCGGGATCGGGCAGCCCCAATAGCGCTGGCGGGACACGCCCCAATCCCGAAGACGGAAGTTCACTGTACGCTGGCCTGCACCCAAAGCCTCCATCCGATCCATGGCGGCCGATTTTGCCTCTTCGCTGGTCATTCCGTCTAAGAAGTCAGAGTTGAAAACCGTTCCTTGGCCCAAATAGGGGCCATCCATTGAGGTCACGGCTGCTGGCTCTGCGCCTTCGGGGAGGATGACAGGTTTGATCGACAGATTGTATTTCGTCGCGAACTCATGGTCGCGCTGATCATGTGCGGGGCAGGCAAAGATGGCACCGGTTCCATAATCCATCAAAACAAAATTCGCGATCCAAACCGGCAGAGTTTGGCGTGCGTCAAATGGGTGAATAACGCGCAGGCCGGTATCGAACCCACGCTTTTCTTGGGTCTCAATGGCCTCTTCTGATGTACCTGCACGTCTGCAAGATTCGCAGAATTCTGCCAAAGCTGGGTTGGTTTCGGCCAAAGCCAGGGCGATTGGATGGTCTACGGAAATCCCTGCGAAGGAAGCACCGAACAAGGTGTCCGGCCGTGTCGTATAGACCTCAAGCGCTTCCCCTACAGGCGATGGCGTTGTCGGGTCAAACTGGAACCGAAAGCGCAAACCCTCAGATCTGCCGATCCAATTGTTCTGCATGATGCGCACTTTTTCAGGCCAGCCAGTCAAGCCTTCAAGTGCCGTGATCAATTCCTGGCCATAACGGGTAATTTGGAACATCCATTGTTCCAGATAGCGCTGCTCTACAAGCGCGCCAGAGCGCCAACCGCGTCCATCGACAACTTGCTCATTGGCCAAAACTGTATTCTCAACCGGGTCCCAATTCACCTTGCTCTTCTTCCGATAGACAAGGCCTGCCTTGAGAAAGTCCAAGAACATTTTCTGCTGATGGCGATAATAGGACGGCTCACACGTTGCAAATTCACGTGACCAATCAATGGCAAAGCCTAATTGCTGAAGCTGCGCGCGCATCGCGTCGATATTTTGGCGTGTCCAAGTACTAGGATGGGCACCGCGTTCGCGCGCGGCGTTCTCTGCCGGCAGACCAAAAGCATCCCAGCCCATTGGGTGCAACACTTGATCGCCCGCCGCACGGCGGCGGCGCGCAATCACATCACCCATGGCATAGTTGCGTACGTGACCAATATGAATGCGCCCAGATGGATAAGGAAACATTTCTAGAACATAGCATTTGGCCCGCGACGGGTCCGGCGGGCCAGCCTCGAACAATTTAGCAGCGTCCCAGCGCGCGCGTTGTCGCGGTTCGGTTTCGCGATGATTGTATCGTGCAGCCATGGAAGACCCTTATTGCCTCAGACAAATTGATCGGTGTACGGCCCAACGCCGAACAGCCAATTACGCCTCATGCCTTTGCCCTAAAAGCAGGCATGTTGCCAAGGAGACACAGACAGTTCATCTAGCCCTGATGCAGAGCCAGAACGATTTCGTCACTGCGTGCTGGCTTGGCCGGACTAGCGTGTTTCGAGTTGGGCGATTCGCAGTTGGCGTGCCCGGGTCAGAATCGCATTCTCAATTTGGATGGCTGTATCTGGATCAACCGTGGCGTCCACCCAAGAGCCTGCTACGTCTTTTGCCTGACGGAACACTTGGACCGAAAGACCATCGGCACGCAGACGTGTATCAAGAATATAGACCTGCACCTTAAAGCGCTCGTCGGGCTTCTCTGCTATCGAATGCCAATCTGTGACATAGGTGCCGCCAAATGGATCAGAGTCCAGCAATGGCATAAAATTCAAAGTGTCGAGCGTTGCCCGCCATAAGAACGCATTAACACCGATGCCCGCCTCACCTGTGCCCTTAGCCGATCGACCAGAGAATAGGCCCGTACGTGCTTTCTTGGCTTGTGGTGCAGCAGCGGCGGCAGCGGCTTGATCGGTCGATGTCGTCTTGGCACGGGTGGCGCAGCCGCCCAAACCGGTTGCGACCATGAGTGCGACGATTAGTGTAGGCGCGACAACGCGCATTGGCATGCTCCAGACTAGCTCCCCCGCCCGCCCCGGACGGAAAGCCTAGGGTCTATAGCATGAAGCTGTTCTTGCGCTAGAGTCAAAGGTGCGATCCAATGCGGGCAGGACTGCCGGTAATTCGCGAAGTCTGGCCCACGCGTTGCAGATTCATCACTATAGTGCCGTTGTGGTCAGCAAAATCGCTTGAATGCAGAAGTTCACAACAATTTAGGATTGCTCTCAAGCACGCAAGGAAATAGTAAAGAATTGCAGCCATCTTCGTTCGCTAGATGGTCCAAGAGGGAAATTAGGCGTGTTCGGAAGCCGTTTGATCATGGCAGGAAGTTTGGCAGCACTCATGGTTATGAGTGGTGGTCAGGCCCTTGCGCGTGACCAAAAGCCTGGAAATCCTGTCACGCCGAGCGCGCAAACGGCACAAGCCCCTTGGTATGAGCGGTTTACTTTTGGCTCTGAAGTCCGCGACGGTGCGAACGCTTGGGTGCCGCGTGGTGAACTCAAGGCAGCTGTAAAGGTTGATCCTCGCAGCCGCTGGGGCATGACCTTCGGCGTTCAACAAGATCCAACAACGGCTTTGACACCGCGCAATGGCCAGAACTCAGGCCGTACATTGGCTGGGGCCTTTTATCAGGTTTCACCAAAGTTCCGGGTGGGCGGTGAAGTTGTTGTGCCGAACGAGCAATTGGGCGTATCGCAAAGCCGGGAGCGCTCGCAACGTCGTGAGCCAGGCGTTAAGGTCGAATCAGCCTTTAAATTTTAGGCCTGACTTTAAATTGGTTTTGACCACATGGTCTCAAATCAGCTCTTCATTCCACTGATTAGGGCGACACCATAAAGACCACTGCGCGCGAGCTGACGTGTCGTTTTGGCGTGAATGCCACCGAGCGCATAAAGATCGCAAGCTGGGAATTTTTGCTGCAAAAGCGCAAGGCGAATTGGGCCCTTTGTTCGGCCATTCCCGGGCGTTTTTGCGCTGGGGCTCTGGCTGGTAAAGGCCACCGAAATCAGGATCGCCCTGACACCCAGCTTCTGCGCTCTGCCAATACTTAGACCGCGATGGGCAGAAGCCGTCTCGATCAGGCCATTAACTTTGCTTCGGTGCCTAAACCGTAATCGCTTTTCGGGCCAGTGTATGCCATCTAGGCACTTCTGTCTGGCGACGCGCGGCAGGACGGTTGCCAAGCGAATGGGTCCGGGTCCCGCGGGACCTGCGCGCGGCGCAGGCTTCTTTCCATAGGTGCGTTCAATGAGAATGGCTTGGGGTGGGCAGTCTTTCATCTGCCGCGACAAGTCATAGCCGCGCGCATCGTCAGTCAGGACCACGAGGCGCGGATAGCCTGACTTCAACGGCTTTCGAAATGAGCGCAGGGCGGCTAGAAGCCTTGGCATGGACATACACCAACGCATCGCCGAAATCACAGACCGGATCAAGCTGGCCGCACAAACAACAAACCGGTTGGCAGTGAAGGTCACCCTGGTCGCCGTCTCTAAAGTCCAACCCGATGAGCGCATCGAAGCTGCATTGGCCGCTGGTCTGCGTGTCTTTGGGGAAAACCGCGTGCAAGAAGCACAAGGCCGTTGGGCAAACCGACGGCAAGCCTATCCCGACCTTACACTTCATTTGATAGGGCCATTGCAAAGCAATAAAGCTGAAGACGCCGTCGCTCTCTTCGATGTTATTGAAACTGTGGACCGCCCGAAGCTGGTTGAGACTTTGGCAAAATTAGCCCAAACTGGACAAAAGCTGCCTAAGCTTTTGGTTCAGGTAAACACTGGCGAGGAAGAACAAAAGGCGGGCGTTGCCCCGCGCGATCTGCCTGCCCTATTGCAGTTGTGTGCTATTCACGAGCTACCAATCGAAGGCCTCATGTGTATTCCACCGGAAAACGAAGAGCCTGCGATGCATTTTGCCCTGCTAGCCAAGCTCGCGAAGCGGCACGGCTTATCGGTTCTCTCTATGGGCATGAGCGGCGATTTTGAGACTGCGATTAAGTTTGGAGCCACACATGTTCGCGTTGGATCAGCCTTGTTTGGTGAGCGTATGCGGGCAGTCTAAACCGATTGCCCGTTAGAGCGACGGAACAGGCCCATGGCTGCGTTAGACCCAACAAGGAGGCACACGTATCATGAGCCTGAACGCTGTCATCGCCGCGAATCGATTTGGCCTGGGGGCCAGACCCGGCGAACTCACCCAAATTGCCCGCGACCCAAAAGCCTGGCTTTTAAACCAAGTTGCCCAAACCCAGTTCACGACGGTTCGATCCGATGGCCTTTTGTCGAGTGATCAGGCGTTTGAAGCGCTGCAGAGCTACCAAGCGGCGCGAGCCGCACAAAGGCGCGCAGACACGGCACCAAATCCAGCAGTGAATGCAGATGAACGGCTCCGGCTGGCCGATCTCGTGAGCCAAACTACAGGCCGCGAGATTGAAGCACGAATCCAGCATGCCGTGACCACGCCGGCTCCCTTTGCCGAGCGCTGGGTCCAGTTCTGGTCGAACCATTTCACCATGGCTGCACGCAATATTCAGACAACGCCGTTTCCGGGCTCATTTGAGCGCGAGGCCATCCGCCCCTATGTTTGGGGCCGGTTTGACGAACTTTTGGTGAAAGCCGACACCCATGCCGGTATGCTGATTTACCTTGATCAAGCCCAATCCATTGGTCCGAATTCTCAAGCGGCACAGAGCCAGCAAGGTCGTCGGCGAGCCGCAGGTCTTAATGAAAATTTGGCGCGAGAAATCCTAGAACTGCACACTTTGGGTGCCGATGGCGGCTATAGCCAAGCTGATGTTACCGAATTTGCGCGTGCGCTGACTGGGTGGACGGTAGCAGGGCCTAGGCTGCGTCGATTGGCTCAGGGCTCCAAGACTGGCACTACCATTTTCGTACAAGCGTTGCATGAGCCGGGTAGCAGAACAATCCTTGGCAAAAAATTCCCCGCAACTGGAGAGCGGCAAGCTCTCGACATCTTAGCGCATTTAGCGCGCCAGCCGTCGGTTGCAAAGCGAATCGCATTCAAAGTCGCGCAGCACTTTGTAGCTGATGATCCGCCATCCGCATTGGTGGCGCGCTTAGACTCCTCATTCAGTCAAAGCGGCGGTGATCTTTCCGTTTTAGCCAGGACTTTAATCCAAAGCCCGGAAGCTTGGGCACCCGAAGCCCGCAAGTTCAAAACCCCAAATGATTTCTTAATTTCGACCATGCGAGCCGGTGGAGCAAGCACGGCTTCGACACAGGCCTTGCGCGCAACCTTTGAACAATTGGGACAAACGCCGTGGCGCGCGCCCAGTCCAAAAGGTTGGCCCGATGTTGCCAGCGAGTGGGCCGCACCCGACGCGATCCTGAAACGGATTGATTGGGCGAACCTCGCAGCCGATGTGATCGGTGAAGCCTTTCAGCCTATCGCCTTTGCCGAAACAGCTTTGGGCCCTGCCCTGACCGATAAAACCAAACTTGCCATTTCGCGGGCTCAGACCGCTCGCCAAGGCATTGTGCTTGCCCTTATGAGCCCGGAGTTTCAACGCAGATGACCAACCGCCGCACACTCCTCACCGCTGGCCTCTCCGGCCTATCTCTCGCGATACTGGGCGGAACAGCGAGTTTTGCCCAAGCCTCAACGGGTTCTGGCAAGTTCGTCTTCATTATTTTACGCGGTGCCATGGACGGACTGACGGCCGTCGTCCCTTACGGCGATGCCAATTATCGTAGCTTGCGGGGTGCCATTGCGCTGGACGGCCCTGGAGGGCCCAATGGTACCCTGCCACTCGTCGACGGTTTTGGTTTGCATCCCAGCCTAAGGGAGATGCATGGCCTCTGGCAGAAAGGTCAAATGTCCTTCATGCATGCGGGTGCGAGTCCGTACCGCGAGCGGTCCCACTTTGATGCGCAAGACTTGTTAGAGGCCGGAACCACAGAACTATCAAGCGCGCGCTCTGGTTGGATGAATCGTGCCCTAGCAATGCTGCCCAATGGCCCAAGTCAAGAAGGGGTTGCCATTGGCCGAACTATTCCTCTGGTCTTACGCGGCCCAGCCAAGGCTACGTCTTGGGCACCGCCTTTGGCGCCTGAAAGTGATGGCGATACTTTGGCGCGTTTATCCGACCTTTATGAAGGCGACGCCATGCTGTCGAATGCGTTGGCGACGGCGATCGAAACCGATCGCATAGCCGATGGAGGAAATATGCTGAGCGGCAATGAAGGTCGCGGTCGGCAAGGGGCGTATGCGCCCTTGGCCAGCGCAGCAGCGCGCATTCTGGCTGCTCCTGGCGGACCTGCAGGTGCTGTCCTATCATTTGAAGGCTGGGACACCCACGCCAATCAGGGCGGCGCACAAGGTCAATTGGCCAATCGATTGGAGGCGCTCGACAGCGCCATCAAGGCCTTGCGTGAGGGCCTCGGCTCCGTTTGGGGCAGCACAACTATTGTAGTTGCAACCGAATTTGGTCGTACTGTGCGCATCAATGGGACTGGCGGCACCGACCACGGCACGGGCGGCGTTTCCTTCCTTCTTGGCGGGGCGGTGAAAGGCGGGCGCATGCTTGGAGATTGGCCCGGCTTAAGTCACCTCTACGAGGACCGCGATTTGATCCCAGCAAATGACGTGCGCCAACTGTTTACCCAAGGCCTAACCAATGCTTGGGGCTTAGACCGTCAGGCTGTGCTGTCGCATGTGTTCAGCGTGTAACAGCACAGTTCTAACTGGCCTATTTGTTTCCAAACACCTGCTGGAAGAAGAGGGTTTCGGCTTCGCGTTGCGCATCGCGATTGCCCTTTTTGGCGAAGCCGTGGCCTTCATCCTTGGCAACCATATACCAGACTTGGCCACCATTGTTGCGAACCTTCGCGACGATTTGATCGGCCTCGGACATGGGCACGCGTGGGTCGTTCGCGCCTTGGATCACAAATAAAGGCTTGGTGATCTTATGCGCATTGTTCAGTGGTGCGATTTTTTCATGGAAGGCGCGCATAGCTGGATCGCGCTCATCGCCATATTCGACACGGCGCAAGTCACGACGGTAGCCATTGGTGTTTTGCAAGAAAGTTGCAAAGTGCGAGATGCCGACAATATTGATGCCACCGGCAAGACGGTCATTGAAATTGGTCATGCTAGCAAGCACCATATAGCCGCCATAAGAGCCGCCATAAACAACCACTTTGCGCTGGTTTAGGTCCGGCTGAGTTGCGATCCAATCCAGAAGCGCGCCGATATCTTTGACCGATTCTTCCCGCTTGAAGCCGTTATCCAGATCGACATAAGTCTTGCCATAACCTGTGGAGCCCCGCACGTTCGGGAATATCACCGCAGCACCGAGTTCATTCACCCAATATTGTACGGTCGAGGAAAAACCGGGGCGAGACTGCCCCTCTGGGCCACCATGGATATTGATGATCACAGGGGCTTGGTTCGCGGCACTTGCATTCTTGGGCTTGTAGATAAATGCGGGAATGGTGCGCGGCTTACCATCTACCTTGTCAAAGGTTGGGTAGTCGAAGAAGCTTGGCTCGACAAAATTCGCGGGATTTAGGCCGCCAATTTCACTCGCGGTCCAACGAGTCAGCTGCTTGGTGACAACATCATATGTATAGGCGTCGCCTGGCGCCTTTGCTGTAGAGAGGGTCATGCCCAAACGCTTCGACGCTGAATCCCAGTCAACGCCGCCAACAGTTCCAACTGGCAAAGCAACCAATTCAGCTTTTGCGCCTTTGGCCGTGCTTTGCAAATAAAGCTTAGAGCGCCCATTCTCATTGACGGTATAGGCTAAAGTCTTGCCATCGGGGGAAAGGTCATAACCCTCAACATCCCAGTTCATGACTGGCGAAACGCGGACCCGCGCCCCGGTCGTCAAGTCCAATTGAACCAGATACGAAAATTCAGAGCCTTCGTCGGTCAAAATATAGATCGTCTTGCCATCTGCCGCGAAGGTCCCGCCATCATAGGCAACTTTCAAATCGGGGGTAATGGGGGTCAAAGCACCCGTCGCGACATCCAAAACCCAACGCTTGGAGTAATTGACTGAGATGCCCTGGGCCAAAAGAATGGTCTTACCGTCATCGGACAGGTCAGCGATGCCAAAGCCACCCTCTGCGCGATAGACCAAACGGCGACTTTCGGGCTGGTCTGGATTAGCGATAACGATATCGCGTACGGCCGTACCATTGCGGGTGACCGTCCACGCAGCCAATTTGCCGTCTTTGGTAAAGCGGATGCCCGCGTTTTGAGTGCCGGGTTCCGTGAAGGCTTTTGCAAGACCGGTGGCGCGGTCAAACAAATAGGCTTGGGTGAATTCGTCGCCACCCTTGTCCTTACCAAAGACAAAGCTGCCGCCCGAATTTGGGCGAACCGCTGCCCCACCAACCGGCTCGGCATAATAGGTCAATTGGCTTCGGGCCCCCATGGGCATTTTCACTTCATGGATTTGCGGCACATCGCCAAAGCGGGTGGAAATGAGAATGCCGCCATCGGGCAAAAAATCCTGAAATGAGGCAGCGCGCGTGTTTGTGTATTGGATCAAGCGTTCGCGAATGGCTTCTGGCGTGACAGGAACATTTTGCATCACCAATTGCCCGACAGTCCGAGTCTCTACCGCGGCAGCCGGAGCCAGAGCAGGGGCAGTTTGAGCCGTTGCAATCGCCATCGCCATGGGCGAGACAGAAAGCGTAAGGGCAAGGGCTATGGCACGGGTCGAAATCATTCTGAGCTCCTTCAGGGGCGAGGGTGGCCTTAGTCAAATGTCGGTAACTGAGCCGATTAGCTCAGTTGCAGCAGGCTTTGCCGCAGAGGTCTAACAAAGCCCCACGGGATGCGAAAGATAAGCCATGTTAAAAACCAGCAAGCCTTTTGAAAAAGTCGTGATCGCCAGCCATAACAAAGGCAAGCTGCGAGAGATTGCTGCGCTATTGACCCCTTTTGACATTGAGGTGATCAGCGCTGGTGACTTAGGGGTGCCTGAACCAGAAGAAACGGAGACGACTTTCATCGGTAACGCCCTTCTGAAAGCCCGCGCCTCCTGCAAAGCAACAGGCTTGCCTGCCCTCGCCGATGATTCGGGTCTTGAAGTAATGGCTTTGGATCGCGCACCAGGCATTTACTCGGCACGCTGGGCTGGACCTGAGCGTGACTTTTATGCCGCCATGGCTGAAATTGAACGCCAGCTACAAGCGAAGGGTGCAACCGATCGCTCGGCGCGATTCGTGTGCGCGTTGGCGCTTGTCCTCCCAGACGGCCGGGAACAAGCATTTGAAGGCGAGGTCGTGGGCGAGGTGGTTGCCGTGCCACGTGGCAAAAATGGGTTTGGCTATGATCCGATCTTTATCGCCACAGGCCATAGCGAAACCTTTGGTGAATTAGACCCTGAGGTGAAGCATGCCATGAGCCATCGGGCCGACGCCTTCGCGAAATTTGTCGCTGCTGTCCTGTCATGAGTGCCCGCCGCTTAGGGCTCTATGTCCATTGGCCCTATTGTGCGGCGATCTGCCCCTATTGTGACTTCAACGTCTATAAGGCGCGCGGCCAAGATACTGAGCCATTGGTCAGCGCCATTCTTGGGGACATGACCTATTGGCGGGCCCAGACCGGTAAGCGTCCGCTGAGCAGTATCTTTTTCGGCGGTGGTACGCCCAGCCTCATGGAGCCCGATGACGTCAGGCGCATCCTTGAGTGTGCCGACAACCTTTGGGGCGTCACAGATAATCTTGAAGTCAGTCTCGAAGCAAATCCAACTGATGCGGAGGCCGCCCGTTTTCAAGACTTGCGCCATGCGGGTGTAGAACGACTATCCCTTGGCCTTCAGGCATTAGACGACATCAGCCTTAAGGGGCTTGGGCGGTTTCATAGTGCTCAAGAAGGCTTAAGTGCGGCACGTCTAGCCCGAACGATTTTCCCGCGCTTATCGATTGACCTGATCCACACCCGACAAGGTCAGACTTTGAACGCTTGGCAACAGGAATTAGAGCTCGCGCTGACATTGTCGCCAGACCATGTCTCGCCCTATCAATTGACCATTGAAGAGGGGACAGCCTTTGCCCGCGCCGCCTCGCGCGGGACACTTCGTTTGCCCGATAATGATCAAGCCGCAGACTTCTACAATTTGACCCAAGCCGTCCTCAGCGACGCGGGCTTTGAAGCTTATGAAGTGTCAAACCACGCCAAGGGTACCGCCAATCGGTCGCGACATAATATGCTCTATTGGCAGTCACAGGATTGGGTGGGCGTTGGCCCGGGCGCGCATGGCCGACTGGGCTGGGGCAAAGCGCGACGTGCAACCAAGGCCCATCTGCGCCCACAAGCCTATTGCGAAGGCATCAACCAAAATGGCCATGGCATCTTGGAAGACGAGGTTCTTGCTCCCGACGCCATACGCGACGAATTTTGGCTCATGGGCTTGCGACTATCGGATGGCATGGTTGTTCAAAATGCCCCCGGCGCGCCACTGCCCGAAGATCAGATCCAAGCCCGGGTCGGCCAAGGCCTGATGTGGCGAAGCGCGACCCATCTGGGACTGACAACGAATGGCCGTCTCGTTACGGATACGATTATCGGGAAATTATTGGCCGGCGAAACCTAACCAGCCCGCCGTGCCCGCCATTGCTGTGCTGTCTGTCCCCAAGCATTGACCTGCAACTCATGCATGGGCTCCGGCATTCTTGTTGGGCCCAAATTTGTTGAGCCTAAGCGTGCTGCTAGCGCTTCCGACGGCTTGTTGGCTGGATCAATGATATGGATGATGTCGGTCCAACCTAAATGGTCGACAACCCAATCCATACAAGCTGTTGCGGCCTCAACGCCATAGCCCTTTCCCATCGCCTCAGGTGCCAAGCCCCAACCCACTTCGGTGCCGGGCCACCCCTGTGGCATCCATGGCCCAATACGGCCGACCCAAATCCCGGTGTCGCGTTCTAAAACCGAAAACATCGAAAAGCCGCGCAGCGACCACGCGCCGGTTATGGTTGCCAATTGCCGCCAAGCCATCGCTTCTGGCAAGGCCCCGCCAATAAACTTCGCATGCTCCGCGTTTGCCATCATCGCAGCAAAAGCGGGGAAATCGTCCTGCGTCGGTGGACGCAGGACCAATCTCGCTGTGGTAAGAGTAGGACCGATCGCCACGATTAAGCCAGCGAAGGCTCTATCTCTTTGCAGGCAGCCAGCAAGCCATTCACAGCCGCAACCGACTTTGCCCACATATCTTTTTCCGCTGCATCCATCGGGAACTCAATGATATTCTCGATGCCGCCCGAACCGATGACAGCCGGCACACCGACATACATGTCGTTGATGCCGTACTGGCCGGTCAAGTGGCAAGCACAAGCCAAAACGCGCTTTTTGTCTTTGAGGTAAGAGGCCGCCATCGCGATCGCGCTTTCGGCTGGCGCGTAATAGGCCGAGCCTGTTTTCAGGAGGGCCACGATTTCACCGCCACCGCCACGAGTACGCTTCACGATTGCGTCCAGCTCGTCTTGGCTGATTTTGCCTTGTTCGACCAAGACGGGCAACGGCAAGCCGCCCACGGTGGAATAGCGCACCATAGGCACCATGTCATCGCCGTGACCACCCAATGTCCAAGCGTGGATGTCTTCAACGGCGACTTTGAAGTGTTCAGCCAAGAACCAACGGAAACGCGCGCTATCAAGCACACCGGCCATGCCGCAAACCATATTGTGTGGCAAACCAGAGAATTCACGCAGCGCCCAAACCATTGCATCCAATGGATTGGTAATACAGATTACAAAAGCGTTTGGCGCATAGGTCTTAATACCTTCGCCGACGGCCTTCATCACTTTCAAATTTATGCCGATCAAGTCATCACGGCTCATGCCAGGCTTGCGAGGCACGCCTGCAGTGACGATGCAAACGTCGGCCCCGGCGATCGCGGCGTAATCATTGGCACCTTTGATATCAATATCGGATCCAAATACTGGGCTGGCTTCATCAATATCCAAAGCTTTGCCCTGCGGTACACCTTCAGCAATGTCGAACAATACAATGTCGCCCAGCTCTTCGCGCGCGGCGATATGGGCCAATGTGCCGCCAATCATGCCTGCACCAATGAGCGCTATCTTCTTACGAGCCATATCTGTTTCCCCTCGGACTAGATCCTTGCTTGTCATAGGCGCTCTAGCGCGCGTTTGAAGGCACTGCAACGAAAGAGAGCGGGCAATTGTGCGATTGACCTATCAAAGCGGCAATTTTTGCCCGTTAACCAGGAGGACCCGGCAGTGTTTACCATGTCTGGCGACCCGCAACTTTGACGAGCACTTAAAAATATATATAAAATTCAACCGATTATATGATTAACGCGGATGGCATGCCATTTGCGGAGACGCTGCCAGAGTTTGCGGACTGACCCTCAAAGTAGCGAGGGTTCCGCCTGAATGGCTGGAAGGACTTTAGAAAATGGCAAATAGCGTCCACACAAATATGGGAGCGATGGTCGCGCTTCAAAATTTGAATGCGACTTCACGTGAACTGAGTGTTACCCAAAGCCGGATCAATACCGGATTGAAAGTTGCCAAAGCGCAGGACAATGGCGCGATCTATAACATCGCCCAACAACAGCGCTCTGAAAATGCGGCCTACAATGCGGTTGCAGACGGCTTGAACCGAGCAAAGTCCATTGCTGACGTGGCACTCGCCGCCGGTGAAGCCCTTTCCGACATATTCACACAGATGCGTGAAAAGGCAGTTGCTGCTTCTGATACCTCGATCTCGGCGACCAGCCGCGCGGCCTATGATTCCGAATTCAGAGCACTGCGAGACCAAGTTCCATCGGTCATTGCCAACGCTGTCTTTGATGGCGCGAACATCCTTGGCGGCGGTGCAAACCTGACCTTTCTTGCCAATACGACCGGCAGTCAGACCATTACTTTGCCAACTCTTGATCTGGCATTGGGTGCAGGTGCAGGGACAGCGCCAGCGTCCCCCGCCGTGGACATTTACCTCGGTGCGACATCGGACTTGAGCACCGCTGCTCTGGCTGCCACATCGCGCGACCAAGTTGTTGCATCGCTCAACTTCATCAACTCGGAATTGGCCCGCCTCGGCGCGTCCGCAAAGCGCGTAGAGAATCATTCGATCTTCGTCTCCAAACTGCAAGATGCCATCACCGGCGGTATCGGCAATCTGGTCGACGCCGACCTCGCTAGCGAAAGCGCCCGCTTACAATCGCTGCAAGTCAAACAACAATTGGGCACGCAGGCTCTCTCGATTGCCAACCAAGCACCGCAGAGCATCCTGTCACTGTTCCGGAACTAAGGGATCAAGGTTTGGGCGACAGCAGGCTGGATCAAAATAGATTGAACCAGCCGGTGATTTACGAAATGTTCACCATGTTTTCGCCACAACTTCTGTAAGTTAATTTAAGTCGTCTCACCACCAAAGTTGTTGAGGCAGACTAGGCGATACAAAAAGAAAGAGCGGACCATGTCAGGTAGTGTGCATACAAATATGGGAGCGATGACAGCTCTTCAGAACCTGAACAAGACCAATCGCGAGATGGATGGGATCCAAAATCGGATCAACACAGGCTTGAAGGTTGCTGTCGCGAAGGATAATGGCGCGATTTATAACATCGCCCAGCAACAACGCTCCGAACTTTCTGCTTATGATGCGGTTCGCAACAGCTTGAACCGAGCAAAATCCATCGCAGATGTGGCATTGGCTGCAGGCGAGCAGATCTCTGATATCTTCTCGCAAATGCGGGAAAAGGCCGTGGCAGCTTCTGATGCCTCTGCAAGTGCTACCTCTCGGGCAGCCTATAATGCGGAATTCATCGCCCTTCGCGACCAAGTTGCTTCAGTCATCGCCAACGCCGTGTTTGATGGTGGCAATGCGATCGATGGTGCCGCCGCAAGCTTCACCTTCCTAGCCAATTCAACTGGTAGTTTGACGGTGACGTTGCCAATTATCGACCTTCGCTTGGTAACAGGTGCCGGGACAGCAGTGGCCTCACCCGCGGCAGATATCTATTTGGGCACAACGGATGTCCTCGACACCGCTGCCAATGCTGCAACAGTTCGCGACCGCATTGCGGCTTCGCTTGAATATGTGAACTCCGAATTGGCACGTCTTGGCGCTTCAGCCAAGCGGATTGAGAATCATGAGATTTTTGTTGGCAAGTTGCAGGATAGCATCAAGGGCGGGATCGGTAATCTGGTCGACGCCGATCTGGCCGTGGAATCGGCACGCTTGCAAGCAGCTCAAGTCAAGCAACAATTGGGTACTCAGGCCCTATCCATTGCAAACCAAGCCCCACAAAGCATCTTGAGCTTGTTCCGGCAGTAATCAGCTAGTGTAAGCCCGGTTCAGGCCGGGCGCACAAAACTATCGAGCACTTTCTTCTCTCCAGATTTTTCAAACTGGATAGTCAGCTTCGACCCTTCAACATAGCGCACGGCACCATATCCAAATTTGTCGTGGAAGATGCGTTGGCCGACGGCATAGGTGGCATCCTTAGCCCCGGTTCTCGCCAAAAGCTTTGCTTCGCCATCGATGATTGGCCCGCCAAACCCTTTCGCCAAACCAGGTGTCAGCTTGCCCAAGGCGGCGGCGGCTTGGGCGCGCTTCCAACCCGGGCTTTCGTAGCCTGTCCCAAAACCATTACCTGGCTCGGTAGAAAGTGGGCCGTAGGCGGCAAACCGCTCTGCCGCTCCACCGATGCCTTGGTTGAAATAGCCCGTGTCTGAGACCGCATCGACATGATCGTCGGGGAGTTCATCAACAAATCGGCTGGGAAGGACGCTGTTCCATCGACCATAGATCTGACGGTTTGCAGCAAAGCTGATGCGTGCACTTTCCCGGGCACGTGTGATGCCGACATAGGCTAAGCGACGCTCCTCCTCCAAGGCCTTATCGCCTTTTTCGTCCAAGGCGCGACGCGATGGAAAAACTTCCTCCTCCCAACCAGGCAGGAAAACCAAAGGCCATTCAAGGCCTTTTGCCGCATGCAGGGTAAGGATTTGGACTGCATCACCTTCTTCCGTGCGGTCGAGGTCCATCACCAACTCGATATGCTCCAAATAGGCAGCCAAGGTATCAAACTGGCCCATCGAGCGGACCAATTCCTTCAAGTTATCGAGTTTGGAGACTGATTGGGGGTTTTTGTCGGCCTTTAACATGTCTGTATAGCCACTCTCGTCCAGAATTAGCTCGGCCAATTCGGTGTGCGGCAATTCCAAGGCTTTCTTTCGCCAATGCTCCAATTGATGGATGAAGCGGGTCAGGCCTGTCCGGGCCGGCCCTTTCAGTTCATCACTGCTGAGCAACTGGCTCGCCATTGTGAACAAAGGGACGCCTGCCAAACGGGCAGCGGCACCCAAACGCTGAACGCTGGTATCGCCAATCCCACGCTTAGGCACATTCACGATACGCTCAAATGCCAAGTCATCATCTAGAGAGCGGATCAGACGCAAATAGGCATGCGCATCGCGAATCTCCGCTCGTTCAAAGAAGCGCGGCCCACCAATCACCTTGTAGGGGATTTGCAGCATCAAGAAGCGCTCTTCAAAAGCACGCATTTGCCACGATGCTCGAACCAGGACCGCGCTTTCATCATAACGGCGTCCGGCCCGACGCCATTGCTCGACATCATCCGCAACCAAACGCGCTTCAGCCTCGCCATCCCAAATACCGCGTACCAGCACCCGATCTCCTTCCGGAATATCTGTCCAGAGCGTTTTGCCGAGGCGATTTTTGTTGCTGGCAATTAGATGACTTGCGGCAGCGAGAATATGGGGAGTCGAACGATAATTCCGTTCAAGCCGGACTATCTTAGCCCCAGGAAAATCGTGCTCAAAGCGCAGAATATTGTCGACTTCCGCGCCACGCCAGCCGTAAATGGACTGATCATCGTCGCCAACGACGCAGATATTTTTGCGCTTACGTGCCAAAAGGCGCAACCACAAATATTGGGCGACATTGGTATCCTGATATTCGTCGACCAGAATATATTTGAAGCGATCGTGATATTCCGCCAACAGGTCGGGCTCTTTCAAGAAAAGACTGATCGTTTCAAGCAAAAGATCGCCAAAATCGACACAATTGAGGACTTTGAGGCGGGATTGGTAGAGGGCATAGAGCTTGGCCCCTTTGCCATTGGCAAACAAAAAGGATTCATCGGCCGGCACTTTCTCCGGTGTGAGTGCCCGGTTTTTCCAACCATCGACTAAGCTCGCGAGAAAGCGCGGAGTCCATCGCTTTTGGTCGATATTTTCCGATTCAATTACTTGTTTCAGCAATCGGATTTGATCGTCTGTATCGAGGACAGTGAAGCTGGGCTTCAGGCCGACTAATTCTGCATGCCGTCGCAATATCATTGCGCTGGTTGAGTGAAATGTGCCGAGCCAACGCAAGCCTTCTGCGGCGGGTCCAATGAGGAGTTGAGTCCGATCGCGCATTTCGCGCGCCGCCTTATTGGTGAAGGTCACAGACAAAATTTCCCACGGCTTGGCGCGGCCCGTCACCAGCAATTGCGCCAAGCGCGAAGTCAAAACCTTGGTTTTGCCGGTTCCTGCCCCGGACAACACCAATACGGGTCCATCTAGCGCTTCAACTGCCTCGCGCTGTTGTTCATTCAGTCCCAACATCCAAGGATGTTGTGACCCACCCGCAGCAGCTGGCGCACGCGCCATGGCACGTTGGGATATCGTCAAAGCAGGCTGAGAGGAAAGCGGTTCACTGGACATGACATTGATTCGCTAAGATAAGAACGATAAGCGAACATAGGGATTAAATGCGCGCTTGTCGCGTAGTTCGCGCAATCGCGTCTGCGTGAGGAATGAGGCCACTGTTTTGCCGCAAAATGGATTATGACCAGAATGATGATACGCAACCTTTTCCTAACCAGCGCCTTGTTCTGTTCGATGGCGGCATCGCCCGTTTTGGGTCAATCCGTCAGCACGATTGAATCGACGCCCTTGCAAGAAGTTGGCCCTTGGGGGGCTGCAGCGCTCCCGCTCGGGCTGGAGCGACTGGACAGCGACCTTTGGCAGGGTGCCGATCCAGGTACATTGGCGCTGGCATTTGAACGGATCACACCCGATTTACGGTTCCCCACCTTGCAACGACTGGTGCGTCAGGCGGTGTTTTCAGGTGGCTCTGCCCCCATAGGCGATCTTGATTTGGCACGCTCACGTTTCATCGCGGCAAATCGTTTGGGTCCGTCAGAAGCGGCAATTCGCTTATTCCAATCTGTGCCGCGATTGAATTCAGATCCAACTTTGGTGACCATTGCAATTGATGCGGCCTTTCGCGCCGGTCAAGTCGATGAAGCGTGTGAATGGGTTGCTTCACCCGGTCTTGATGAAGCCAATAGTAGCAGTGCTAGCCCCAACTGGTTGGAAACCCGGGCCACTTGTTATGCACTGAATGGCGAGGGTCCAGCTGCAAATCTGTCCGTGGATCTGGCTCGAGGTAAGGGCCAAACCGATACTTGGCTTGGCCGCGCGGTTGCGGCTGTATCTGGCCCTGTTACCAACCCACCGCCTTTTCGGGCGGATAGCGGCAGGGCGATCGCACTGAGCGTGAAGGCACAATTGAAGGTGCCAAAGGCGCTGGCAAATAGCGGAGATCCGGCTGCGGTGTCTTCTCTGTTAAACTGGCCAGACTTTATAACCCGATTACCCCCAGAAGAGGGCACTGCCATGTTACGACGTGCCGCCCAAACCGGTGTCGCCTCGCCTGCCCAAGAAGCGCTGCTGCGGGTTTCGTTGCCACAAATTACAGCGCCTACTCAACCGACAGACGCAAGCCTTGGCCCGCAAGTTCAGTCAACCGAACCGCCCTTGATGCCGACTCCGCCTCCCATTGCCGAGACTTGGGCGAAGGCGTTCAATCAAGCCAACACTGCACAGGGCCGCGCATTAGAAGCACGCCTGCTTGTAGGCGATCTGAAAAACCTCGTGGAAACCGCACCTGACCAAATACCGCCGCTGGCCATGCCCGTCTTGGCAGAAGCGGCGCTTTGGGCCGGCGACAGTCGGTTAGCGAAGGCACTTGAACGGAGGAGTCCCACGCCATTGTCAGCTCGACAGCGGCTCGTACTCGCCATGCTGGAGCCAGTGGCTGGTGATCGTCCTGTCCAGCGCCATATCGAGTCAGCCGCCAACCCGAGCGCACAACGTCAAGCCATTCGCGATGCCTTGGTTGCTTGGTCTAGCGGGATGCCAACTTTTGGCGGGCTTTCAGCTCTGATTCAGCCGGGTTTGCCCGATGTCAAAAGTGGACAAGCAGGCGTCCGGACCGCCTTGAGTTTGGCGGCCGAGCGTGGGTCAAAAGGTGAAGTCGCCCTACTCGTCGGCTTGGCCTTGCAAGGTCAGGAACCTGCAAGTGCTGACGCTGAAACTATTGCCATTGCCGCACGTGCCTTGCGCCGGGTTGGGCTGACGGCACAAGCGGTTGACCTCGCGCGAGACTATCTGTTGGCACTAGATATGGTCGTACCTGCACGTATAGCGTCGCAGGCGGCGTCGGCCGGTCCAACTGCGGCGAATAAGCCTAATCCACCAACGGCCAGCTCGCAAACAAACTTACGGACTAATGCGCCGGCAGCCATCCAAACGAAAGCGGCGACGCAAGTCACAACCACGCCGCCAGTTCCCGCCAAACCGAGCGAGGCAAAGCCCGCAACAGCGTCCCGCCCCTCGAATGCTGCGCCCAAAGCCAAAACCAAAGCCAAAGCGCCAGCCAAGCCTAGTTGGACCCCGCCCAAGTGAACGCCCTGATTGAAGCCTTCCTTGAAATGATTGGCGTGGAACGGGGGGCGGCTCGCAACACTTTGGACGCTTATCGGCGCGACCTGTCTGACTTTCATGAATTTCTGATTGCGCGCGACGTGAAAGCCCTCGCAGCAGACCATGAAGATATCGAGGCCTTTGCCCAAGACCTCAGCGTTCGCGGCCTGAGTAGCACGACCATCGCCCGACGCCGCGCAGCCCTCCGTCAATTCTACCAATTTGCCGTAAATGAGGGGTGGCGAGCCGATGACCCGACGAGGCGGTGGGACGGCCCGAAGCGTGCGCGTAACTTACCCAAATCAGCAGATATGGCTGACATCGATGCACTTCTTGCGGCGGCCTCGACACTTAAAGGCTGGAAAGCTGCCCGCGCGACTTGCTTGATTGAGCTAGTTTATGGCTGCGGCCTCCGGGTGAGTGAATTGGTTGGTTTGCCCATGCGCGCCGTTCCCAAGCCAGAAATTGCCGCCATGCGGGTTAAAGGTAAAGGCGGGAAAGAACGGTTGGTGCCACTTGGGTCGCATGCCCGTCAAGCTTTGGATGCTTGGCTGATTGTCCGGCCCGAAAGCCTACCCGAAGCCAATCTTAATTCTGAGGCTGAGAAGTTCTTGTTTCCGGCCAAAGGCAAAGCGGGCCATTTTGGTCGCCGCGAATTTGCGCGTTTGTTGGATGAATTGGCAGTCAAGGCTGGCCTAGACCCAAAAAAATTAAGCCCTCACGTGCTGCGCCATGCCTTCGCTACCCATTTGGTAGAAGGTGGTGCCGATCTGCGATCAGTTCAAGTCATGCTCGGCCACGCCGATATTGCCACGACCCAGATCTACACCCATGTGGCCGACGCCCGCCTCACAGAATTGGTAACGCGGAACCATCCCCTCGCCCAGCGCACAAAAAAAAGCCCCTAAAAGGGGCCATTTTGCGACTCTGCGAAACTTTGCGCCCTTAGGCAGATTGCCGTTTCGCAGCTCGGATCATAGCCGCCTCATCCAAGAAAGCCTGTTCGCGTTTGGCTTTCGACGCATTGGTGCGGCTTACACGGCGCTCTTCGAGCATTTCGAATTTCTTCTGTTCTTCAAAAGCTGCCTGCAGATCATTGCGCAGTGCTTCCAATTGCTCCTCAACACCCAACAGTGAGGCCTCAAGATTGGCACGTTGAGCAACCAGTACTTGAGAATACGCCACCCAATGGCCCATCATTGCGGGGTCGGCCTCAGCGCGCGCCCGCTCGCGCTTTTCAGCGACCAAAAGGTCAGCCTTCTTGCGCTCAATATCCTCACGCGTGCGCTCAGCTGCGCTGATCAGCATCTGTACGCTGTCGACCTTATGTTTGGCCAGTTTAATAAGCGTTGAGCCGGTTTTCATTATCACTATCCCTGCGTTAGGGATCCTATGTACACGCTGTGGGTTAAGAAATCGCTCTTTCGATCTGTAGAATTTTCCCACGGGTAGTAAAACAGCACCGTAGGCTCAATGACTTATCTTAGCTCTGCTGTGTCATTATCTGCTCAAGACGCTGGAACGTCTCTGCGAACGTGGTCCGCTCTTGCTTGCCTTGGCTCAAGAATTCTTCAAGCGGCTCGGCTAAAGCGATCGCGCGATCTGTGCCGGGGTCTGCGCCACGTCGATAGGCACCGAGGCGGATCAGTTCCTCCATGTCCGAATAAGCTGCGAGGGCCCGTTTGGCATCACGCACCAGAACTTGTTCCTCCGGCGCATGACATTCTGGCATCAGGCGCGAAACAGACTTAAGAATATTGAGCGCGGGGAAGCGGCCTCGCTCAGCGATAGCTCGTTCCAGTACCAAGTGGCCGTCAAGAATCCCGCGGACAGCATCAGCGACCGGCTCATCATGGTCCCCGCCATCGACCAGGACGGTAAAAAGGCCCGTTATCGAGCCGGTTCGGTCGTCGCCCATTGAGGCGCCAGGGCCAGCGCGCTCGAGGAGTTTCGGAAGCTCTGCAAAGACAGTTGGCGTATAGCCTTTGGTTGTCGGCGGCTCACCTGTGGCGAGTCCAATTTCACGCTGAGCCATCGCAAACCGGGTCACGCTGTCAAACAAGCAGAGGACCTGAAGACCCTGATCCCGAAAATGTTCGGCTACTGCCAATGTCGTGTAAGCGGCCTGACGGCGCTTAAGGCTACTTTCATCGGATGTTGCCACCACCACGACCGAGCGACGCAGGCCTTCGGTGCCCAATGTATCTTCGACGAACTCTTTGACCTCGCGACCACGCTCACCAATAAGGCCGATCACAACAACATCGGCAGCGGCCCCTTTCGCCAATTGCGACATAAGCACTGACTTGCCAACGCCAGAGCCCGCAAAAATGCCCATGCGCTGACCTTGGCACAGTGCACAAAATGCATCGATGGCGCGAATTCCTGTCTCCATTCGCTCGCCCACGCGCACACGTGTATGTGCTGGAGGTGGAACGCCGCGCAATAGCCGCGGATGCGAACCATTCGGCACCGGCGGCCCACCATCAACTGGATTGCCAAACGCGTCGATCACGCGGCCCAGCCATGAAGACGACGGGGCGATCATCGGCGAGGTACCCTCAAAGACGAGGCTAGCCCCAGCCCGCAGCCCTTCGACTGTTTCAAATGGCATCAAAAGGGCACGCCCGTCGCGATATCCAACAATTTCTAGCCTTGCAAAGCCTTCTGCTGCTTCCACGACCGCCCGAGCACCTAAGGCCATAGCCTGGGGCGGACCACTGGCTTCCACCATTAGGCCTTTGACGGCGACAATCCGGCCTTCGTAGCGCGTGTGATCCTGGCGTTTTAAGGTTTCGGCCAAATCAGCCAAACGCACACCGCTGTTTGCTCGTGAATGTCCATCTGGACGCATCCTGCCGCCCTGCTTTCTCTGCTAAAACCAGTCACACTTAAGACGCCATGTGAAGAAATGAGTGAACATGGTTGATAAAGTCGCATTTGAAGTGCTTCGCGTTAACCTGTCGTAAAGATCAATTCGGCAAACGTAGCGCCAACATATGGAAAATGTCAGACAAGCCGCAAAAAGCGGTTAACCATCTTTAAGCAAATCAGCTTAGGCATGGGTCGTTGGTAGTTACACCGCCCATTATGGGCATGTCGGAGGGGGCTCCATGCGGGTTCTGTTAATTGAAGACGATAGCGCGACGTCGCAGTCGATTGAGTTAATGCTGAAGTCTGAGGGCTTCAATATCTATACGACCGACCTTGGCGAAGAGGGCGTCGATCTAGGCAAGTTGTATGACTACGACATTATTTTGCTGGACTTGACCTTGCCTGACATGAACGGCTTCGACGTCCTGCGGCAATTGCGCAATTCTCGTGTCGGCACGCCGATCCTGATCCTGTCTGGAACGAGCGATATTGACACCAAGGTGCGTGGGTTGGGCGTCGGCGCAGACGATTTCGTTGCGAAGCCTTTCCACAAGGACGAATTGGTTGCCCGGATCAACGCCGTGGTTCGCCGCTCAAAGGGCCATTCACAATCGATGATTCGCACCGGCGACATCGTCGTAAACCTCGATCAAAAGACGGTAGAAGTGAACAACCAACGCGTTCATCTCACTGGCAAAGAATATCAAATGCTAGAGCTTCTCTCCTTGCGCAAGGGAACGACCTTGACCAAGGAAATGTTCCTGAATCACCTTTACGGCGGTATGGACGAGCCAGAACTAAAGATCATCGACGTCTTTATCTGTAAGCTCCGCAAGAAATTGGCAGCTTCGGCCGACGGTCAGCACCACATTGAGACAGTTTGGGGACGTGGTTATGTGCTGCGCGACCCAACACCCGGTGAGCAATCTGCGGCAGCCTAGCGCCCCGTCAAAGTTAACTGTTGATTTCAAAATAAAATAAAAGGCCCGCCAATTGGTGGGCCTTTCTTGTTTAACGGCAATTCAGAAAGTGGCACAATACTTGCTGGTAAGTTCTCTAGACACACAAGGTGTCAGAAGATGGAACAAAGCGATGAGAACTGCACCACGTCATACCGCCGAAGCTTCATTCCGCCCCCGTGAATTGCGGGACTATAGTGAACCAGTCGTCCGCCCAACGGTTCGCCTTCAGGTCCGGCCAACCTTTTGGCAAAGACTATTGCGCTTCCTAGGGTTATAAACCAGGTTTGGTGTTCGAAGCTTTGCCTGTGCCTCACAGATTATTGCAGGCTTAGGCGCAGAAATTACTTTCCCTGTTGGTCCAGCTGATCTATTTGTTATAACAAACAGATCAGCTTAGGACAGAGACCATGACCCCACCAGCAACGGCATTGCGCAACTATGATGCGGTAGAGCTGCGACGTTTGGATGTCGCCCACCACTTACCTGCACAAGCTGATTATGGTGAAATCCGTGACCTTGGTGGCTCCCGCATCATCACGCGCGCGGAAGGCTGCCAATTTTGGGACATTGATGGCAAAGCTTATCTCGACGGTATGGCCGGCCTGTGGTGCGTTGGTGTTGGTTATGGTCGCACGGAATTGGCCGACGTCGCGCACGAGCAGATGCTGGAGCTGCCTTACTACAATAGCTTCTTTAAGACAGCGACTGCGCCTGCCGTTCGCTTGGCTGCCAAGATCGCCGGCATCGCAGGCGGCGAATTGCAACATGTGTTCTTCAATTCCTCCGGTTCTGAGGCAATCGACACAATGTTCCGTATGGTTCGCCACTATTGGGCGGTACAAGGTCAACCGTACAAAAATATCTTCATTTGCCGCCGCAATGGCTATCATGGCTCGACCGTCGCGGGCGCAAGCTTAGGCGGCATGAGCGCGATGCATGCAATTGGGTCGCTTCCTATTCCAGGGATCGAACATGTGATCCAGCCTTACGCTTTTAATGAAGGCTTTGGCGAGGATGAAGAAGCCTTTGCAACGCGCTGCGCACAAGAGGTTGAAGACCGAATCCTTAAGGTTGGTGCCCATAATGTTGCAGCTTTTGTGGGCGAACCCATACAAGGCGCAGGCGGCGTGATTATTCCGCCAAAGGGCTATTGGCAGAAAATTGAGGCAATCTGTCGTAAGTATAATGTTCTCTTGGTTGCCGATGAAGTCATTTGTGGCTTTGGTCGTACCGGCCAATGGTTTGGCCACAATACCTACGGCTTTACCCCGGACATTATTACCACAGCTAAGCAATTATCGTCAGGCTATGCGCCAATATCGGCGACGATTGCATCGCGCGCCATTGTCGAAGTGCTGCGCGAAAAGGGCGGTGATTTCGTGCATGGCTACACCTATTCAGGGCACCCGATGTGCTGCGCGGTCGCGGAGCGCAATTTGGAAATCATTGAGCGCGAAGACCTTGTCACGCGCACACGCGAAGTCACTGGTCCTTATTTGGCAAAGGCACTTCAACGGTTGGTGGGCCATGAATTGGTCGGGGAAGTGCGTTCGCAAGGTCTGTTGGGCGCAGTCGAGATCGTCTCAGAACCGGGCACGAACCATCGTTTCGGTGGCAAAGAAGGCAAAGCAGGGCCAATCGTCCGCGATGCCTGCATCGCGAATGGGCTGATGGTTCGTGGTATTCGCGACAGTGTAGTTATGTGCCCACCGCTAATTGTTTCTACGTCGGAAATCGACTTTATGATCGACACGATCGAAAAGTCGCTTAATCAGTGCCTACCCACCCTTCGCGCGCTGTAACGCGCAGTTTGGCTTGATCCAAATGGCAGCAAAGGGCGCGCTACAGTCCTTTGCACTTGGCCATTAGTCCTCAAAGGGATAATAGAGCCTCCTACGGAGAAATATCATGGGTTTAAAAGTAGCCGTCGTCGGAGCTACCGGCAATGTTGGTCGCGAATTGCTCGCCTTATTGGCAGAGCTGAAATTTCCTGTTTCAGAGATTGCTGCAATTGCTTCGCGGCGCTCACTCGGTCGCGAAGTTTCGTTTGGCGACAAGACTTTGAAGTGCCAAGCCCTTGACTATTTTGATTTTACTGGCTGGGATATCTGCTTGATGAGCGCAGGTGGTTCTACCTCAAAAGAATGGTCCCCAAAGATTGCCGCCCAGGGCTGCTTGGTGATCGACAATTCCAGCCAATGGCGCATGGACCCTGACGTTCCGCTAGTCGTGCCAGAGGTCAATCCAGACGCAGCTATGGGCTACAAAAAGAAGATGATCATCGCCAACCCTAATTGCTCCACAGCGCAATTGGTCGTGGCCCTTAAGCCGTTGCATGACCTGGCCAAGATTACCCGGGTTGTCGTTGCGACCTATCAGTCAGTGTCTGGTACTGGCAAAGAAGCCATGGATGAACTGTGGACCCAAACGCGCGGCATCTTTGTGAATGATCCGGTGAAGACGGAAGTCTATCCCAAGCAGATTGCTTTCAACGTCATCCCGCACGGCGGTGACTTTATGGAGGACGGTTACACCACCGAAGAATTTAAGCTGGTCGCAGAAACCAAGAAAATGCTCGATCCTACGATCAAAGTGACCGCGACTGTGGTGCGTGTCCCTGTTTTTGTTGGCCATTCTGAAGCCGTCCATCTGGAATTTGCAAATCCCATCACTGATGATGAAGCTCGTGACGCCTTAGAAGATGCGCCAGGCGTAGTGGTGATGGATCGACGAGAAGCCGGTGGCTATATGACGCCGGTTGAAGCGGCGGGTGAATTCCCGGTTTATGTGTCGCGCATCCGGACTGATCCAACAGTCGAGAATGGTTTGGCCATGTGGGTTGTCGCGGACAATCTGCGCAAGGGTGCAGCGCTTAACGCCATTCAAATCGCCCAGCTTTTGGTCGAGCGCGGCGCATTTGAAAAAAAGCTGACGGCGGCAGAAGTCTAAAATTATAGCCTGATCTTACCCCTTTCGCTTTGTGCTTGGCGGGGTGACGCCGGGCAGCGGAGGGGTAGCATGATACCGGTAGAACGTACAAAGTTGCCGACAGCATTCTGGGCGGCCTTGTCTGCCTATGTCATGTGGGGCCTTCTGCCCGCTTTCCTGCACCTTTTTGCCAATATCCCACCGCTAGAAGTCACAGCCCAGCGCATTGTCTGGACCTTGCCCTGCGCGTTCATTGCAGCCCTCTTGTTTGGCGGCATTGCCTCCTTGCGGATTTCAACCAGAACCTTGGGCCTATTGGCACTATCGGCGGCCCTGATTGGTGGCAATTGGTTACTCTATGTCTGGGCAGTGGGCCAAGATCGTATCGTAGAATCGAGCCTTGGCTATTTCATCAATCCACTGATCAACGTTTGTATGGGCGTTGCGTTCTTCAACGAGAGGCTCACAAGATGGCAAATTGGTGCTTTAGCCCTCGCGCTGATGGGAGTGCTTAATCAGACTTTTTTGGTTGGAGCCTTTCCCTACGTAGCTTTAGGTTTGGGCTTCTCGTTTGCGATATATGGGCTGGTTCGTAAGCTTGCCCCGGTCCAGCCGGCGGCTGGTCTCTTCTGGGAGTCAGCCATCCTGTTTTTGCCAGCTGTGGCAATCATTTTCTGGCATATAGACAATGGGGGCCCCGCCATGGGCGGCTCGCTCGGCATGACAGGATTGTTGATCTTGTTAGGCCCCGCGACGGCGATCCCTTTGATTCTGTTCGCAACTGGCGCGCGGGGCCTGAAGCTAACGACTTTGGGCTTATTACAATATCTGGCACCAACGCTGCAGTTCAGTACAGGCCTCGCCCTTGGAGAACATTTTACCCCGGCACATGGTGTAACCTTTGCCCTTATCTGGGCCGGCCTTGCGCTTTATAGTGTCGCAACTTTCCAATCAAACCGAAAGCCTGCTTGAGAGCGGCCCCGCTTCAGACATGAAAAAAGGCCCCAGCTATGTAGCTAGGGCCTAAAAAGTTTTTCGCATGCAGGGGACCTAAAAGAAGGTCATAGTCCTGTTAGCAAGCAACATGCCACGAAATGAATGGTTGCGAAAGAGGAAAAATACGTGGTTGACAGTTTATTGATGTCTCAAAACGCAACACCTGTTTCAACCATAGACAAAGATGGTACATTTTTAACGCCTGATCGTCCGAACCCTGCCTAATCCGGCATCATTTGGCTTTTGTTAGCTTTTTCTAACCATGTTTTACATGCAAACTATCTTCATGCTGGATTAGGCTATGGCCATGCATCTAACGATTTTTGAAACCGGCCGTCCACCTGAGCCTCTTCGGGGCCACTTCCCTTCTTATCCTAAGATGCTGGAAGCTTTGCTAGCGCCGCATGTTCAGGGGCTAAGCTGCGAAGTCGTACATGTTTTAGACGAACAAGAACTACCAGATCCTAGCACAGTCGAAGCCGCACTTATTACAGGCTCACCTGCAGGCGTTTATGATGAATTTAACTGGATTGGAGAGCTTAAGGATTGGATCCAGCGAGCAGGGGCGTTGCACGTCCCGCAAGTTGGGATCTGCTTTGGCCATCAACTTATGGCCGAGGCTTTTGGTGGTCGCGCGCACAAGGCGCCACAAGGCTGGGGATTAGGCCGCCATACCTATCACGTGTCGGCCGACGAGCCTTGGATGGACGGCAGCAAACAACGCTTGCATCTCGCCGTGAGTCATCAAGATCAAGTGCTTGAAGCCCCCTCAACGGCTCGGGTATTAGCCAAGTCCGACTTCACGCCCTATGCTGCACTGGTCTATGACCATGCGCCCGCTTTGTCCTTTCAAGGGCATCCAGAATTCTGTCCTAAGTTTGCAGATGCATTGATCCGGTCGCGCCGCGGAACACGCTTCTCAGAAGATATGGCCGACGCAGCGCTGGCAAGTCTCGACGCGCCCTTGGATGGTGATGTGGTAGCGGCCTGGGTTGCTGGATTTTACGCCCACGCCCTTCGTCAGAAGCGCGCCATTTTGGGGCAGGCTGCAGCCTAGAAAATGGTAGCGGCAAGAAGTGGGTCACCCATCGCCATAAAGCCGCAATTACGGCAATCTTCTTGGATCTTCCCATAAAAAAAAGCTTGGCCATTCAAATCCAGCATCGTGCCACCGGCGGCGGTTAAAACACCGTCGCCTGCTGCGGTGTCCCACTCCATCGTGGGCCCAAAGCGCGGATAAAGATCGCCCTCACCCGCCGCAATCAAACAAAACTTCAATGATGACCCACGTCGGACCAGCTTTGAGGTTGGAAATTTCTCCAAGAATGCTTCTGTCGCGGGGTCCAGGTGTGATCGTGACGCCAAGATATCGAGCACTTCACTTGCATGGCGCGTCTGGATGGGCTTCCAAGCGCCTGTTACGTCGATCTGCCAAGCTGCCTTTTGGGCTGACCGAGAATCTCCGACCCAAGACAGGCCAGTTTCAGGCATATGGACAACGCCCAGCACAGGTCTGCGGCCCCGAATATAGGCAATATTAACTGTGTAATCAGGGTCAGAGGAAACGAACTCCCGCGTACCATCCAATGGATCAATCAACAGAAAGTCACAGTCTGGATCGGCCAGAACTCTCAGGCTGTCTTCGCCTTCTTCGGTGATTACCGGCACGTCAGGCAAAAGCGAGCATAGTCCTTCAAGAATAACGGCATTAGCGGCAAGGTCAGCATCGGTCACCGGCGAGCCGTCCGACTTTGACTCCGCATGAATACCTTCGCGCTTTACCTGCAGTATCGCCGCACCCGCGCGCCGCGCCAAAGTTTCCAGCGCAATAGCCAACTCATTCGGCGCAATTGGGTTTGAGCGATCGCAGTTTTGCATTTCAACCAATGATTTATGAGGTGACATCAGGAGACCCCAGTCATGACAGGATTTTGAGGCCGTGAATATAGAGCTCTGTTAAAGGCTTTTGCCGAGGGTCGCGACGCGGTCGATTAAAGTCATCGCCGCGGTGTCATGATAGGGTGATGGTGGGCTGTGTCCCCACACTGGTCCTGGCCATGCGGGGTCGCCCTCATAGCGCCCCACCACATGGATGTGCAGTTGGCGCACAATGTTGCCTAGCGCACCAATATTGACCTTATCGACCCTCGGCAGGTCTCCCACCAGGGCCCCCAGCGCCTGGATTTCCGCCCAAACCTGCGCGCCCTCTTGCTGCGTCAAACCAAACAACTCGGACGCCCCAGGCAGACGTGGCACTGCCACCAGCCACGGATAGCGGGCGTCATTCATCACTCGAACCTCACACAGAGGAAACTGTGCTGCAAACAGCGTATCGGCCGCTAATCGTGGGTCGAGCGAAAAATCCATTTAACTGACAAAACTCGACCGCAATGGGATCGCAGCCCAATAGTCGAACTCCAAAATCGCTTCAGGGCTATCTGATCCTTGGAAGTCGTAAGCGGAGACATTTTTCGTGGCAATCAAGCGCAAGCGCAAAGCGCCATGACCATTGCTCAACAACGCTTTATCGAGCACCTCGCTCCATGCATAAATTGTGTCGCCAGCAAACAGCGGGTTGATGTGCCTGCCGGCATTGATGGCCAAAATTTCTGCTGCATTGGCAAGACCATTAAAAGCCAAAGCCCGAGCAATTGATATCACCACGCCGCCATAAATCAGGCGCTTACCTTGCTTAGATTGGCCTTGCGCAATGGCATCGAAATGCACTTTAGCGGTGTTCTGATAAAGCCGAGTGGCGATCTGATGCTCGGCCTCCTCCACGGTCATCCCGTCGACATGATCAATACATTCCCCGATTTGATAGTCCTCGAATGCGTAGGGCGAGCCCGCCAATTCAAAATCATAAGTGCCTGACCAGGCCGGCGCCGGCACGGGCAAGTCTTGCGGCGCAACGAATGCGGGCAAATCTGGAATCACAGGCGTTGGCGCAGGCGCGTTGAGGTCGCCCTTGTGCACCATGACCCAGCGCACATAGCTCAAGATGGCTTCGCCCTGCTGGTTAAAGCCAGTGGTCCGCACATAAACGACGCCGGTTTTGCCGTTAGAGTTTTCCTTGACCCCAATTACTTCAGAGATGGCTGACACTGTGTCGCCAGGAAAAACCGGCGCAAGGAAACGGCCATCAGCATAGCCCAAATTCGCGACTGCATTGAGACTGATATCTGGGACTGTTTTGCCAAAGACCGTGTGAAACACCAAGAGAGGGTCAATTGGCGCTGCATCAAGATCGCCATCACGGGCAAAAGCATCTGAACTATACAGCGCGTAACGCGAGCCTGTCAGGGCCGTGTACAGCGCTACATCACCCTCAGTGAGGGTCTTTGGGGTCGCGTGCCGTAATACCATGTCGACGCGAAAGTCTTCAAAATAAAGTCCCGGATTTGATTTGGTCATGAAGGTGCCTTTCTCCGTTTTGGTTAGCGAGCCGAGGGCCCGCCTGCAAGGCTTTGCAGCGCTTTGAGAGAGCGACTGAAGGTCACAAGTATGACAGCGCGCACGATCGCTTATCACAACAACAATTCTGCCACTGCGTAGCAGATCAACCTTTTGTGATACACAAACCTGCTTACGGGCCAACTAATTTCTAGAATGCACGCTTCCAGACATAGCGCAGAGATAAGAGGTGCCCTATATCTGCGCCTTAAGGGTCCTTTTTTGGGGGAAGCGGGTTGAGCTCTGGATTATTGGCGCTGTTAGACGATGTCACAGCGATTGCGAAAATTGCGGCAGCAAGTTTAGATGATGCAGCAGCTCAGGCTGTCAAAGCTGGTGGTAAGGCCGCAGGCAAAGCAGCTGGCATTGTAATTGACGATGCGGCCGTGACACCGCGTTATGTTGTGGGCTTTGCCTCAGAGCGGGAGCTTCCGATTATTGGGAAGATTGCTTGGGGCTCTCTCAAGAACAAGATGATCGTTTTGCTGCCGGGCGCTCTGATCCTAAGCTACTTTGTGCCTTGGATAATCACGCCACTCTTGATGCTGGGCGGGGCCTATTTGTGCTTGGAAGGCTACGAGAAGGTAATGGACCTTGTGCGGCCTCATAATGGTCATGGCGACAATGATGCGGCGGACGATGGCGACAAAACCTCCCTCGAGTTGGAAAATGAGAAGGTAGCAAGCGCAATCCGGACAGACTTTATTTTGTCGGCCGAAATTATGGCGATCACATTGTCGACGGTGGCAACCGCGCCTCTATGGTTGCAAGGCGGTGTACTGGCCGTCGTTGGCGTCGGGATGACGGCTTTGGTCTATGGAGCGGTTGCTTTGATTGTGAAGGCCGACGACGCAGGTGCCGCTATGGCGCGCTCTACCAATGGTGGGATTGCCGCCTTCGGACGTGGCCTAGTCTTGGGCATGCCCATCTTCCTGAAAGTCCTGAGCTATGTCGGCATGATTGCCATGTTGTGGGTAGGCGGCGGGATTATGGTGCATGGCCTCTACGAACTCGGTTATCCAACGCCTGAGAAAACGATACATGGTCTGGCAACCTCAGTTGCTTCAGCCATTCCGCCTCTTGCAGGTTTTGTGACTTGGTTGGTCGGCGCGGCCATTTCGGCAGTAATCGGCTTGGTTATCGGTGCGATTGTTGAGCCAATCGCGCACAAGGCACTCGTTCCAGCTTTCAGCGGCCTAAAAGGCCTCTTCACGCGGAAAGCCTGACTTAAAGATTTATTAACCTGGTTGACCTGAATGCCTGTTTGGTTCATTTGTTATAACAAATGACAGTTGTGCATTCTCCTTCGCGTCATGTCTGCTCTGCGGCAAGTGCGCCGACCACTTGGTATCACGCATCGGCGCGGCGTCCCTTTGCCCGTTCTATACCCCTGATTGGGGAAACAACCGCGGATGTTGTGATCATTGGTGCAGGCTTTACGGGTGTATCTGCCGCACTCGACCTCGCTAAGGCGGGGTTGAGTGTTGTCATTCTCGAGGCAAATGAAGTGGGTGCAGGTGCCTCCGGCCGAAATGGTGGTCTCACATGCACTGGGTGGCGGCATGATCAAAAGTGGCTTGAAGCGCGCATGGGCCAGGAAGACGCTCGCAAGCTGTGGCTACTGGCCGAAGATGCGAAGGCAGATCTACTCGCACGCATGCACGATTTCCATATTGAGGCGGATTGGACGCCAGGTCAGATTTTTGCCGCCCATACCCCGCGCCTCATGCGCGACTTGGATGATGACGCGGACTACATGGCGCGCGCTTATGGATATGAGCGACCACGTCGGCTCGATCGGGAACAAGTTGCACATGCCCTCGGAACCACCTGCTATTACGGCGGCTGGCGTGACCCTTCGGCAGGCCATGTTCACCCACTCAAATTACTCTATGGCCTGATGCAGGCGGCTCTCGTGGCCAAAGCAAACTTACATGAGAATAGCCGCGTGATTGAGATCGGGGCCGATGGCAGCAAGCGCTTTGCCAGAACCGCGAATGGTCGCGTCCTAGCCGAGCATATCCTTCTGTGCGGAGATGGTTATCTCGATGGCATTGAACCTGATGTGGAGGCCCGTGTTCTGCCAATTGGCAGCTTTGTGATCGCAACAGAGCCATTGCCTGCGAACAGCCCGATCTTGCCGCTGCATGATTCCGCTATGGATACGCGCTTCGTCGTCAATTATTGGCGCAAGACTGCCGATCAGCGCCTGATTTTCGGCGGAGGTGAGAAATATACGCCCAGTTGGCCCAGTGATGTCGAAAGCTTTGTCCGGCGCAATCTAGCGAAACTCTACCCTAATTTGAGCGACATTCAGATCACGCATGCTTGGGGTGGAGCCCTTGGCATTACTCCAACAAGGCTGCCCTACTTACGTCAATTACGCGCAGGTGTCTTGTCCGCCTCCGGATATTCTGGTCAAGGTGTTGTTCTTGCTCCTTATTTTGGCCGCATCCTCGCCGCATGTGTTCTGGGCCAACACCGTGACTATGATGTTTTGGGGCGCATGCCGGTGCCGCATTTCCCTGGCGGCCGCGTACTTCGCTGGCCGCTTTTGACCGCGGCCATGTCTTGGTATGCACTCCGAGACAAGCTACCGTGACACGATGAAATGGCTGAGGAGGCCAATAGGTGAATCTCTCTAACCCCCGCGTGTTTCGTTCCCAATGCCTAATTGATGGCCAATGGATCGGTATGGCCGATGAAGATATTCTCAACCCTGCAACAGGGGCGGTCATGGGTAAAGTTCCAAGACTGGGTCGGGAAGAGGCGGCGAAAGCAGTGGCCGCCGCCAATGCCGCTTTGCCAGCTTGGCGGGCCAAAACGGCAAAGGAACGAAGCGCCATCCTACGCAATTGGTTTGATTTGATCATGCGAAATCAGGAAGACTTGGCGCAAATCCTGACAGCAGAGCAAGGCAAGCCCATAACAGAAGCGCGAGGCGAAATCGCCTATGCCGCTTCCTTCATTGAGTTTTACGCGGAAGAAGCCAAACGCATTTTTGGCGAAACTTTACCCTCGCCTAAGGCCGATGGGCGTATCTTGGTGCTAAGGCAACCATTGGGCGTCGTGGCAGCCATTACCCCTTGGAACTTTCCAGCCGCGATGATTGCCCGCAAGGTAGGCCCAGCCCTCGCCGTCGGATGCACCATGGTTTTAAAGCCAGCACCTGAAACACCATTTACCGCGCTAGCCTTGGCAGACTTGGCTTGCGAAGCAGGCGTACCGCCGGGTGTTTTGAATGTCGTCACAGGCGATGCCGTGGCAATTGGCGAGGTTTGGTGTGCAAGTGAAGTCGTTCGCGGCTTATCGTTTACGGGTTCGACCCCCATTGGCAAACTCCTGATGCGCCAATGTGCCGATACGGTGAAGAAGCTTGGCCTCGAACTTGGCGGTAATGCGCCCTTTATCGTGTTTGATGATGCGGATCTCGATGCCGCAGTTGAAGGCGCAGTCGCATCAAAATTTCGGAACATGGGCCAAACCTGCGTTTGTGCGAACCGTATCTATGCCCAGGAAAACATCCATGATGCCTTCGTCGCCAAATTGACGGCCAAAGTGGCCGCGATGAAAGTTGGACCCGGCACCGAAGAGGGCGTTACGCAGGGACCGCTTATCAATCAGGCAGCCTTGAAAAAGGTTCAAAGCCACGTTGCCGACGCATTGGCCCATGGTGCCAGCGTCCGAACAGGCGGAAAGGTTAGCCCACTCGGCGGCACCTTCTTTGAACCCACCGTGATCACCGGGGTGACTTCCGCTATGAAGATTGCCCATGAAGAAACTTTCGGCCCCGTCGCGCCTATCTTCCGGTTCCAATCGGAAGCGGAAGTGATTGCGGCCGCAAATGATACGCCATTTGGGCTACAGGCTTATTTCTACACCAAGGATTTAGCACGCGCATTCCGCGTTGCAGAAGCTCTTGAAACGGGGATTGTTGGCGTCAATTCGGGTTTGACTTCCTCTGAAGGCGTACCATTTGGCGGCATCAAGCAAAGCGGTCTGGGGCGCGAAGGATCGCACCATGGTGTTGAAGAGTATCTGGAGCTTAAGTACGTCTATCTGGGTGGAATTGCTTAACGCGAAACTGTGCATAAGTGCCCCATGGTTCCTCGGCGTTAATCTTTGTTAACCAATCTTAGCTTAGACTTAACAAAGTGAATCAAAACGAGTGGGTGCGTACAGAAAGTGCCATTAGACTTGTCAGCCTTTCTAGCCCAATGGGGGCGTGATATCGTAACTGCTGGCGGTGCCGCGGTCGTGGCAAGCTATTTGGCGTATCGCTATGGCAAGCAAAGACGCGTACCCATTTCCAGCCCGCGCGCCAGTGCGGCCATCGCAGCTTCTGGGTCTGTCGCCCTGGTTTGGCCTGATCATGATGATGGCGAGGGCTGGGGTGAGCCGGAGGAAGAGGCCGATGCCTCAACGCGGGCGACGCTCCTCAAGCGGCTCGGCTTGGCGGCCCCAAGCCTGGCTGAAGAGCCAACGACATTCGATATTCTTGAGGCTTTGGTTTCAGCGTCGGCTGAACTTGGCACGCGCCTAACACAATTACGTCAACGGGGTGAGGCCTTTACCCTCTCAGTTCTAGGCCTTGAGGTCATGGGGAAACCCCATGGCGCGAAAGCCATTGTTTGGCTGACGCCTGGTGCGGCTGCAGGCGATCTGGCGGGAGCTGGACAGGCAAGCTTTCCCGCGTGGCGGACCGACAGCCAGGGGACCCTTTTGTGGGCCAATGCGTCTTATCTCAAGGCAGTGGAGGCGGTTGACCTCGAAGATGCCCGGGCGCGGGATTGTGCGCTCGATCAAAAAGCGCGCGATGATGCAGCCCAAGCCGCCAAAGGCCAAGCCTCAACTTATACCCGTGCCATTACGATTGATGGCAAGCGTCGCATGCTGCGTATCAGTCTTTTCCCAGCAGATGACGGTGCCTCTGGCATAGCGTTTGACGTGACGGAAGAAATTGAAGTGCGTGACACCTTAGCCCGCGAAGCTAAGGCGCATGAGGAGACTCTGAACCACTTAACCGACGCGGTTGCGGTGTTTGACTCTAGCCGGCGCCTAACCACCCACAACAGCGCTTTCTCAAACCTGTGGGGCTTAGAGGATGCTTGGCTAAATGATGGGCCGACCCATGGGGAGTGGCTGGACCGCTTGCGCCAGTCCGCCAAAATCTCTGCCACGCGTGACTTTGCCGCTTGGAAAGCTAAGGAGCTTTCACATTATCAGGAACCCGGACTAATCCCGGACGAAACTTGGACGATGCCAGATGGGCGCATTTTACGTGTAGCGCGGCAAAGGCAACCATCGGGCGGCCTCTTAATCTTGTTTGAGGACATCTCGGACAAGATGGGGCTGCAAGCGCGGTTCAAGACCTTGATTGAAGTTCAACGCGCCACCCTAGACAAACTGGGGGAAGGGGTGGCTGTGTTCACGGCCGACGGGCGGCTTTCTTTGGCCAATAGCGCATTTGCACGCATGTGGGGGCTTGACCAAAGCTTCCTAGAGGCGCTGCCTGAGTTTGATTTGGTGGCAGAGCGCGCCGTCCTCGTGCATCGCGACCCGATATTTTGGAGCGAGCTGAAAGCTCGGATTTCCGACCCTTCGCCACGCTCCCGCCAAGAGAAGCAAGGCGAATTTGTTTGCGCAGATGGAACGAGCCTAACCTGGCTGACCCGTCCCCTGCCCGACGGAGCCACTTTGGCCGCTTTTGCAGACGTGACAGCTGCGCGCGAAGTGGAGACGGCGTTGAGAGATAAAGCGGCTGCTTTTCAAGATGCAGACCGATTGAAAACCGAATTTGTGCGCAATGTTAGCTATCAATTGCGAACGCCCTTAACCACCATTGGCGGCTATGCTGAACTTTTGGCTGCGGGCGTGGGTGGAACCTTGACTGAAGCCCAATCGGATTATCTGAGTTCGATCAGCATAGCTTCAAGCCAATTGGAAAAATTGATCGAAAATATCCTCGACCTTGCGATGATTGATGCTGGCCAGATGTCGCTAGATCTCGGCGACGTCAATCTAGCAGAGACCCTTGAAGTCACCGCGGAGATCGCACGCACCAATTCCGTCAATGACCAAGTGCGCATTGTCGTTGAGTGCGACGAGAGCGCTGGGATTATCCGAGCTGACAAGGCGCGCATCCGGCAAATCTTGTTTAACTTGGTATCCAATGCGCTGCGCTTCACCGGAAAAGGTGATACGATCAGCATTGGCGCGCGCCGCTTTGACGACACCGTCCGGCTGTGGGTCAGCGATACAGGCCCCGGTATTGATATGGCGCGGCAAGCTTCAGCCTTTGAGGGCTTTGCTGACGGTGACCGCCGGGCTGGCGTCAGTCTCGCTTTGGTTAAACGTTTCGTGGAATTGCATGGCGGCTGGGTATCTCTGGCATCTCCCAATGCCAAAGGCGTTACGGTGTCTTGCTATTTGCCCGCCAAGGCCACTCATTTGCACGCAGCGCCTGAGCTTGATCTAGTTACCTAACTCCGACCTCAAGCCCGCGCAAACGCGGGACTGTCATCCAATTGGTTCGCCAATGCCCCGGCCAGGGCCGCCTCAATTCCCTTAGCCAGAGATTCTGGGGTTACTGGTTTGGCAATATGGACATCGCAACCAGCCTGAAGGGCCTGCTCCACATGTTCCTTCATGGCATTTGCGCTCAACATCGCGATCGGTGTGCGTGGAAGATCGGACGTGACCTCATAGGCACGGATCGCCTGCGTGGCCTTCAGGCCATCCATCTCAGGCATCTGCATGTCCATCAGAACAACATCAAACTTTTCTGCCTGAAAAGCCTCCAATGCCTTCACGCCATTCTCAACCACCGTGAGATCGACGCCATAGGGCTGCAGGATCATTGCAACAACCCGCTGATTAGTAGGATGATCTTCGGCCAAAAGAATACGCAAGAGGCGTCCGGGCTCACCATCAGGGACAACGGCTTGGTTAGGTGAGGCGGGCTGCATGGTGCGTAAAATATCAAAGGCGTCGAGCGGCATCGACCGCTTCAACGGCAATTTCACTGTAAAGGTGGAGCCTTGATTTGGGATCGATACCACACTGATGGAGCCGTCCATCATTTCGGACAAGGCTTTACAGATGGAGAGGCCCAGACCTGTACCACCGAATTGACGGGTAATCGACCCATCGGCTTGCTCAAAGCGATTGAATAAGCGAGCGCGAGCCTCTTTATCAAAGCCAATCCCTGTGTCGGAAACCTTGACTACTAAGGTTGCATTCTCCTCGTCACCTACAGGCTCAGCAATCTCAACCTGCACGGCGACATGGCCCTCCTTTGTGAATTTCACAGCGTTGGACGCAAGGTTGGAAACGATCTGACGAATGCGGACAACATCGCCTTTGAACAGACCTCGCGCATTGGGGCCAAAACTCAAACTGAATTTGAGGAATTTCTCGGTAGCGGCTGTCTGCATCAAATGCACGGCTGCCTCGATGGCCTCGACCAGATCGAACGTATCGACTTGCAGGGTCAATTTACCTGCCTCAATCTTGGACACGTCTAGGATATCGGTCAAAAAGCGCTCAAGGGTCTGACCCGATTGGCGGATAAGACTGACCATCTCGAACTGTTCATCACTCAATGCTGTGCGGCTCAAGGCCCCAGCTAAGCCGATCACGCCATTTAAGGGCGTTCGGATTTCGTGGCTCATATTGGCAAGGAAGACGCTCTTAGCCTTGCTGGCCGATTCAGCTGCCGCCCGAGCTTGGCGAATTGCCGCCTCCGACCGACTATTGCGCAGGACATAGGCCAATTGGTGTGTGATTAATCGCCAATTGATCGGTTTGACGACAAAGGACGTGGCCCCAGCGGCGAACGCCAGATCAATGGCCTCCATATCATCGCGGCCTGTGATGACGACGACCGGCACACCCATCAAGCGCGGATCGCGTCCCATCGCTTCCATCAATTCAAAGCCATTCATATTTGGCATATCAAGGTCTACCAGCGCGACGTCAAAATCGCCTGTGCGCAAAGCCTCTAGGGCGACAACCCCGTCTTCGGCAATACTTACTTCAATGCTGGGACTGGTTAGATGGGTTACGGCAAATTCGCGCAGAATTGGATCGTCATCGACTACCAGAACGCGGGCGAAATCCGTTCGAACGAAATGATCAATGCTGGCGGCAGGCGTGCTCATTGGTCCACCCAGCCTTCTTTTGGTGTTAGAAAGGCCGCAAACGCCTTTCCGCAAATCAAACGCAGCCTAGCTGATGCGTGCAAGCAAATTTGCGATGCGCGCCGATCAGATTCTGGCATTTGGAGAGGCTGATAGCACTGCACCATTGCGTTGATAGACCCCATTCGGAACAAATTTACCCACGTTTTTCGGTAAAATGTCGCAGAAACTCCTTAACTTAGGGTCAAATGAACCTCGGCTTTTTTATTTAAGTCATTTGAAAAGCGCTGAAAATCTAGAGTAGTAAAAAAGGGCGGGTACCAGAAAACTCGAAACCGGTAATTGACGCTGGGGCACATGACACAATTCCCCAAATAAAAGAATATTGCACTGATTTTATGAATTAAAATGTCAAGCTATCGAGAAGGAGGCGATTTCTTCGCGCAATTGGCCAATCCCTAAATTCTCATGGGAAGAAATTGGCAAAACCTCTGGGTGTGCAGCAGGACGCTTCTTCAAGGCTTCTTTCGTGGCAGAAAGAACGGCTTCCAGCTCGCCCTTCTTCAATTTATCGACCTTGGTTAGGATGATTTGATACGACAAGGCCGACGTATCCAGCATACGCATGACTTCAAGATCATTCGGCTTAAGGCCGTGACGACTATCAACCAAAACAAAGGCTCTCTTTAGGGTAACGCGGCCGCGCAGAAAGTCCCGCGTGGCCTCGTTCCAGCGGGCAATCTCGGTTTTGGATGCAACAGCATGGCCATAGCCGGGCAGGTCAACGATCCGAATGCGTTCCACGTCATCCTTGCCAGCAATGGCAAAGAAAATGAGTTCACGCGTCCGCCCGGGCTCCGATGATGCGCGTGCAAGGCCCTTACGGCCGACGAGGGCGTTCACAAGACTGGACTTGCCGACGTTCGACCGTCCTGCAAAGCAAACTTCTGGGGCACCGATCGGCGGCAAGTCCGACATGGTCTTTGCCGCCCAAAGGAAACGCGGCTCCAAGCGAAACAGGCGTTCCCCTGGCGGAAGGTCGCGCATTGGAGCCATAGGTTCAGACATGATCAGGCCGTCTTTTTCTTGCCAAGCTTGGCAAAGAACTCATCAATTGGATTTGAGGTACCCGACCGCTTTGAGATCACATATTGCTGCACAATCGTGAGCAGATTGGACCACGTGTAATAAATCACGAGGCCCGAGCCGAAGCCTGCGAACACAAACACAAAAATCCACGGCATCAGGGCAAAAATCTGGGCCTGCATTGGATCGGTCGCGGTTGGCTGCATCTTTTGCAAGAGCCAGAACGAAACCCCATACAGGATCGGCCAAGCGCCAATCGCCAAGAATGTCCCGATGATTGGAAGCGCAGTCGGATCATAAGGAAGCAATCCGAAAAGATTGAAGATCGTGGTTGGGTCCTTGGCCGACAAATCGGGGATCCAGCCGTAGAAAGGCGCATGACGCAATTCCAGCGAGATTGAGAGCACCTTAAACAAGGCGAAGAAGATCGGCATTTGCAGCAAGGCTGGAATGCAGCCTGCGACCGGATTGATCTTCTCCGTCTGATAGAGCTTCATGGTTTCTTGCTGCTGGCGTTGAACATCGGCCGCGAAGCGCTCTTTGATTTCAGCCATTTTCGGCGCGAGATCGCGCAGTTTCGCGAAGCTCTTGTAACTGGAATAAACCAATGGGAAGGTGACGACTTTGATAACTACGGTCACCATTAGGATTGCAAGGCCAATGTTATTGGCAACCAAGCCGTTGAAGAACATCAACATTGCGTAGAACGGCTTGGTCAGGAACCACAAGATACCCCAGTCCACCGCGTCTGCAAACTCGTGCAAGCCCAATTGTTTCCCAAGGGCGCGCAATTCCGACACCCTCTTCGATCCCGCATAAAGGTGCTGAGTTGTCGTCAGGCTCTGGCCGACGCCCAACGCGACAGGGGCAACCAGATAGCTAGACTCAAACACCTCTTCATTAGGCAATTGGGTGACCTTAAAGGCCCCCTCAATCTTAGCTTTTTGATCAGGGATCAGCGCTGCGAGCCAATATTTGTCCGTAAAGCCAAGCCAACCACCGACGGATGCTTGCTGGACCGCCTCACCCTTCTCAAGCTTCTGGTAGGTTATCTTCTTGAGCTTGTTGTCAAACATTCCCACCATGCCTTGATGGTTGACGGGATCAGGTGGCTCTTTGGTTTTAGAATGTCGGCGGACCGCACCATAGGGCTGCAGGGTCACTGGCGCAGCACCAGAATTTACGACCGTGTCTGTAATTGTGAACAGATAATTTTGGTCGACCTTGACTACGCGTTTAAAGGTTAAGCCTTGTCCATTGTCATAGGTCAGCGTGATTGGGCTTGCTGTCGTCAGCTTTTCGCCAGCATTCGCTTTCCAGACCGTATTGGGCCCTGGCAAAGCACCCGCGCTGCCGTCAGGTGCTGTAAAGCCAAAGAAAGCATAATAACCATCAGCGGTGCCTTGCGGGTGGAGCAATGTTACGTCTTTGGACCCTTTTTTGATGGTGTCCTTATAACGCTTCAAGACCAAGTCATCAAACCGACCACCCAATGTCGACAAAGTGCCGCTCACGCCGTCTGCATCAATATTGATCCGCTGGCTTAGCCCCAAAGCATCCGGACGGCTAACAGGTTGTCCAGCAGCAGCAGCTGCTTGGACCGGCGTGACGGCGGGTTGAGCCGCGGCAGACTTTTGGGCGGCAGCCTGGGCTTCCCGCTTTTGTGCCATCTCGGCCATGCGAGCCTTTTCGCGCGGAATTTCGTAAAAATATTGGAAGCCAAGCAAGATTGCCAATGACAAGGCGATCGCGATTGCGAGGTTCTTGGTATCAGGCGCTGAGGGGGGCGGAGACATAGGAGACGGGGACATAGGGGTCCTTGCTATCAGCTTCTAAGATGTGGCTGTGGCGGTTGTAATGGGCGTAGAGGCAGGCTTTGCGGACAGCCTTAAGAACAGGGTGGTCAAGTCGTCAAGCAAGGCAGGCCATTCCGCTGTCACAGTTGCAGTACGCGCGACTGCTACATAGTCAAAACCGGGGCGACCATGAAGAGGTAATAGCTGTAACATAGCTGCACGTAGGCGACGGCGGGCCCGATTGCGCGTAACTGCATTACCGACTTTCTTGGAAGCTGTTAGGCCATAGCGGATTAGGCCTTTCGACTCTGCGGCTGGGTCGGCGGTTGGGCGAACCTGTAATAACACAAATCGCCCAGCGGCCTTCCGACCCTGAGCGACATGCAAAAACTGACGACGAATGGTCAGTCGATCAATGATGGCAGGCGGACTTAAGGACATAGGATTGCCCAGGCCGCCAGTGACCCTTAAGCGCTCAGACGCTTACGGCCCTTGGCGCGACGACGAGCCAAAACCAAGCGGCCGCCCTTGGTAGCCATACGGGCGCGGAAACCATGGCGGCGAGCGCGGACGAGATTAGATGGTTGAAACGTGCGTTTCACGGCAGTTACTCCTGGCGGACAACCGCCTTGATCGAGAAGAAATTTGAACGCGCGCTGTTACAGAGCGCTTGGCTAAGAGTCAATCTCTGCACGCAGGCAGACACTGGGTTAGGCGGGTTAGAACTGCTTTCTAAAGCTCAACTCTACGGAACGGCCGCGCGGCGCAAGCAAAGCCTTTTGATAGGCCTCAGGTGTATTGCCCAAAGAGTCGCGCACCGTCTGTGCGGAATCGGTCAAATTATCCACTCGAAGGATTAAACGTGATCCCTTCAACAAAGGAGCCTTCTTGACCCAATTTGGCCGGGCTTCGAAGTTTAAGAAACCGCGCAGATTGAAAGTGAAAAGATCGTCAAAATAAAGGTCTGCGGCACCTGGAACACCGCTCGCGCTGGCAATGATTTTGCTCTCTCCACGCCATTCGCCAAAGGCGCGAAATCCGATCCCCATATAGGACCATCCGCCATTGAACTCGACAGAATGTCGGCGTGCACCGCCGCCATCATCAATCGCCGCACCATCTAGCAAATCAAGCTTGGGTAAATTTGGGGCCAAGAGGATTGAGTCTTCTAGCTTGATGGCGTGGAAGATTGCGATACTCCACCGTCCTGCTTGGCCGCCGGGCCCACCGGGGCCGCCGCCGAAGCCACCGCCACCAAAACCACCGCCGCCAAAGAAGACGCCCGGAGGTGGACCGCCACGTCCACCACCAAAGCCGCCCAAGCTGCCGGGGCTTGGCGCCACGTTAGGAGCAGAGCCAGCACGTTGGCCCACTTGTTGACTGGCTTGACCCGGTACTGCTGCAGATATTTGGCTTGCACCTGCTTCTGGACGGCCAGCGCGCGCATTTACGCCACTTGCTTGCCCTGGGGTAGCGCCGCTTGCCGATGTCGGCGGACGTGGCCCACCGCCAAAACCACCAGGTCCACCTGGTCCGCGGCCAATTTGCGGTCCAAAGCCTTTGGAGAATGAAAAGCCGTACCGCAAAATCGTGCTATCTGCCGAGTCATAATTGATCGGCCTCTGGTCAATCCCCGTCAGAACGCCTGCGCTATTGCGCTCAAATCGGCTTGGGTAGGCAGCCTCGAGAGCAGGCGTGAGCAAGGGGAAAGAAGCGATCGTATCTTCGCTGGTATTCACCGCATAGCTGAGCGTCAGGTCCAAACCCTCAAGCTTGGCGGGCGAATAATTGACGCTGAAAGTGGTGTCAGCGCGAGTTTCAGCCTTCAGGGCGGAATTACCGCCACTGGTACGATTGACCAAGACGGTCTGGCCATTTTGAAAGTCGAAAACGGCAGATCCGGGCGTCACCAGCACTGGATTGCCCAATTGTTGAATGCTGGGTGCCGCTTCTGAGGCATCATAGGCGACCGAAAGGCGCAGATTGGCGAGCGGGGACCAGTTCACACCTAGTCCGCCACCTTGCAACCCGCCAAAGTCGGACAGATCGGTGTAAAATCCATTCACGCTTAAGCTCAAATCGCCAAACTTCTCGCCAAAACCAGAACGGCGACTGGTGAGTGGGATAGAGAGATTACCGCGCCCGGTTAAATCGCCCCGGCTGAGATTGGTGAATGTGGTTAGACCATTGCGCAGGGATTGAGAATCGAGCTGCCGATCCTGATAACCTATACGGAAAGACCCTCGGATCGGGCCAGCAGGAACGTCGATGAGCGGGCCAGTCGTGTTGTAAATTGCCTCATAAACCGTGACCGTGGAATTGGCGGTTTGATCGAACGCCAATAGCGAGGTTGTCTTGGTATCGGACTTTGTTTGATCAGCAGAGCCGGTGGCAGTCCATTGCCAACCTGCCGTGGTGCCATTGACGGTAACAGCCGCTCGCGAAGTATCGATTTTTGAGGTCCTTTGGATGACATCATTGGCGACAGGTAGCCCCGTCGGACTTAAGGCCAACCCCAATCGGCTCTCGCTGTCATTGGAATCAAAGCGCAGATCAAAAGTCGCCCCTATCGACTTACCGAAGTTGCGATTGTAGCTGATCCCCAACTCTGCGGCACTGGTCTCAGGCAATAGGGTCCGGAAAGCTGAACTGGTCGGGGACGCGGCACGGCGAACGCCGCGCTCAGCTTCGGTAACGCTATTCTGGCTAGAGATTTCGCCATTGATCGACAAACGACCCTTGGCCCCGATGTTCAATAAGCCAAGCTCTAATTCACCACGCGACTGCTCACCGTCAGCAGCGGTTCCGGCGGTGATCTCTGTCGTGATTGCGCGAAATTTGTCCTTCAAAATGAAGTTAATGACGCGCTGATCAGCGGAATAGCCATATTGCAAGGCTGTAGCTTCCGGGAAAATCTCAACCCGCAGAATTGCCTCAGAGGCAAGACCTTGCACATCGCGGAAACTGCCAATCCGGCGGCCATTTAACAAAATTACAGGGGGACCGCTGCCGCGTCCACGTCCTGAACCCGCACGCGGTCCCAACGCGGCCAGCACTTCCGCAATATTTGAGGCACCAAGCGCGGTAATCTCAACCGGATCTAGGGTGGTTTCAGGCACAGCATCGCCTGGAACGGAGTTTGGACCGCGTTGTGCCCGTACGACAATTTCTTCGACGGGCTGCTCTTCTTCGGTTGCGGGCGGATCAACTGGCTGAGCCGTAATGGGCACGGCGGTCGCCTCTAAGGGTTGGACAACGGCTATTTGAGCCAAAGTTGGCGTGGAAAGTGCCAATGGCAAACCTGCAGCCACACTGCTTAAAAGTGCCAAACGAATGGACATCGGGGGAGACCTATTTTTCTTGTTGGACAGCCAAAAGCTAGCCAATTGGTTTTTTGCTTAGCGTGTTAAACGTGCCTATACGTCTGTTCCGTCGCATAAGATGATGACAAAGTTGTTATAGCTGGCTTGAGCCGCACTTGACTCAATTTGCGTATCGAACAGGCAGTGTTGTTCGCTCATATAAGACTCCGATTCTGGGCAAAACGATGATGATACGACCCCATCGAAACATTTTCTTAGTGGAAGGCCCGATTGGGGCCGGCAAGACCAGTCTTACTATGCGGCTGGCGCAAGATCTGGAGGCCAAGGGAATCGAGGCGCGCGCCTTTTTAGAGTTTGACGCCGATCATCCGATCCGCACCGAACAGGTCGATGAGCTATCCGGGCGCGAAGTTGACCCAAAAGGCTATGGTCGCGAGCCTTGGGCGCGCTTAGCGGCTCAGTGCGTGGTTAATCGTGGTGCCGCGCTAATCGATGCAACCTTGATCCAGAATACCTTGCTTCCAGCCTTTGCAGCCTGCGCGCCGCAGGATTATATTTGCCAGTTAGCCCAAGAGCGCATGCAGGCACTCGCCCCAGCCAGACCCCTCATCGTCTATCTTCATGTGGATGATATCGAAGCTCATTTGCAACACCTTCATCGGACTCGCCCTGCTGCCTGGTCCGCCCAGAATCTGGCATGGATTAATGAGACAGAATGGGCGAAGGCTCATGCCCTTGCTGGCCTGCCAGCATTGATCACCTTTCATAAAGCTTGGCAGACGTGGGTCGAAACTTGGTTGGCCCAACAAGGTCAAAAAAGTCTGGTTCTTGCTGCCCAGCGAGCAGAGATTGCCACCTTAAGCCAACTTGTTTTAAATCATGCAGCTAAACCCAGTTAAATGAAGCTGTTTTGCCACTTCACCTGACGAGAAACGTTGACGAAGCGGCCGCTCTCTTCCATGTCACAGACAGATAAACTGGGGATGAGCATGGCAGGTCCACAAGCACACGAGAAGCGGCCATTGTCGCCACACCTGCAAGTCTGGCGCTGGCACGTAACGATGGCGACATCGATTTTCCACCGCGCATCTGGCGTCGCGCTCTATTTAGGCGCAATGGTTTTGACTGCTTGGGTAGTCGCCTTGGCCAGCGGCCCCTCTGCCTATACAGACTTCATGTCGTTCCTGATGAGCCCCCTGTGCTTGTTGATCCTGTTCGGGATCACGGCTGCCGCCTGCTACCATTTGGCTAATGGCATACGTCACCTCGCTTGGGACGCCGGCAAAGGGTTTGACCCGAAAGTTTCGACTGCAACAGGCTGGGCCACCATCATCGCCGGCGGCGTTGGTGCCGTTGTAGTTTTTGCACTCGCGTTTTTGGCATAAGGGTAAGCGATGAACCACTCTTTACGTACCCCGCTTTCTCGCGCCCGCGGCCTTGGGTCGGCTAAGCATGGTGTGGGCCATTTCATTCAACAGCGCGCCACGGCGATTTTCTTGGCCGTCCTGTTGCCTTGGTTCGCTTTGTCAGTGCTTTTGGGCACCGATGGCAGCTATGACAGTGTAGTGGGCTGGATGAGGCACCCCTTGAATGCGGCAGGGACTGCTCTACTCGTCTTGACGGGGCTGTTTCATATGCGCCTTGGCATGCAAGTGGTAATCGAAGACTACATTACTGGCGCTGTTGCGCGCACTGTATCTTTGCTCGCCAACACGGCCATCCCCGCTATCTTAGCAGTGATTGCGATCCTTTCGGTCGCCAAAGTATTCGTTGGAGCCTAAGCCCATGACGGCGGACTATCAGTGGAATGACCATACTTTCGATGTAGTTGTGGTGGGTGCCGGAGGCTCTGGATTGCGCGCTGCTTTGGGGGCTGCACAAGCAGGACTAAAGACAGCCTGTATCTCGAAAGTTTTCCCAACCCGGTCGCACACGGTGGCGGCACAAGGCGGCATTTCGGCCGCTTTGGGCAATATGGGTGAAGATGACTGGCGTTGGCACATGTTTGACACCGTAAAGGGGTCGGACTGGCTGGGCGACCAAGACTCCATTGAATATTTGACGCGCAATGCTCCGGCAGCTGTCTATGAGCTTGAGCACTGGGGGGTGCCCTTCTCACGTACCGAAGACGGGAAGATCTATCAGCGCGCTTTCGGCGGTATGACCCGCAATTATGGCGAAGCGCCTGTGCAACGCACCTGTGCTGCGGCTGACCGCACCGGCCACGCCATTCTGCACACGCTTTATGGCAACTCACTCAAATATGATGTCGAGTTCTTCATTGAGTATTTCGCCCTAGATCTGATTATGGACGAAACCGGTGCTTGTATTGGCGTGACGGCTTGGGAATTGGCGACAGGCAAGCTGCACCGCTTCCGGGCTCAGCGTACCGTATTGGCAACTGGCGGCTATGGCCGCGCTTATTTCAGCTGCACCAGCGCCCACACCTGCACGGGTGACGGCAATGCGATGGTCTTGCGGGCGGGCCTCCCCTTGCAAGATATGGAGTTTGTACAATTCCACCCAACCGGCATCTATGGCGCTGGCTGCCTCATTACCGAAGGTGCCCGCGGCGAAGGCGGCTATCTGACCAATTCAGAAGGCGAACGCTTCATGGAGCGCTATGCTCCAACGGTGAAGGACTTAGCTCCGCGCGATATGGTCTCGCGCGCGATGACGATGGAAATCCGCGAAGGTCGTGGTGTCGGCCCAGGCAAGGACCATATCCACCTACATCTCGACCATCTGGACCCAGCCATTCTGGCTCAACGTCTGCCCGGCATCTCCGAGAGCGCCAAGGTCTTCGCCGGTGTAGACGTAACGAAGGAGCCGATCCCGGTGTTGCCAACCGTGCATTACAATATGGGTGGCATTCCGACAAATTATCATGGCGAAGTGCTGACCAAAGTCGGTGGCGACCCAGACCAAGTTGTACGTGGCCTGATGGCTGTGGGTGAAGCGGCTTGTGTGTCTGTGCATGGGGCTAACCGTTTGGGCTCTAACTCCTTGATCGACTTGGTGGTGTTTGGCCGCGCTGTTGGCCTACGCTGTGGTGAGACGGTCCAATCGGGTGCCCGCCAGCCCGAAATCACCAATGCCATGACCGACAGCCATTTGGCGCGCCTCGATCGCTTCCGCCAAGCCAAAGGCGGCACGCCGACCGCCGCTCTGCGCTTACAGATGCAAAAGGTGATGCAGAACCATTGCGCCGTTTATCGCGAAGGCCAAACCTTGGACGAAGGCTGCAAGGAGATGGACAAGGTGTTCTCTGGCGCACCAGACATTGCCATCACCGACCGCTCGATGATCTGGAACTCGGACCTCGCCGAAGCCATGGAATTCGACAATTTGTTGAGCCAAGCCATGGTGACCATGTATGGTGCCGCCAACCGGACCGAGAGCCGGGGGGCCCACGCACGGGAAGACTATGCGGACCGTGACGACGTCAATTGGATGAAGCACACGCTGACTTGGTATGATGAAGCAACAGGCTCGGTCAAAATCGACTATCGCCCTGTGCACATGAACACCATGAGCAACGACGTCGCGACGATTCCACCAAAGCTGCGGGTTTATTGAGGGAAGCGGAGGCCTACCCCCGCTCATCCTTGGGCGAGCGGCTTGCTATGCAGTGGTCGTCGCACGAAGTCCAATGGCGCCGCCCAAGACCATGACTATGAACAAATATTGGAGTGCGCTTAGCTTCTCGCCAAACGCGAAGACCCCAATCACCGCAGCCGCTACGATGCCGACGCCAGCCCAAATGGCGTAGACGATGCCGACTGGGAGTGCCTTCATGGCCGGCGCTAAGAACCAAAAGCAGGCGGAATAGCAGAAAATCGACAAGGCACCCCAGTGCCACTTTTCAAAGCCATTGGATAATTTGAGTAAGAAGGTACCTGTCACTTCAAGCGCAATCGCACAGGCCAAAAATATCCACGCATTCATGATCCAATCTCCCGGGGTTTATGACTGGTTTGGATAATGTCTTCTAGGAAAGCGACGTGTTCACGAAACGCCAGTCTCCCTTCAGCAGTTAGAGAAACCCACGTTCGCGTTCTGCGGCCAATCATCTCCTTTGAAATCGAGATGAGACCGGCTTTCTCTAACGTTAGTAAGTGCGCGCCCAAATTGCCGTCTGTGGCACCACTGATCGCTTTCAAGGTTGCGAAGTCTAGTGGCTCTGGGTCGCTATCAAGCGCGGCCACAATCCGTAGCCGATGCTGTTGATGTATGACTTCGTGACACTGTTTCATGGTCGACGTATCCAGACGCCACCAAGTATCAAGGCACCGCCGCCGCCAAGCGCCAAAGCCAAGTAGAGCCACTGGGGCACCAACCACCACCCAACACATACCGAGATCAGAACCAGTGCAGCGAGCAATAAGAAGCGCTTGCCTGACCAAATTCCAAGGATTGCGTAAGCTGCCGATAAGGCCAATCCGAAAATCATGGCCGCCGTTGTCTGGTTCGCTTTGGTAACCACCAGGACAAGACCTACGCAGAGGATGGCCACAACCCAAGTAGACAACGCACGGAAGTCTTCAGGCTTTGGCGGTCTGGTAAATGTCCAAACTAAGGCACCAAGCCAGCCTGCGATCCAAATAAAGGGTGCTGCTACGGGAAAAATTGATTGCGCACCAAAGCCAAGCAGCCACACGACTCCCCAAGCAGAGATGATCGAGCCCATGCCACGGTAATTCCGAAGCTCTGACGTCCTCTGACGTGCCGTCGCCACGTCGTTCAAAATTTCAAGCGCTTGTTTCTTGTCCATGCTTACTCTGTATCACAGAGTTATCTCTGTGCAATAGAGTGTCACATTGAATTGAACTCGCCCTATTTAAACCAATCTTCAATTAACGCCCCCTACCCCCGCTCATCCTTCGGTGATCCCATCACGATATAGCTGGTGATGGTGGCGACTTGGGGCAGGGCACCGAGGACCTCGGTGTGGAAATGCTTATAGGCTGGCAAATCGGTTGTCTCGACCCGCAAAAGATATTCCACGGTGCCGGTTATATTGTGGCATTCACGAACCTGATGCGCGCGTTTGATCGCCGCTTCAAAATCAGCCTGTTCTTGCTTGGTATGGCGGGATAGCCCTACCGTTACATAGGCCAGAAAGCCAATGCCGAGGGCGGCGGCGTTCAATTGCGCGCGATAACCTTGGATCACATCCCGTCGCTCAAGCTCCTGCACACGTCTAAGACAGGCAGAGGGCGATAGGCCCACCTTGCTCGCAAGGTCGACATTGCTGATACGCCCATCGTGAGACAGGACTTGCAATATTCTTCGGTCTATATCATCTAAATTCATCATACCATGCGTATATCTATCTGTGTCCGCTGAAATTGCAATAACATGCAGTGCATGATCGCATAATATTGCGTCATGATGACCCAAGAACTTTTCCTAGGCCTATGTGGCTTTGCCCTCGTTTCCTCAATTACGCCGGGGCCAAATAATCTGATGCTGATGGCGTCGGGTACCAATTTCGGCTTTACCCGCACCCTGCCCCATATGCTGGGTGTTTCGATTGGCTTTGTCGTAATGACGGTTTTGATCGGCCTCGGCTTGGCACAGGTTTTTGTGCGCTTTCCGATTACCTACACCATCCTGAAGGTGGGCTCAGTGGTCTATCTCGTTTATCTGGCTTGGAAAATTGCAACCGCTTCAGCGCCGGAATCTAAAGCGAGTGCGACGTCCAAGCCCTTTAGCTTCTTGCAGGCCTGCCTCTTCCAATGGGTCAATCCGAAAGCTTGGACGATGGCGCTGATGTCGGTGACGGCTTATGTGCCGGCAGAGCATCCGATGCTGGGTCTGATCATTGTGGCGGTTGTATTTGGGGCCATCAATTTGCCGACTGTTGGCCTATGGGCCTTCCTTGGTGTGCAGATGCGGCAATTCCTGCAAGACCCGGTTAAGCTGCGGACTTTCAACATCATGGCAGCCCTAACCCTGCTTGCCTCACTCTATCCGGTTGTGACCCATGATCTCTTGTCGCATCCCGCCCTTGCGACGCCGTGAAGTCTAGGCAGCCGGTAGCTCGAGAACAAAGCGCGCACCACTGCGGTCGTGGCGATTCTCAGCCCAGATAGCGCCACCATGACTTTCAGCGATCTGACGAGCAATAGCTAGCCCAAGGCCGGAGTGCTTGCCAAAGGCGGCTTGGCCCTCCTCACCCGCACTGGTCGGACGGTGGGTATAGAAGCGGTTGAAGATGCTTTGCAGGGATTCTTCTGGAATACCTGGACCTTCATCCTCGACGACAATCCGGATGGTCTTATCATCCCGTGCACCGACCAAGCTGACTTTGCCGTCGGTAGGCGAGAAGGACAGCGCATTGTCCAACAGATTGGTGAGGATGCGCGAGATCGCCTCCTCCCGCCCACTCACGATCAGGCGGTCGGTTTCGTCTGGATAGCGCACGACAATTTCCACTTCTCGTGCATGGCCGATCGACCCGTAAGCACGCGACAAATCATCCATCATTTCAGCCATAGAGAATTTCTGCTGACTGGCGCGGGCGAGTTCAGCATCCAAGCGCGAAGCATTGGCAATATCGGTGACAAGGCGATCCACCCGGCGGGCGTCATTGAGGATGATGGATTCTAGCTTCGCCTTGCTATCCGGTGTGCTTGCGCGTGGCAGAAGCTCAGCCGCATTGCGGATAGCTGCCAAAGGATTTTTGATTTCATGGGCGACGTCTGCCGCAAAGCTCTCATTCGCATCAATGCGGTCCTGCAACGTCGCTGTCATCGCGGCCAGCGCATCAGCCAAGTCGCCAATTTCATCTGGGCGCTTGCGAAGGGAATCTGCATCCAAAGCATGCGTGCGCCCACGTCGCACATCATCTGCAGCAGACGCCAACCGACGTAGGGGCACGGCAATCGACCAAGCAAGCATGCTCGCAGATATCGCCGTCACCAGAATTGCGGAGAAAATGAAAGGATAAAGGGCGCGCCGTTCGGCTTCCACAATCTCGCTGACATCACCACTTTCGAGCGTCAAGACTCCTACAACGGCGCGAATGCGCTGAATGGGGACGGTCACAGACACCACTCGGCGGCCTTCTTCATCAAATCGCTCGCTTTGAACCACATTGCCCTGCAAAGCCGTAGAAACTTCGCGGATTAGCGCCTTCTTGGGGTCGTCGCTGGCACCTTGTATGAAGACTCGGACGTTGGAGACAGCCTTGCCTGCCGCTTCCCCAATATCAGGTGCTGCTGGGCCAAGTGGTGGTAGTTCACGCACATTGACGATGTCATCGAGAATAGTACTGTCTGCAATAGGTCGCAGATCGCGACTGAACAGACGCAAGCGGGCCCCTGGTTCCCGCGATAGACGCCGCAAGATGGCGCGGGCACGTCCTTCGTCCAAAACAGGTACTGCGTCTGCCGGAATAGCGGCTTCGGCCAAGACACTCGCAATTGTTGAGCCTTGCGCGCGTAAGGCGTCCATTCGCGCCTTGGTGAGACCGGACCTTAACTCATTGAACAAAAGAGAGCCGAGCACCAAAATGACGATGCCGGCAAAGTTCGCAATAAAGATAATGCCCGCAATGCCGCCACGACGGCGTTGCCTTCGGGTTTTGCCAAAGGGTTCCGGCGGCTTCCTTTTAGGATTCTTTGTAGCGATAGCCGACCCCATAAAGCGTCTCGATGGCATCGAACTCGCCATCAACTTCACGGAATTTCTTGCGCACACGTTTGACATGGCTGTCAATCGTCCGGTCATCCACATAGACGCTGTCGTCATAAGCGGCGTCCATCAGTTGGTCTCGACTTTTAACAAAGCCCGGCCGCTGGGCGAGGGCTTGCAACAGGAGGAATTCCGTCACCGTCAGGCGGACTGGCTTTCCCTTCCAATAAGAAGCATGGCGGTTGGGGTCCATGGTGAGTGAGCCGCGTGTTACGACCTTTTTGTCGCCATCTGAGGCGCTCGCTTCCTCATCCACAGCGTCGATCGGACGTGACCGGCGCAGAACCGCCTTCACCCGCTCGGATAAGAGCCGCGTAGAAAAGGGCTTCCGAATGAAATCGTCCGCACCGACCGAGAAGCCGATAACCTCGTCAATCTCATCATCTTTCGACGTCAAGAAGATCACGGGCACATCCGAGCTTTCCCGAACGCGACGCAATAATTCCACGCCATCCATGCGCGGCATTTTGATATCGAGGATCGCAATATCCGGCGGGTCCGAAATTAATGCGGGGAGCGCTGTCGCACCGTCCGGGTACGTGCGCACGTCATAGCCTTCACTCTGAAACAGAATTTCCAAGGAGGCGCGGATGTTTTCGTCGTCATCGACCAGTGCAATTGTCGTCATAAGCTTACTTATAAGGCGGTTTGTGGCCGCATGTTACCCCTTACGAGGCAAGATTATGGCGAATAAAGTGTTTATGAGACACTAAGCTGCGTAAAAAGCAGGCTAACCGGCTTTTGCGCGCTCTTCAATCTCCAGCATTTCGTCGAGATAGGCCATCGCCAGATCGGTCAATTCAAATTGAGGCTCGGCCCAAAAGTCTTCAACGCCACTTGGAATTGCTGCATCAAGAACGGCGTGAATTTCGCTCTCATCATCATTCCAAAGGATTGAAACATCTGCCAAGCGCGCGGCCTCGCGCCCGAGGCTTTGGGTTATGACGGGATCATCCATGCGCTTGGCGCTCACACGCAAAACAGTTAGCCCTCCGCCAATATCTTCTGAGATGTCAGCATAGGACAGAATAGCATTGAGCAAGGCGCCTGAAGGCGCGGCAATCGGGCCGGCAACGGGAGCGGTCTTTGGCTTGGCAACGCGCCGACGGGACTTGGGATAAGGAAGGATGGTCATGTTTAGGTCTCACTCTGTGTGTGAGTTGGTTATGCACCCCCGTTACGACAAAATCGGGCGTAGATTTTGGCCACAATGAGTCATCAATGAGTCCGCTTATTAATAGGGCGGTGAATAGGCCGGAACAGGTGCCGTTTACCATTGTTAGCTGCGGCCGAGTCCTATATGCGGTCCGACATTCAGCCGACGAAAGTTTCAGCTCCCATGACCAGCCATACAGATCTTGCAAACGCCATCCGCTTTCTTTCGATGGATGCCGTTCAGGCCGCCAATTCTGGCCATCCCGGCATGCCGATGGGCATGGCAGATGCAGCGACAGTTCTGTTTACGAAATTCCTGAAATTCGATGCCAAGGCTCCTGATTGGCAGGACCGTGACCGGTTTGTCTTGTCGGCTGGCCATGGCTCGATGCTGATTTATTCGCTGCTGCATCTCACGGGCTATGAAGCCATGACGATGGAACAGTTAAGAAACTTCCGCCAAATCGGAGCCCTTACGGCCGGTCACCCCGAATATGGCCATGTGCCAGGCGTTGAGACCACGACAGGTCCTTTGGGACAGGGTATTTCCACCGCGGTTGGCATGGCGATGGCAGAGGCTCACTTACGTTCGACATTGGGCGCTGATGTTTGTGACCACCACACCTGGGTGATCGCCTCAGACGGTGACTTGATGGAAGGCATCAGCCACGAAGCAATCTCCTTGGCAGGTCACCTTCGACTGAACCGCCTGATCGTCCTTTGGGATGATAATGAAATTTCCATTGATGGAGCCTTATCGGTGGCAGAGACCGGCGACCAACTTCAGCGTTTTGAAGCAGCCGGATGGCAAACAAGCCGCGTAGATGGTCATGATCCAGTAGCCCTAGAAGCAGCCATGAATGCTGCTCTAAACGCAGACCGGCCCGTTCTAATCGCTTGCCGGACTCAGATCGGCTTTGGCTCCCCCAATTTAGCTGGAACAGCCAAGACCCATGGCTCGCCGCTCGGCGCTGCAGAGATTGAAGCCACGCGCGCTGCTCTCAATTGGCCACACGCGCCCTTCGTTGTCCCTGAGGACATCGTCGCAACTTGGCGCGCCGCTGGCAGCCGTGGCGCGAAGGCCCATGCTGACTGGCAGGCCCGAATGGCGAAGCGTACCGATCACGCCATGATCGACGCACGTTTGAACTCTAAAGTCGACCCAGAAAAACTGCGCGCGCTTACCCAAGCCCATTGTGCCGCCATGGCCGAGAAGGCGCCATCCTTGGCGACCCGCGAAAGCTCTGGTGCAGCCTTGGAAATTTTGGTTCCGGCCTTTGAACTCCTCATGGGCGGTTCAGCTGACTTGACCGGCTCAGTGAATACAAAAGTGGCGGGCATGAAAGGCTTTGGGGCAAACGCCTATCAAGAGCGTTACGTGCATTATGGCGTGCGCGAACATGGGATGGCGGCAGCCATGAATGGTATGGCGTTGCATGGTGGCGTGATACCCTATTCCGGAACCTTCCTTGTCTTCGCTGATTACCTACGCCCTGCCCTACGGCTCGGTGCCCTCATGGAAGTGCGCACCGTGCATGTGTTGACCCATGATAGTATCGGCCTTGGCGAAGATGGCCCAACCCACCAGCCGGTTGAGACCCTGGCATCATTGCGCGCCATTCCCAATGTGAATGTGTTCCGGCCTTGCGACCCGGTCGAAGTAGCCGAATGTTGGGAATTGGCGCTCTTGGCGTCGAAGACACCCTCGGTCCTGTCGTTGACCCGCCAAAAGCTTGCCTTCCAGCGCAAGGATGGATCACCGACCAATCGCAGCGCGCAAGGTGCTTATGTCTTGTCACCTTCCAGCCTTCCCGAAAAGGCAGTCCTGATTGCGACGGGCTCTGAAGTCGAAATTGCGATGAAGGCCCAAACCACACTGGCCGATGCAGGTATTGGTGTGCGCGTCGTCTCGGCCCCATGCTTGGAGTTGTTTGAAGCTCAATCTGCCGCCTATCAATACCAAGTTCTGGGTGGCGATTTGCCGAAAATCGCGATTGAAGCTGCCGTCCGATTTGGATGGGACCGTTGGATTGGCCCGACGGGCACCTTTATCGGCATGAAAGGCTTTGGCGCATCAGGCCCTTACCAAGCCCTTTATGCCCATTTTGGTATCACGAGCGAAGCTGTCTGCGCGGCCGTTGAGGCACTTGGCTGAACTTGACCGGGCCACGCGTCTCGATCCTGATTGTTGCCTATAAGAGCCGGGCTCATTTACCGCGCCTTTTTGACTGTCTCGATGCGCAGACCTTCCGCGACTTTGAGACAATCCTGATCGACAATGCCTCACCCAAGGAGTCTGAGCCAGACGCCGCGACCCAAACGCGCGCAAACAAATTTGTCGCCAATCCGAACAATACAGGTTTTGCGCAAGCGAATAATCAGGCAGCAAAATTGGCTAACGGCCAATGGATCATCTGTCTGAACCCAGATGCCTTTCCAGAGCCCAACTGGCTTGAGGCCTTGCTGGCAGCAATCCATCGCTATCCAGAGGTGATGGCCTTTGGCTCAACCCAGATCCTAGATGAAGATCCCAGCCAACTCGACGGCGCGGGTGATGTCTATCATGCCTTTGGCATTCCGTTTCGGGGCGGCTATCGCAAACCCTGGCCTTACGATTTAGCCGATGGACAAGCTTTCAGCCCGTGCGCAGCCGCTTCGATGTGGCGCGCAGACATATTCGCAGAATTGGGTGGCTATGAGGAAAGCTATTTCTGCTATTGCGAAGATGTAGATATTGGGTTTCGTCATCGTTTGGCGGGTGGGAAGGTCATTCAGCTGGCTGACGCGCACGTGCGCCATATGGGTTCCGCCTCAAGCGGCAGATTGTCTGACTTTGCCGTCTATCACGGCACGCGCAATCGGCTTTGGACCTTTGTTCGAAACATGCCAGGCCCCTTATTCTGGTTGCTACTTCTGCCCCATCTTGGGGCGACGCTCCTGCTGTGGGCACATACCGCTTGGCGTGGCGCTGGGCCTGCTTATGGCCGCGGACTGGCAGATGCCCTGAAGGGCTGGGGCCAAGCATGGCAATCCCGAAAGGCCATACAAGCCAAACGCAAAGTCAGCCTCATAGAGCTCGCACGTCAATTTGCTTGGTCGCCCTTGAGCCTATTGAAGCGTGCGATTGTGTTGCGTCAGATCACTCGACCGTAACCGATTTTGCAAGGTTACGCGGCTGGTCCACATCTGTGCCTTTGGCCACTGCCACATGATAGGCGAGCAAGTGGATCAAAGGCGAATAGACAATCGGGGCTACGAATGGATCGGCCTTTGGTGCCTCAATTGTGTGACGGGCAACATCGCCGGATTCCTCAATCCCCAATGCGTCCGAGAATAAAGTCACGCGGCCTTTACGGGCAGCAATTTCCTGGACGTTGGAGATCGTCTTCTCAAACAAATGGTCGTGCGGGGCAATAGCAAATATGGGTGTCACTTCATCGATCAAAGCGATCGGGCCATGCTTCAGCTCACCAGCTGCATAGCCCTCAGCATGGATATAGCTGATTTCCTTGAGCTTCAGCGCGGCCTCTAAGGCGATGGGGTAAGCCATCCCGCGGCCAATGTATAGAATTGAGCGGGCATGACTGGCTTCTTCTGCCGCGGCAGCAATGGTGGATTCCACCTTCAACGCTTCGCGAATTAGGCGGGGTGTTTCCATCAAGAGATGCGCAAGACGGCGCTCTTCATCCCGATCAATCTTTTTGCGGGCTAAGGCAGCGGCGACTGAGATCGCCGCAAGGGCCGACAATTGCGCCACAAAAGCTTTCGTGGAGGCCACGCCGATTTCTGGGCCAGCCAAGGTTGGCAGGACTGCGTCAGCTTCGCGCGCGATGGAGCTTTCGGGTACATTGACGACGGCGATGGTTTTCCAGCCATTTCGTTTGCAAAGCCGCAATGCCTCAAGCGTATCAGCTGTCTCGCCCGATTGAGAAATGAACAAGGCTGCCGCGCGTCCGGCTGCTATAGGCTCACGATAGCGGAATTCTGAGGCGATGTCGGTCTCGCAGGAGAGACCCGCCACCTGTTCAAACCAATATTCACCAACGCGCCCTGCCAAATAGGCGGTGCCGCATCCAATGATCCATAATTGGTCGATCTGGGCGAAATCTACCCCAAAATCGGGCAGGCTAACCCGCTCTTCCAAGGGGTCCACATAATGGCCAATGGTGCGAGCGGCAGCATCAGGCTCTTCGTGGATTTCCTTCTGCATATAATGGCGATAATTGCCCTTTTCGACGGCTGCAGCACTGGCGGCAACGGACTTAATCGGGCGCTCAACCGGATTTCGAGCCGCGTCATAAACGGCATGGCTAGTCCGGCTTAGAACAACCAAATCGCCCTCTTCCAGATAGATGACGCGATTGGTGAAGGGTGCAACTGCGATCCCATCTGAGCCTAAATACATTTCACCATCGCCAACGCCCACGACCAAGGGGCTGCCTTGGCGGGCACCAACCAACAAATCCTCTTCACCGGTGAATAAGCAGGCAATGGCAAAGGCCCCACGCACCCGCTTCAAAGCTTCAATCACGGCATCCTTGGGGCTGGCCCCTAAATCAAGCGCGCGCGAAACCAATTGCGTGATGACTTCGGTGTCGGTTTCAGAATCAAACGTGCGGCCTTCGGCTTCAAGTTCTGCCCGCAAAGTCCTGAAGTTTTCAATGATGCCATTGTGCACCACCGCGACGCGATTGGTAGCGTGTGGGTGGGCGTTACGCTCAGAAGGGGCACCATGGGTCGCCCAGCGCGTGTGGCCAATCCCGATGAGGCCCTGCAATGGGGCAGCCACCAGCACATCTTCCAAATTCTTGATCTTACCCTGGGCGCGACGGCGTTCAATCTTGCCATCTACCAAAGTAGCAATCCCTGCGGAATCATAACCGCGATATTCAAGGCGCTTCAGCGATTCAATGAGACGGGCAGTCACCGCCTCTTTTCCCAAGATTCCAATAATGCCGCACATATAAAAGCGCCTTTCAAGTCTTTCGAGACTTACTACATAGGCAGTCTTGATAGAAACCTTACGCCAGACACGCCACCCCTGATACTGTCACACTTGGTGACATCACGTTGCATCAATTTGCGCTGTCAAATCGCCTTACTGGGTAGGCGTTGGATAGATTTGTCGCAGGAAGGCATCAACCTCTTTGGCTGTCGCAAGTGCCACTTCTTCCTGCGGCAAGTGCCCAATATTTGGGTAAGAAACAAGCTTCGCGCCTTTGATTTCTTGGGTAAAACGCTTGGCATCGGCAAAGGGAATCCAAGGATCAGCCTCGCCCCATATCACCAGAGTTGGCGCTTTGATGGTTGGAATTTGCTGATAGGCAGTTGGGGCATCAGGGACTGCGCGCATGCGTGCCAAAGTGGCTTGGCGATTACCCTCACGCATCAAAAGATCATGATAGCGTTTCACCATCTCGGGCGTCACCAATGCATCATCCACCATCACTTGCTTGAGATTGGACTCGATCATGCCTTTGGTCGTGACACGAGAGAACACGTCCCCAATGACCGGCATCCGTGCGAGACGGAATACGAGAGGTGGTTTACCTGTATCGCGAGGATAGCCCGCGGCATCCACGAGGATCAAACCCGCGACTTTCTCCGGATGGGCAAGCGCATAGCGCCAGGCCACGCCACCGCCCATGGAATTTCCGCCCAAGACAAAGCGGTCCACTTTGAAATGCCGGGCCAAATCGTCAACGACTTGCACATAGGTAGTGCCCGAGTAGACACCACTCTTAGAAGGTCCAGTCAGGCCATGGGCGGGGAAATCGAAACTAATCACCCGCCAATCGTCTTTAAGCTCAGCTACCCAAGGCTCCCACGTGTGGAGAGAAGCATTTGAGCCATGGGCGAGAATCAAGACCGGGGCGTCTCGCTTGCCCTCATCGCGCACATGTAGACGCACACCGTCGCTGATATTGATGAACTGGGATGTTGGTGACGTATAGCGCGCTTCCACGACTGCACGCGGCAAATCCCGGCTGCAACCTACGGCCAGTAGGCCAGCCAGAGCCACCCAGACCAAAGCCAAAAAACGTTTCTGCATCGCGCCCATCTCCCCAATGATCGTTCTATTTGTTGCTTCTTGAACGTCGCTCGGCCACCTCACCAAGAGCCGATATTTGCCGCGCTCGCCCAAGGTTCCTGGGGTGGCAAAGCCGCACCGCGTTGCAAAAGCTCTACAGAAATCCCGTCCGGCGAACGCACGAACGCCATATGTCCGTCGCGCGGTGGCCGGTTGATGATCACGCCACGGGCAGCCAGATGCGCGCACAGCGCGTAAATATCATCGACGCGATAGGCCAAATGGCCAAAATTGCGGCCGCCATCATAGGCGTGCTCGTCCCAATTATAGGTCAGTTCTACCATGGGCAGGCCACCGGGCAAGCCGCTTTGTGGCGCTTCGCCTTGCGCTTTAAAGCGCTCAGCATCTAGGGGAGCGGCCAAAAACACTAAGGTGAAACGGCCCTTTTCATTTTCCGTCCGTCGTAATTCGACCAGCCCCAATCCGCCACAAAAGAAGTCGAGGGCAGCGTCGAGGTTTCCAACTCGAATCATCGTGTGCAGATATTCCATTTTGAGACCTTTCAAACAGTCACTTCGGTCGGATAGCGCTCACCGCGTGCTTGTTCTAGCGCGGCTTTAAGGGCTGCGGCAAATGCCACGCGCTCGGGCGGGGAAAGACAGGTTGCGAGTGGCAAACTGGCCCCGCCAGCAGACAGGGTCACCTGGGTCTCGTACTCGTTGATTTCATCCACGATGACGCGGGCGAAACTGGGGCTAACGCGCCACCAGCCCACTTTGCCGCGGTGACAGGTTTTAGAAATCGCCACTTGAGCGGCACTCACCTTCACCGTCTCGCATTCCCGAGCGCCCGCTTTGAAATTCACCTTGAACGCCAAATAGACCAAAATGACATCCAAACCAAAAAAGCCAATCACAGGCCACGCGCCAATCCAGAGAAAGGCCAGGCCTGCGAAAAAGCTCATCGCGGCGAGCGACAGCATAACGATCTTAAAGCCATGGTTGGATAGAGATCGGTTCGGCCGTAGCACAGCATCCATATAAATCGCATCCCGCTGGTCAAACTCAGGGGCACTTGGAAGGGCGGTAATCGACGTGCTCATGATGCCTAAGCTAGCGCAAAGTGAACAAAAGCACAGTTGAAGAATGTAGCAGACCAAGAGATTTCTGATAGGGCTAGCTAGCAATGTCGCAATTGGCTATGGCGGGGACATGGCCATGAAAGCAAAAATCGCAAAGTCCAAGCTGAAAGCAGTTGAGATCGCAGCTCTTTACGCCCAATTGGCTGCCGAGCGTCCAGATCCGCGTACCGAGTTAGACTATCAAGACCCCTACACACTGATAGTCGCCGTCGCGCTGTCTGCCCAAGCCACCGATGTCGGCGTCAACAAAGCGACCAAGCGCCTGTTCGCCGTAGCCGATACGCCCGAGAAAATGGTCGCCTTGGGCGAAGAAGGTGTCGCCAATTACATCAAAACCATCGGCCTATGGCGCAACAAAGCCAAAAACGTCATCTCCTTATCGGCGTTGCTGCTTGAGAAATATGGCGGTGAAGTGCCCCGGAACCGCGATGCTTTAACTGAATTGCCGGGCGTTGGTCGCAAGACCGCCAATGTGGTTTTAAATGAGGCGTTTGGTGAGCCGACAATTGCGGTCGATACGCATATCTTCCGCGTCTCAAACCGGACAGGTCTCGCCCCAGGCAAGAACCCTGATCAGGTCGAGGCGGTGCTGGAACGTGTGACGCCCGATGCTTATAAGAAGGGCGCGCACCATTGGCTGATCCTCCATGGTCGCTATGTTTGTGACGCACGCAAGCCGGCTTGTTGGCGTTGCGGCATTGCTGAGATTTGCAAGTTCAAAGCCAAGACGCCAAACCCAGCAGATGCGCCCAAGAAGGCCAAGCCCACAACGAAGAAGCCTGTCAAAAAGGCTGCTAAACCCGCGATTGCCAAGGGCTGAGTCCTCCCTGTCGCCATGGCCCGATTCGCAGCCTATAAGCGGGCGCACCCTTTTTTGACCACTCTCCGCTGGAGCCTTTGCCATGTCCACGATCCGTCCCGTCCGCCGGGCCCTCATCTCGGTTTCTGATAAGACGGGCCTGATAGAGACAGCTCGGCAATTAGCCGATCACGGCGTAGTTTTGGTTTCAACGGGGGGCACCAGCAAGGCTTTAGCGGCGGCGGGCTTGGCGGTCATGGATGTGGCCGATGTGACCGGCTTTCCTGAAATGATGGATGGCCGGGTTAAGACCTTGCACCCCGCTGTACATGGTGGCCTGTTGGCCCTGCGGCATGTCGCCGATCATGAGACCGCCATGACCGAACACGGGATTGAAGGGATCGATCTGTTGTGGGTCAATCTTTATCCGTTCGAAGCAACTTTGGCGTCGGGTGCAGACTTTGAAACCTGTGTTGAGAATATTGATATCGGCGGGCCTGCTATGATCCGCGCCGGGGCCAAGAATTTCGACTGGTGCGCGGTGGCAACTGACCTTGGCGATGTCCAGAAGGTTTTGGCCGACATGGCCGCTCATGGCGGCACGCAAGAGCGGACACGTAAACAATTGGCCGCCAAAGCCTATGCCCGCACCGCAGCCTATGATTCTGCCATTTCAGGCTGGTATGCTGAGCAAGTGGGTGAAGCCTCCCCCGACTGGCGGGCCTTTGGCGGGCCCAAGGTACAAAGCCTGCGTTATGGCGAGAATCCCCACCAAGTCGCGGCTTTTTATGCCACCACTGAAAAACGCCCCGGTGTCTCCACTGCCCGTCAGCTGCAGGGCAAGGAGCTTTCCTATAATAATCTCAACGACACCGATGCCGCTTATGAATTGGTTGGTGAATTTGATGCGAGCGAAGCGGCTGCGGTGGCCATCATTAAGCACGCTAACCCGTGTGGAGTCGCGATTGGCACTTCTTTGACGGACGCCTATCTGCGCGCTTTGGCTTGTGATCCAGTCTCGGCCTTTGGTGGCATTGTCGCGTGTAACCGCAAATTGGATGGGGCAGCGGCAGAAGAGATCGTCAAAATCTTTACCGAAGTCGTGATTGCCCCAGATGCGGACGAAGATGCGCAGGCCATCTTTGCCAAGAAGAAGAATTTGCGCCTCCTGTTGGCCGGTGGCCTACCAGACCCAACCCAGCCAGGCTTGACTTTCCGCACCTTGGCCGGCGGCTTCCTGGTACAAAACCGCGATACCGGACGCATCATGGCCCCCGACCTGAAGGTTGTGACCAAACGTGCGCCAACCCCGCAAGAACTGACCGACATGCTGTTTGCCTTCCGGGTTGCCAAGCATGTGAAGTCCAATGCGATTGTCTATGCGAAGGACGGTGTCACAGCGGGCATTGGGGCGGGCCAAATGAACCGCCGCGATTCGGCCCGTATTGCTGCGGTTCGTGCTGGTGAAGCCGCGGAGACTGCCGGATGGAGCCAAGCGGCCACCATCGGCTCAGCCTGTGCCTCTGACGCCTTTTTCCCATTTGCCGATGGCTTGCTTCAAGCAGTTGAGGCTGGGGCCACTGCGGTCATCCAGCCAGGTGGCTCCATCCGCGATGATGAGGTGATTGCTGCGGCTGATGAAGCCGGCATCGCCATGGTGTTCACCGCTATGCGCCACTTCCGGCACTAGTTGGGGGCGGGCTAATGAAGAAGTTTCCCCGCGAGAGCTTGGACGCACGCGCCCAACGCCTGCTACCCCATTGCCAGATCATCAAGCCCGAGGGGCAAGGCCCTTTTCCGACCGTCTTCCTTTTTCATGGCTGCGGCGATCCCGATGGGCCCCAGCCAGGCTATGCCAAGGCGGCAGCAGCCAAGGGCATTGCCAGCGTTGTTGTTGACTCCTTCCGCCCGCGCGAGATCAGCCTGACACAAGCGCGCATGCTGGTTTGCTCGGGTTTGCGCCTCTGGGGTCGCGAACGGGCGGGCGACTTGATCTCGCTTATGCATTGGGCGCGGGGGCAAGACTGGGTGCAAGGCGATCGTCTGGCCGCAGCGGGCTGGAGCCATGGCGGATGGACCGTCATGGATGCTTTAGCCCTTGGGCCAGAAGTGGCAGAATTTGCTGACTTAGAAGGCGTGCCCGCTGATCCGCTTGCGGGCCTCGCCACCGCCTTTCTGGTCTATCCGTGGTGTGGCCTTGGTGCTCAAACGCTGCGCAAAGGGTGGCAAAAGCCTATCCCGACTTTTTTGATGCTGGGCCAAGACGACACCCTTTCCGGGACGAGGTATCCATTGAAAGCAGCCGACAAGATCCGCCTGAGCGGATCCCAAGTCGAGACCTTTACTTACCCCGGCGCGACGCACTCCTTTGACGAGGAAACCTCCGTCAACCCGACCTTTCGCTACAATCCCGAACAAACCCTAGATGCCCAAACGCGTTTCGCGGACTGGATGGCGCGCCAACTTGTGTAAGGGGCGTTTTGGTCCGCATGACTCATAGCAGGACGCGCGGGTTCATAATACTCTTTGGATCAAAGCTTTTCTTAATCGCCCGCATCAGCGTCAAATGGGCCTCTGGTTCCCGCCGTAGAAATTCGTCGCGCCGGCTGATGCCAATCCCATGCTCGGCTGAAATGGACCCATTAAAAGACATCGCGACATCATGGATCGCCTCATTCATCTGGGGCACCAAAGCCTTATAGGCGTCGGCTATCATCGAACTTGGCTGGATCACATCATAATGGATATTGCCATCGCTACAGTGGCCAAAGGCCACGATCCGGGCGCCTGGTGCGACTTTTTCTGCGGCGGCATCGGCTAATCTCAAGAAAGCGGGAATCTTGGAGACCGGGACAGAAACGTCATGCTTTGCCGCCACACCTTCTGGCTTTTGGCACGCACTCATCTCTTCGCGTAAATACCAAAAGGCCTTTGATTGCGCCTCATTTTGCGCGACGACCACATCCGTGGCGAGGCCCGCTTCCAGCACGGAGGTCAAAGCCTCCTCCACTTTTTCGACGAGGTCAGGACTGGGACCTTCAAACTCAACCAAGGCCAACCAAGGCGGCACCGTGTCAAAAGGAACCCGCACATTGGGAATGTTTTTCAGCGCGAGAGAGACGCCCAAATGGTTCATCACTTCAAAGGCTGCGACTGCAGCGGTCTCGGCTTCCAAGCGATGGAGAAGTTCGACTGCTTGCTCGGGCGTCTCTAGGGCCAACAGCGCCACCGTGGTGTGGCGGGGCTGAGCGACCAGCTTTAAGGTTGCAGCTGTCACCAAGCCCAAGGTTCCTTCCGCGCCGATGAACAAGTGTTTGAGGTCATAGCCCGTATTGTCTTTGCGCAAGGCTGAAAGGCCTTCGTAAAGTGACCCATTCGGCAACACCGCCTCAAGTCCTAATATCTGGGCGCGCATCATGCCGTGACGGCGAACGTGGACACCGCCGGCATTGGTCGAAATGAGACCGCCAATGGTGGCAGAACCTTCAGAAGCCAAACTTAAAGGAAAGCGCTTGCCGATATGACGTGCCGCTTCTTGAACCTGCGTTAAAATAACACCTGCTTCCGCCACGATGGCATCATCAACCGGATCGATCGAGCGAATGGCATTCAAGCGTTTGGTGGAAATCAGCACTTCCCCGCGCGGAATCTGTGCCCCAACAAGGCCCGTATTGCCGCCCTGGGTGGTTACAGGCAGACCCGCCTCGTGGCACTGGCTTAGGATCATTTGCGCTTCTGCGGTGGAAGCTGGCATCAGCAAAATTGGCGCGGACCCACTCCAACGGTCGCGCCACTCAATCAAATGTGGGGCGATTAAGTCAGGATCTTCGGTCCAACCTTGTGGCCCGAGGAAGTCTTTAATGCGGCTCAAGGTCGAAAATTGCGCGTCCATGTGCGGCCTATCGTTTCATCACCAAAAGAGAAAGAGCCCTAGAGCCCGTGATATTCCCGGTACCAATTCACAAAGGCGTTCACGCCAGCTTGGATCGGTGTGGATGGCTTATAGCCGATTGCTGCAACAAGTGCTGTAACATCTGCGGAAGTATCAGGCACGTCACCTGGCTGCAGAGGCAACATTTCCAAGATTGCCTTCTTGCCCACCGCTTTTTCGATGGCCGCGATATAGTCCGCCAAGATGACCGGATTGTTGTTGCCAATGTTATAAATCCGGAAGGGCGCGGACGAGGTGGACGGGTCGGGAGCATCGCTATTCCAAACCGGATTCGGGGACGCAATCTGGTCGCTGATGCGAACCACGCCTTCAACAATATCATCGACAAAGGTGAAGTCGCGGCTGTGATGCCCATAATTGAACACTTGGATGGGCTCACCGGCGAAAATCGCCTTGGTGAACAAAAAGGGCGACATATCTGGCCGGCCCCAAGGCCCATAAACCGTGAAGAAGCGCAGACCCGTAGTCGGCAAGCCAAACAAGTGGCTATAGGAATGGGCCATCAATTCATTGGCGCGCTTAGTTGCGGCATAAAATTGCAATGGATGGTCTGCGCCATTGGTTTCGACAAAAGGCATGTGCGTATTGCCGCCATAGACGCTGGATGTGCTAGCATAAGTCAAATGCGCGATCTTGTGGGCACGGCACGCTTCCAGAATATGGGTGAAGCCAATGATATTGGAGGCAACATAAGCCCGCGGATTATCCAGCGAATAACGCACACCGGCTTGCGCAGCCAAATGGATCACTCGGTCAAACGCATATTCCGCAAAGCAGGCATCAACAGCGGATGGATCGGCCAAATCCGCCCGGACAAAGGTAAAGCTGCCTGGAACCTCAGCGGACAAACGCTCTAACAGTGCCAAACGGGCTTCTTTAAGGGCGGTGTCATAATAATCATTGACGACGTCAAAGCCGACGACGTCATCGCCGCGCCGCAACAATGCCGCGGCTGTATGAAATCCAATAAAGCCGGCAGCCCCAGTGACCAGCACACGCATGTTTCCGTCCCTTACACATTGACCAAAAGTCGGGCGGTGCTCGTTCAGAAGAGCACCGTCAGCCAAACCCCTTTACCCTTGTGCGCATCATTGCTGGATTGGTGCGCTAATGCCACCGTCTCAAGCAGAACATATGACCTGAAGGGTAATTGATACCCTACGCGTCCGGCCTTTAGGTTGCCATGGAGTTGAGGATGGGGGACAGATCATGTCGGCAATCTGGCGGCATTGGTTGATTAGCTGGTGCTATTTGGTTTTAGGGCTGGGGATTGTCTTTGCAGGCAGTGCCTGGCCGCATACCGATCTGCCCGTCCGTCTCTTCTATGACGTGATTTACTGGCCCTTAGATGGGCGAAGTGGCTGGCACGAGAGCCTGCGTCTGACGGCCGCCATTCTGGGCGCGGTCCTGATAGGCTGGTCGCTAACCCTGTTAACTCTGGTTCGGACAGCCATGAAGCAACCCCACCTCGCGCTGTGGCGGCCCATAACCGGGGCTATTCTGGTCTGGTGGTTTGTCGACAGCAGCATTTCGCTGGCCCTGCACACGCCGGGCAATGCGATGTCCAATACTGGCTTCTTGCTGCTTTATCTGATCCCGGTCTTGGGAGGCGGCGTTTTGAAGCGGCAAGGCCCGGCTTAGTCGGCATCCATTTTCAAGGCAGCAATAAAAGCCTCTTGCGGGATATCGACACTGCCGAATTGGCGCATGCGTTTCTTACCGGCCTTTTGCTTGTCCAACAGCTTCCGCTTACGGCTGGCGTCGCCGCCATAGCATTTCGCTGTCACATCCTTGCGCATGGCCGAGATGGTTTCCCGTGCTACCACGCGGCCACCAATGGCGGCTTGAATGGGGATTTTGAAAAGGTGCTGCGGAATCAAATCCTTCAGCTTCTCGCACATAGAGCGCCCGCGCATTTCGGCCCGGCCAGCATGAACCAGCATGGAAAGCGCATCAACTGGCTCTTCATTCACCAGGATCGACATTTTGACCAGATTGCCGGCCTTATAGCCTTCAATCGTATAGTCGAACGAAGCATAGCCTTTGGAGATACTCTTCAAGCGGTCATAGAAGTCAAAGACCACTTCGTTTAACGGCAGCTCATAGACCAGCATGGCGCGAGTGCCGACATAGGTCAGCTCGCGCTGATTGCCGCGGCGGTCTTGGCACAGCTTCATAATGCCGCCTAGATATTCGTCTGGGGTCAGGATGGTAGCCTTAATCCAAGGCTCTTCAATCGCCTCAATCGCCATCACATCGGGCATGTCGGCGGGATTGTGCAGATGCAGCGTCTCGCCATTTTTCATCTTGATCTCATAGACCACCGAAGGGGCGGTCGCGATCAGATCGAGATTGAACTCGCGGCTCAAACGTTCTTGAATGATCTCCAAATGCAGGAGGCCCAAGAAGCCACAGCGGAAGCCAAAACCCAAGGCAGCGCTGGTCTCCATCTCATAAGAGAAGCTGGCGTCATTCAGACGCAGCCTGCCCATAGCCGCGCGCAAATCTTCAAAGTCTGCCGCATCGACCGGGAAGAGACCGCAGAACACCACCGGCTGGGCAGGCTTAAAGCCCGGCAGCATGCTGGTCGTCTGACGACGTTCTTCGGTGATGGTGTCACCCACAGCCGCATCGGCCACTTCTTTGATCGAGGCGGTCAAGAAGCCGATTTCGCCGGGCCCCAATTCGTCTACTTCGGTGATCTTGGGCTTAAACACGCCGACGCGGTCGAGGCTGTAATTAGCCCCAGTCGCCATCATGCGGACCTTCATGCCCTTTTTCATCACACCATCAATGATGCGGACCAGAACCACCACGCCCAAATACTGGTCGTAATAGGCATCCATCAAGAGCGCCTTCAGTGGCGCATCTCGGTCGCCTGTCTTAGGCGGTGGCAAGCGGGTGATGATGGCTTCCAGCACATCTTCAATGCCAAGGCCCGTTTTGGCGGAGATCATAACCGATTCCGACGCATCAATGCCGATCACTTCCTCAATCTGCGCCTTGACGCGGTCGGGTTCAGCGGCTGGCAGATCAATTTTATTGAGGACGGGCACGATTTCCAGATCGGCATCAATAGCCTGATAGACATTGGCCAAGGTCTGGGCTTCTACGCCTTGGCTGGCATCGACGACCAACAAAGCGCCTTCGCATGCTGCCAAAGAGCGCGACACTTCATAGGCAAAGTCCACATGGCCCGGGGTGTCGATCAAGTTGAGAATATAGTCTTGACCCTCACGCTGGAACTCAAGGCGCACGGTTTGCGCCTTGATCGTGATACCGCGCTCGCGCTCAATATCCATGCTGTCGAGCACTTGTTCCTTCATCTCACGCTGGGTGAGGCCGCCCGTCAATTGGATCAGGCGGTCAGACAAGGTGGACTTGCCATGGTCGATATGGGCAACGATGGAGAAATTGCGGATGTTTTCACGGGGAGTCATGGGGTCGACATAGCCTGACAGGCCCTGAGGGGAAAGGGCCAGATACCGTTAAGCGATCAATCTGGCGTTTGTGCGCGCAGATGGAACATCAAGACTTGCTCGGGCGCGGTCAGAGGCAGGCCTATGCCAACCTCTTGCAACAACTGCCCCGTCATCACTTGGCCTGCTCCAGTTAGGTCTAACGCCTCCACACTGGAGCCCGCAGACCACGAACGGAATTTGGTCGGCCAGACGAGTTTCACAAGATAACTCATCTCCGGATCCAAGCCGTGGAACAGGACGCGCGGCAAAAGGCGTTGAACTTGGCTGCGCATAATTGCGATGGAATAAAGCGCTTCGGTTTGATCTTGCGCGATCACACCCATGCCCATCAGCTCGTCGGAGGTCTTTAGCCGCACGAGATTTCCCGTGTGTAGCAGCTCTCGATGCGCCTTGTGGCACGCAATCGCCTCTTTCAGGGTCGCAAGCTCTGTATCGGATTCTTCCAGCAAATTCAGCTCAAGACCCATATGGCCGATCATGGCGGTTCCTGCCCGCATCGCCATCGACAAGGTCCGGCCCGTAATGTGGCAGCGGCGCGGGCCAACATGGGCACCCAACACTTCCAGCGGGAAGAAGAAACTTGCCCCGCGCTGGATATCTTGGCGGTCCAAGGCATCATTGCTATCGGATGTCCAAATCCGGTCGGTGTAGCTGAGCACGCCATAATCGGCCCGCGCGCCGCCCGAAGCACAGGATTCAAACTCCACTTGCGGATGGGCAATCCGTAATCGTTCGAGCAAGGCATAAAGCGCTTGGACTTGGGCGTGCGAGCGTTGATAGCCCTGATGATCGCCTGGATGGCTGATGTCGCGGTTCATATCCCATTTGACATAACCAATGGCATGGTCGCGCAAAATGGCGTCGATGCGCTCAAACAAATAGTCAGAGACTTCAGGCCGCGAGATATCCAGCACCAATTGGTTGCGAAACGGCACTTGCGCCACATGGTCGAGGCCCAACACCCAATCGGGATGGGCGCGATATAGATCTGAATCTGGATTGACCATTTCAGGCTCAAACCAAATTCCCATTTCCATGCCGAGGCCGGTTACATAATCGATCAGCGGATTTAGGCCTTCGGGATAGACGTCCGCCGACACATACCAGTCGCCCAGACCAGATGTGTCATCGCGGCGAGAGCCAAACCACCCATCATCAAGTACAAAACGCTCTACCCCCACCGCCGCGGCGCGGTCGGCGATGGCTTTGAGGCGATCAAGATCGTGGTCAAAAAAGACGGCTTCCCACGTATTATAATGAACCGGGCGGACTTTGGCGCGCGTTTCTGGCCGCAGGATCTGGCTGCGGACATGGGCGTGGAAGCGCTGGCTAAGGTCAGATAGGCCTTCTCTGCTATAAGCGGCGTGGATGGTGGGCGCGTGGAACGTTTCACCCTGCTTCAGTTGGATTTCACCGGGGCCTAATAGCGCGCCAAGTCCCGCAAAGACCCGCCCGTCATGCAGACTATCCACCCGCATGCGATGATTGCCACTCCAGCCCAGATGCAGGCCATAAGCCTCCCCTTGCACTTCATCGGTGGTATCGGTGCACAGAATGACGGCAGGCAGTCCATCGTGCGAGGTACGGCCCCGACGGCTTTCCCGCAGATAAGTTCCGGCAAACCGCTTCACCCGTTCGCGCTGAAACTCTAAAGCCCAGCGACCCGTAAAGCCAATCAGATCGGTCATATGATTGGCAATCGGCAGCACTGCTATGGCACATTCACTGACCTCTAACGGCCCCTCACCCAAATTTGTGACGGCAGACTTGATGGTCAAAACGCCCGTTACAGCATCGAGTTGCAAGTCATAGGTCAATCCGACCTGCGTGTGATCGTCGCGGCACGCAATATGGAGTGTGTCGCCTGCTTGTGTGGCCTCTGTCACGACAAAGCGGCTACCCCAATCTCTTCCAGCGCGGTGCACGACAATGCCCGATGGTCCAAGTAGGCCGAGGCCCGCCTCCATCGCCAGCGACGCCTCGACAAACACATCAGAACTGCCGGGCCCTCCCTGATGGCTGGAGAGCGACTTAAGAACCTGTGCGTCCACATCATCTGGCAGGCCTGTTCCCCAATGCAAAATTGCAGGTGGAGATCCGGGCTTCACCGCCACAACCAAACTCGCCCCACCGCCGTGCAGGATCAGATTTTCCATAATGATGTCGTTCCCAATTCTAGGTCTATTCTTTGGTGCTGAATAAGCCCGCTTTTATTTTCCATTTTCGAAGCTTGCCTCAGACCCTAGGGCTTACTAGTGTCTGCGCCTAAAGAAAAGGCAAGGGGGAAATGCCATGTTTCAGGGCAGCGCGTCGGCGTTACAAATTGGCATTTTCTTCGGGTTAACCGCCCTAATCGCCCTCATGACTTATTGGAAAGTGCATGGTGCCGGTGCAGGTCACAAGGACCGGCAGAAGGATGGCGGGACAACGCGGGAGGTCTTCCTGGCAGGCGGTGGGCTTTCTTGGCTTTTTGTGGCTGGGGCTATCACTTTAACCAATCTTTCGACCGAGCAATTGGTGGGCATGAATGGCAACCAAATGTTGTTGTTGGCTTGGTGGGAGATTTGCGGCTTCTTTGGCTTGCTTATTTTGGCCTTCGTCTTTGTGCCCATCTATTACCGGAATAATTGTACCACCGTGACCGAGCTGTTGGAGAAGCGCTATAAAGGCGGCAGCATCCGCACCGTCATTTCCGCGCTATTCCTGATCGGCAATGTGCTGATCTATCTGCCAGCAGCGCTCTATAGCGGCAGTTTGTTCCTGCAATCCATGTTTGGCGTTGACTGGTCACTCCTGTGGTTTGCGGCACCCATGGCGATTATTGCTGCCATTTATACGATCACAGGCGGCCTGCGGGCTGTGGCGGTGATGGATACCTATTCCGGCATTGGCGTTCTGGCGATTGCCTTTTTAGTTGTGATCTTGGCGCTTGCGGCAGTGAATTTTGACATTGTGTCAGGCGTGCCGGAAGAGCGCATCTCGATGATCGGATCATTCACGTCGCCCATTCCGTTCCACACGCTGTTTACCGGCATGTTGTTCATTCAGATCTTCTATTGGTCGACCAATCAGAACATCACGCAAAAGGCGATGACGGCCCCAACTGTCCAAGAAGCACAAAAGGGGGTTTTGGCTGCCGCTGCGGTGCGAATCCTGATCATCCCCGCCATTGTGGTGATCCCCGGCGTGGTAGCTTATAAGCTGTTTGGCAGTGTGGGAGATGCCGCTTATGGCAAGCTGGTCGCCCATGTCTTGCCGTCGTGGATGTCAGGGGCTTTTGCCGCCATGATGGCCGCTGCCGTGATCGCGCATACCAGTGCGATCCTCAATTCCAGTGTCGCGCTTTATTCCATCGACTTCCATGAGAAGTTTATCGGCGCGGTAAAAAACCACTGGCGCTTGGCAGCCATGGCCTCAGCGGTCCTGACCGTCACCTCCATCGCGCTGGTGCCTGTCTTCCAAAATGCCAAGAGCATCATCAATCTGTTGCAAGAGCTCAACGGCCTCTTCTCCATGCCGATCCTGTCGGCCTTCATTGCAGGACTGTTGTTCCGCAATGTCGATGCACGGGCCGCAATTGCGGGCCTTGTGTTCGGCTTCCTGCTCTATGGCTTCCATAATTTCGTACTGTACAAGCCCGACACGCTCTTCCCGGGCGAGACTTTCTATCAGCACATCGGCCTCTACTGGCTGCATTATATCGACGTGATGTTGATCGTGCTGATCACCTCTGTCATCACGGCCTTGAGCGTCAATCGCTTTGTTTTTGGTAATCGGGCCGTGTTCATTTTCAGCGCCAAGGGGCGTGCTATGAAGGCACAAGAACCATGAGTGACAAGATCCTTGTTATTGATGAAGGCACCACCTCAACCCGCGTCATGCTGTTTGAAGCCGATGGCACTTGCCTTGGTAGCGCCCAGAGGCCTTTGACCCAGCATTATCCTGCCCCGGGTCTGGTCGAGCATGATGCCGAAGAGATTTGGGCGCTGACACTCGCCTGCGTCCAAGAAATGGTGACTAAGGCCGGTGGGGCTTCGGCCATTGCGGGTATTGGCATCACCAATCAACGCGAGACCATCGTGTTCTGGGACAAGACGACGGGCAAGCCCTTGGCCCCAGCCATTGTGTGGCAGGACCGACGTACCGCCGACATGTGTCAGGCCCTCAAAGACCAAGGCCAAGAGGCGATTGTGCAGGCCAAGACGGGCCTTTTGCTTGACCCCTATTTCTCGGGCTCCAAGATCGGCTGGGCCTTAAGCCATTGGCCGCAGCTGACGGCGGCTGGCGACAAGCTGGCGGTTGGCACAATTGAAAGCTATTTGGTCTATCGCTTGACCGGTGGGGCGCATATTTCTGATGCCACCAATGCCTCGCGCACCGCACTGATGGCGATTGGCAGCGCGGGCTGGGATGATGGCCTGTGTGACCTGTTCGGGGTGCCGCGCGCCATTCTGCCCCAGATCGTCGATTGCGCCGGACCCTTGGGCCAGACCTTACCAGAGCTGTTCGGCGGCGCGATTGCCATTTCGGGCATGGCTGGCGACCAACAAGCCGCGACGATTGGCCAAGCCTGCCTGCAACCGGGCCAGACCAAAGCGACCTTTGGCACCGGGGCCTTTGTGCTGACCCAGACCGGGCGGACCCTGCCCCAGTCCAAGAACCGATTGCTCGCAACCATTGCTTGGCAATTAGACGGTGTGCGCCATTATGCTTTAGAAGGCTCGGTCTTTGTCGCCGGAAGCTTGATGCAATGGCTGCGCGATGATTTGGGCCTGCTCGAGCGGGCTTCGGATTCTGAAGGTCTAGCCCGCAGCGTGGCGGATAATGGCGGCGTCTATCTCGTCCCTGCCCTATCGGGTCTTGGTGCACCCCATTGGCAACCCCATGCGCGCGGGGCGATCCATGGCCTCAGCTTCTCGGCCAAGAAGGCCCATGTGGTTCGTGCAGCCCTCGAGGCCATGGCCCATCAGACCTATGATCTGAAGACGGCCTTTGCCGCAGATGGGGCAGATTGGGCAGAGGTGCGCATCGATGGCGGCATGGTAGCAAACGATTGGATGGCCCAAGATCTAGCCGACATCCTCGCCATTGATGTAGAGCGACCCCACTTTATCGAGACAACCGCCTTAGGGGCCGCCATGCTCGCAGGCGTCGGATGTGGGCTTTATGGCTCGCTGGAAGAGGCAGCCATCATGCGGGGCCAAGTTGAGCGGTTTAACCCCGCCATGGCCAATCCCGTGCGCCAGACCCGCCTCAACGGCTGGGCGGATGCCCTGAAGCGCGTCCTCGCTTAAGTCCCTAGATTCAAGGAGCTGACAAGCAATCCTGTCTTTTTGACAAGGGTACTTGACATTTCCTTGCCAATGTGTGACAAGTGTCCTTGTCATAATAGCAAGGAAGCCTGACATATGTCTGCACTTGAAAAACCAAAAGCCATCTTCTCCCCAAAATGGCTCGTCAGCGTGGGAGCACTCGCGGTTTGCGGTGCCGCCTTCGGCTATGTCACGGGCGGCTGGTTCGCCGAGCGCTTTCCCCATGGCGGGGGATTTAGCTATTTGGCCGAGCAAGGTTACCCACCACTGACGATCATTAGCCTCGTCTTGGGCGGCATCTTGCTCTTCATCTATATCTGCTCCGCCATCGTCTACGGGCTCGCCATCTTCAACAAGGGCATTGTCGGCAACCGCGTACTCACTGGCGGACTTGGCAGCAACCCATCCTCCCGAAAGGCCTACCCTTATATTCTCGTCTTTTATATCGCTTATACTGTGGTATTCGGAATTTTGACGCTGTATGCGGCCCCCCCTAAACTTCCGACCAGTTTTGCGTGGCCGATGTTCTTGATTGGCCTTGCAAGCAGCCTTGCCATGGCTTGGAGCGCTACGAAGCTTTGGTTTATATTGGACGAGTTCTTTCGCACGATTTGGGTGGAGGCTTGTGCTTTAGCTTCCTTTATCATGCTGGTGATCGTCTTAATCGTTGCAACTGCGGTCTCTGTTGGCCTGATGCCAGCGGTGACACTCTATTCCGGACTTGTCCTCTACCAACTCATTTACTTGATTACCTACGGCATCGTCGCAGGCGCGCGCGACCCCAACATGCTCGAAATGGGGGAGCCAGAGGACGCATGAAAAACCGTCTCAAAGTTCTCCGGGCTGAGCGGAATTGGTCACAATCTGATCTCGCCGACGCGCTCGACGTCTCCCGCCAAACCATCAATGCCCTAGAAACTGGGAAATACGACCCCTCTTTGCCCCTAGCCTTCAAAATTGCGCGCCTATTTGGCCTGCCGATTGAAGCCATTTTTGAGGACACGCCATGAACGACACCTCCCCCGCACCCGAAAAGACAAAATGGTCGCGGCAAAACAAGATCAATATCTACATTGTGGGTTCCCTCCTAATTGGAGGTGCCATTGGATTCTTCTTGCCCTTCAACGCAGCGGAAGGACCCAGTGGCCTATTTGTTGGGCTCTTGTGTCTCGTTATGATCTTGGGCGTGCCTGCTACCATCCACTATACAAAGCTGCTGGATGAGTTGGCTCGCCACACCCACGAAGTGGCCTTTTATTGGGGCGCGGTCTTTACCATCTCGATCTGTTTTGTCCCAACCGCCGCCTTGATTGGCTTTCCAGCCTTTGAACTCCCCAGTTTGGAAACCCAGCTGGGCACCAGAACACACGCCTTTGCTGCGGGCATGGGCGTGGTCTTGGGGATCCTCCTTGCGAGCTATGTCGCAATTTGGGCCCAGATTTGGCTCAAGCGCAAATAGTGCCTGGAGCTAGCCCGCACCGTAACCTTTACCTCCCTACCAACCTTAACGCCTATAAGGATTATGATGATGAAAAAGACTCTATTCGCAGCCCTGTCGGTCTTCAGTTTCGCCTTATTCCAAGCCCCGTCGGTTCTGGCACAGCCCGCAGCGGCCCCCGTTGCGATGCCGGCCGCCAGCCAAAAAGCTACCCCGGCCTTGTGGGTGGTCAAGGATAGCGACACCACCATCTATCTGTTCGGCACCTTCCAGCTGATGGCCCCTGGGATCGATTGGAACCATGGAAAAGTGAAATCTGCGTTTGAAAGCGCCGACACCTTAAAGCTCGAGATCGCCAATTTGGAAGCCGAAGGCCCGGTCATTGCCAATCTGATGGCCAAGAAAGGCCAATTGCCCCCGGGCCAAACCATTTATGACGGCCTGACCGAAGAGCAGAAAATCGCGCTCAGCTCTATCATCGCGCAAAGCGGTTTCCCGCCGGACGCGATTGGACAAATGAAACCTTGGATGGGAAGCCTTATCTTAGCGCTTGGCCTGTATCAAAAGCTCGGCCTCGACCCGACGCAGGGCGTCGACAAAACGCTCGACAGCCTAGCCCGGGCCGCCAATAAGCCAGTCGAAGGCTTTGAAACCGGCGCAGAGCAAGTTGGATTTTTTGCGAATCTGACCGACGAACAACAAAAAGCGATGCTGGTAGCGACGATCGAGGACTGGGACCAAGCCACAACCATGCTGAACGATCTGGTTGATGCTTGGAAGACTGGTAATGCAGACAAGCTGGGGGAGTTGATGAACACCAGCCTGCGCACCCAACCCGAACTGGCCAAACTCATCCTCACGGATCGCAACGAGCGGTGGGCCGAATGGATCTCGGCGCGGATGGCTAAGCCTGGCACAGTGTTCGTGGCTGTCGGGGCTGGCCATTTGAGCGGCCCAGACAGTGTGCAGGCTTTCTTGAAGCAAAAGGGCATTTCCTCCAGCCGGGTTGAGACCAAGTAAGCCACCGCTTCCTCCGCATGATCCCCGCCGGAGCGTGAGCTTCGAGCGGGGACCTCAGGGGACTTTGCGGATCAAGGTCAAGGACTCGGCTTCGCCGCCCGGGATGACACCGCCTTTTGAATAATAGCAACACCCATAGCCCCGCGAGGAAAAACCTCCGGGGGTTTGGCTTTTGCCCTTGGGATAAGGGCAGGAGGGCCGGGGCGCGTGGTACACGCCAAAGAGAGTGGGCCAGATTAACGGACTGGCCCGGAATACGGCGCAAACCGTGCGCCCCGGCTTGATAAGTCTGTGTGCCCGAGGTGGTTCATGACGCCACGGGTGGTTCTGATTT
>JAIXQA010000038.1 GCA_027485915.1 Alphaproteobacteria bacterium | reverse complement strand
TTTGCGTCGTATTCCGGGCCAGTCCGTTAATCTGGCCCACTCTATTTGGCGCGGACCACGCGCCCCGGCCCCTCTTGATGGTGCACCCTCGCAAGGTTTCCTTGGCGGGGCTAAAGGTGTTGCGTGTCCAATGGCTGAAGCCCGACATAGACAGCCTCAAGTTTTGCTTGACCACCGTGCAATCTATTGCTGAAATGAGCACATGTGGCGGCCATTACACCTCATACTTGTCCAAAGTAGCGGCTCTGGCGGTGTCTTCAGTACGGGCCACACTTAATTTGGTTGTGATACTTATAATACGAATTGGGGGCATTATGCGGACATTTGGCATCAATACAATAAAAGCCGCATTATTGGTCGCAATTTTTATGTTCGTTGGACCCGTTTTACCTCAAAATGTCTCGGCACAAGAAAATAGTGCCGCCGCCCTACAGTCGATCAGGATTCCAGCAGGCACCACTGTTCAGCTTGAATTTGTTGAAATGATGAGTTCTGCAACCAGCAAAACTGGCCAAACATTTGCCCTACGACTGCGGGAACCCATCATGATTGATGGGCGCCCTGTGGTTCCCGCTGGCACGATGGGCGGCGGCGAAGTGATTGACGCCAGTCGCTCTGGCATGGGCGGGCGATCCGGCAAGCTTATTTTGTCAGGCCGCTTCATAGAATTTCAAGGCCAGCGCGTGCGCATCAGAGGCCTCCAAAGTCTTCTAGCGGGTACGGATAGATCTCGGACGGTTGTCAACGCAACCATCCTCGTCCCTCAGGTTGGCTTCCTAGTAGGCTTTATTCAAGGCGGCGACATCGTGGTACCGATCGGGACTGCCGCAACGGCGCAACTGGCAACAGACCTTATTGTTTCCGCGCCCGCTCAACCCATCCAAACCGAAACACCTGTTAATCCAGAACCATCTTCCACCAGTCCAAAAGGGGAAAAGTGATCCATGAAAACCTTCAAGCCTTTAGCCGCCGCTCTTCTTTTCTCGCTGGGTACCGCCACCGCTTATGCTCAAACTGCCCCTGAGACACCTCCCGCAGACGCGCCGACCGCGCCGGTAACGGCGCCCGTCACGGCCCCGGCCCCTGAAGCGACGCCTGCTCCTGCTGAGGCCGCCGCTGTCGCGCCAACCGAGCAACCTGGCAAGATCATCTTCTTTCGCCCCGGGCGGCTGACGGGGGCGGTCTATACCTATCACGTTGTGAAAGTTGGCGAAGACGGAAATTCTGACAGTGAATCGCCCCGTGTCTGCAGCCTGCCCAATGGCCGTTATTGCGTCTATGAAGCGGCACCTGGCGTGTATAATTTCAACCTTCGCGGGGCCATGGCCGTAAATCTAGACCAAGATCGCATCCGCCTTGAGATCGAGCCTGGCCAGACCTATTACATTGAGCAAACCGTACGAATTGGTCTGATCACGGGCGGCTTCCGTCTGGTCCCGTCCACGAAAGAAGAGTTTGAACGTCGCAAGCCACGTGAGTGGAAAGTCGAAGAAAAGTAAGCCTCTCGTCCAAAAGCAAAAACGCGTATGGGCCCGCGCTCCAATGCACAGCATGTGCAGCGCGGTCCATTCTGGACAGGCCTGCACCATACGCAGAATCTTGTTCTAGATCGTTTTCGCTTTGGATCGCCTTTGCTGCAGGCTCTGCTTTGGCAAAGGCAGGGTTCGCATATGGGCGCGCGATAAGAAAAGTATCGGGCGCTTTCAAGGTAAGCAGAGCGACGCTTGGCGGCGTTTCAACTCAAAAGGCCTAACGTTTTCTTCGGCCATGGTGCATGTCATCGAGAATTTGTCCCGGGGGCGTGACCGCGTGTTGCGAATACAAGAACGCAGGCGACCTACAGATCGCCCGTTCAATAAAGCACCCAGCCAGCAAGAATTGTTGCGCGCGTGGCGAATGTCAGCATCGGGTAGGGTAATTCTGCCAAGACACGGGTAAATTGATGACATGACAAAGCGCGGCAGACCTCCCCATTCAGACATTCTTACTCCGGCCGAATGGCGTATTGTGGAGGGAGTCCGGCACGGGCTGACAAATGCCGCTTTGGCTGCCAAGTGCGAGCTAAGCCTCGATGGGGTGAAGTTCCATGTGAGTAGCGTGCTCTTAAAGCTTGGCCTAAAGTCGCGCCGCGAACTCCGCCAATGGTCTGGCGTCCGTGCTGATAGCGCGCTGCAAAACTCTTTGGATTCAGAGCATTCAGATAATTGGTCGCTCGGTCAAGTCTCTCGGCTTACCCGCGATTTGGCTGGAACAGCGACTTGGCTCCGCGATATTGTTGGGCTGCCCGAGATGATGCGCTTTGACACGGCCGTTTTCTTCGATTGTGGCGGCGTTCGGCTCTATTTAGCGGAAGGTGACCCAGCACGGAATTCGCTTTTGTATTTCCGCGTAAGCGATATTTTGGCCGAGGTTGAACGGCTACGTGCTGCAGGCGTGGCGATCACAAGCGCGCCCCATCGCATCCATGTTCATGCGGACGGAAGCGAAGAATGGATGGCATTTTTCTCAGACCCCGAAGGCGGTCCCCTCGGGCTCATGAGTGTGGTTTCAACAATGCACGCCACGCCTTAGGGTGCAGTCCTGCAGAGCTGCACTCAGAGCTGATGTTCCAAATTGAAAAGCCTCAAACAATGTCATCCCGGACGGCGAAGCCGATCCGGGACCTTGTGCCGCAAAGTTCCACGGGGTCCCCGCTCTCCGCTTCGCTCCGGCGGGGATGACATCATTCTGAGAATTTCTTCGATCCTGCCAGAACACACCCTGCGACTCGGCGGAAGGGACCCCCTACAACATCGCCGGGATCACGCGATCGGGGGGTTTGTGGCCGTCGGCGAAGGTTTTGATATTAATGATGACTTTCTCGCCCATTTCGGTGCGGCTCTCCATCGTAGCAGAGCCCATGTGCGGCAAGAGCATGACGTTAGAAAGTTTCTTGAGCTTGGGATTGATCGCAGGCTCATGCTCAAACACGTCGAGGCCAGCACCTGCCAATAGGCCCTTGTCGAGCATGCGGGCAAGGGCGGCTTCGTCAATCACTTCGCCGCGGGCGGTATTCACCAGATAGGCGCTAGGCTTCATCAATTGCAGGCGGCGGGCCGAGAGCAAGTGATAGGTCGCAGGCGTATGGGGGCAATTGACCGAAATAATGTCCATCCGCGACAGCATTTGGTCGAGGCTTTCCCAATAGGTCGCCTCCAATTCTTGCTCAATCGCAGCTGAAACGCGACGGCGGTTATGATAATGGATCTGTAAGCCAAAGGCCTTGGCGCGGCGGGCGACAGCTTGGCCAATCCGGCCCATGCCGACAATACCTAGACGTTTTCCAGCCACCCGGCGGCCCAGCATCCAGGTCGGCGACCAGCCTTCAAAGCCATCGGCCTCCACCACCTTAACGCCTTCCATGAGGCGGCGCGGCACAGCTAGAATCAGCGCCATGGTGATGTCGGCGGTATCTTCGGTTAGAACCCCTGGCGTATTGGTCACGGTGATGCCGCGCTGAATAGCCGTGGCCACATCCATATTATCCACGCCAGCGCCAAACTGCGCGATCAGGCGCAAACGGTCGCCCGCGCGGGAAAGAACCTTACTGTCAATTTTGTCGGTCACGGTCGGCACCAAAACATCGGCGCGGCTGACAGCATCGACCAATTGTTCATAGGTCATCGGCGTGTCGGTCGCGTTCAATTCGGTATCGAACAATTCTGCCATCCGTGTTTCCACAGGTTCTGGCAATTTGCGGGTGACGATCACTTTGAGTTTAGACTGGGGCATAGCCCTGTGTAGCAAGGCAAATGGCAGACGCCAAGCGACATCGCAGTGATCGCTGAAATCTCGTGTTTGCCGACAATTTTAGCCCCCAAATTAAGAGGCTGTTCACCTTCATCGGCCAATTGGGGAGGCGGTGGGCTTTGTCAAAACAAGCGATAAAGTCGTTGTTTGGGAAACAGTTACGCTCGATGGGTAAAGTAAAGGCCATCCTTGCCAGCCTTGCTGTGGCGGCCACGAGCCTTTGTGCTGGATATGCGGTTGCGGGCGGTTATCCGCCTTTCAACCGATTGGCAGGGGAAACGCCTTCAGGTCAGCCGGTCCCACGCTTTGTTTCTTTGAAGTTTTCCAACATTAATGGCCGCGCAGGGCCTGATAAGGCCTATCCGGTACGTTGGGTGTATAAGCGCAAGGGCTTGCCGGTCCGCGTCGTTGCAGAGACGGACGATTGGCGCCGTATTGAAGACCCAGATGGGGCGGTCAGCTGGGTGCATAAGCGGATGTTGGACGGCAGACGCACCGGCATTGCACGGCCTACGCGCGACATGCGCGTGGCCATGCGGGCCAATCCCAGCAGCGATACCCGCGTTGTCGCCTATATTTCTGACGGTGTGATCGTTGAAATCACTGAGGAACGTCCCGGTTGGCGCCAAGTTAAAGCGGGTCGGTTCAAGGGTTGGGTGCCGGCTTCTGAGCTATGGGGCGCTGACAATTCGCGTCATCCTTAAGAGATAGCGCGCTTGGCGAATGGCCTTGGGCCATGCTAACGCCCTTGTGAAACATTTTGTAACAGGACGGCATCCCTTTGACGCAGACCACCGATACGACCATCCCCGCACGCGCATCTTCCTATAGCTATGAGCAGCTGATCGCGTGTGGCGAAGGCAAATTGTTTGGACCTGCCAATGCCCAATTGCCCTTACCCAATATGCTGATGATGGACCGAATCACCACCATCACCGAGGCAGGCGGGGCCTATGATAAGGGTCGGATTGAGGCCGAATTGGATGTGAACCCCGGCCTGTGGTTCTTTGACTGTCACTTCAAGGGCGACCCCGTGATGCCCGGTTGCTTGGGCTTGGATGCTATGTGGCAATTGGTTGGCTTTTATCTGGGTTGGTCGGGCTTGCCTGGCAAAGGCCGTGCGCTGGGCGTTGGCGAGGTTAAATTCTCCGGCCAGATCACCAATGACATCAAACTCGTCCGCTACGAGATCGATATTAAGCGCGTGTTCAAATCGCGTTTGATTCTGGGGGTTGCCGATGGCCAAGTGCTGGCTGATGGCAAGGTGATCTACACTGCAAAAGACTTGCGCGTCGGACTGTTTCAGCCAGACGCCCTATAAGGAAAAAAAGCGATGCGTCGTGTTGTTGTAACTGGGATGGGCATCGTGTCATCGATTGGCAATGACACCGCAGAAGTGACCGAAAGCCTGCGAACTGCCAAATCAGGTATAGGTTTCGCGCAAGAACATGCCGATCATGGCTTTAAATGCCAAGTGCAAGCCCGCCCGAATCTCGATTGGGAAACCTTGGTCGACCGTCGCGCCGCGCGTTTTTTGTCAGAAGGCATGGGCTGGGGCCATATTGCAATGGAACAAGCCATTGCCGATGCGGGCCTTGAGCCCCACGAAGTCAGTCATGAGCGTACCGGCATTATTGCAGGCTCTGGCGGCCCTTCTACCAAAGCTATTGTTGGAGCTGCAGACAAGACTCGCGAGACGGGCTCACCCAAGCGCGTTGGCCCCTTTGCCGTGCCTAAAGCCATGTGCTCTGGCGTGTCGGCTGCCTTGGCAACTTGGTTCAAGATCAAAGGCGTCAATTATTCGATTAGCTCGGCTTGCGCGACCAGCGCCCATTGTATCGGCAATGCTTATGAAAGCATTGCTTGGGGCAAGCAGGACGTGATGTTTGCGGGCGGCAGCGAGGACCTCGACTGGACCTTGTCGATCCTGTTTGACGCCATGGGCGCGATGTCGTCCTCCTATAATGATACCCCGGCTCGGGCCTCGCGCGCTTATGACAAGAACCGCGATGGTTTTGTGATCGCAGGCGGGGCTGGCATGTTGGTGTTGGAAGACTATGACCGGGCCACAGCGCGCGGTGCCAAAATCTATGCCGAACTGACTGGCTATGGGGCCACCTCCGACGGTCACGATATGGTCGCCCCATCGGGGGAAGGTGCGGTACGCTGTATGCGCCAAGCCTTGGAGATGTCCGGCGGCCGCAAGGTTGATTATCTGAACCCGCACGGCACCGCGACCCCCGTGGGCGATGCAAAAGAAGTGGGCGCAGTCCGTGAAGTCTTTGCGGGCACGATCCCGCTGATTTCCTCAACCAAGTCATTGACAGGCCATTCTTTGGGCGCGGCAGGGGCGCAAGAGGCCATTTATAGTCTGTTGATGATGCAAGCAGGCTTCGCCTGCGAAAGCGCCCACATTGACGAGATCGATCCAGATTTTGCCGATCTGCCAATCCTTAGGGCGCGCAAAGACATTGAGATTGAGACCGCCATGTCCAATTCTTTCGGCTTTGGCGGCACCAATGCGACGTTAATGTTCTCAAAAATCTAGCGCCATTTTCCTGTCACAAAGTTGAGGCTCAATCCGCGCATGCGATTCCTCCTCTTCCTCCTCATCGTGTTTGGTGCGCTGTTCTATTCCAATCCCACCGAGCAGCGGTTGCGGCAGGTCATGCGCGAGCAGGATAAGCTGAGTTTGGATGCGGCGAGCCTTCTGCCCATTAAGCGCACCAATTATTATTTGGCCTCAAAATTTGAGATCAATTATCTGATCGGAAAAAAGACATGCTGGGGGGCGGCCTACGGCGTGATCATTTGCCCCGACGATAAGAAGGATAAGAAGTAAGAGACTGTGCCCACTGAAAAGCTTTTAGTGGTTCTAATAGCTTGGCCACTGGTATTTCTGCCCGCTTTGGTGCGAGAAATGGCCGTAAATTCTGCGTCTGCGAATTGACTTATCCTGCGCTGACACGTATCAGCGCCGCTCTCTAAAGACGTCACCTTAACTGCGCCCATATTGCGCGCCACCTTTTGGAATACGACCATGAAAGTGAAGAGCTCTATCAAATCACTGAAGACCCGCCATGCAGCGTGTCAGGTCGTGCGCCGCAAGGGTCGGGTCTATGTTATCAACAAAGTCGACCCACGCTTTAAAGCCAAGCAAGGCTAATAGCGCGTGCCTGCGCCCATCCGCGCAGTCCTTTTCGATTATGGCAATGTTTTAGTCGGTTGGTCGCCGCGCAAACTTTACGCGCGTCTGATTCCAGATTCCGACCGTCTCGACTATTTTCTCGAACATGTCTGCCCCATGTCTTGGCACATGCTGCATGACCAAGGCCAGGCCATGGCCGATACCATCCCTGCTCGACAAGCTGAGTTTCCAGAGTTCGCCGCCGAGATCGCGGCGTGGAAAACAGGCTTTGCAGAGATGATGACTGGCGAAATCACTGGCTCTACCGACTTGGTAAAAGAGCTCGCCGCCGCGCAAATCCCACAATATGTCTTGACCAATATGCCAAGCGAAATGGTGGAAACTTGCTTTGGCCCATTTGATTTTCCCCACCACTTCCACGACATCATCGTGTCGGGCGATGAAAAGACCGCCAAACCTTTCAAGCCCATCTTCGACATTAGCCTGAAACGTATGGGCGGCCTTGCGGCTGAAGAAGTCTTCTTCACCGATGATTCGCCTGCCAATATTGCCGCCGCTGCCTCCTACGGCTTTGTCGCCCATTTGTTTGAAGGGCCAGAGGGACTGCGCCGAGCCATGCGCGCTGCAGGCCTTCCCGTTTGACGGCGCTTGCGGTTTAGGGGAAAGCTAAGCCTATGCGGTTGTTGCGCCTTTTGCCCTTTCTTTTACTTCTACCTGCCGGTGCAGTTCCGATCACACCGGGTGTGGTGGTGCCTGAAGTCGACAACCCGACTGTCTATGATCCACCCCCGGCTCAGAAGCTCAAAGCCTATTATGAGGCTTTAGCACGCAGCGGTTCGGCAGAAGAAGCCGCGCGGTTTGAAGGCGATATCTATCTGATCTTGACGCGCAATCCCTCGCCCACCGTTACGTTCCTGCTAGAGAGCGCGAACCTAGCGCTAGAAGCTGACGATACAGAGACCGCGCGTAAAGTCCTGACCCGGCTAACGGAGATTGACCCCAATTTCGCCGAAGGCTTCGCCCGTTTGGCCACAATTGCTTATGATGATGGGGACCTAGTGCAGGCCGAAGCGCTGTTAAAACGGGCACTGCGGCTTGAGCCGCGTCATTTTGCGGCTTGGACAGGGCTGGGACTTGTCCGTGAGGATCTGGGGGATTTCCGCGGCGCGAAAGAAGCCTACCAGGAGGCCCTCTTCTACCATCCCTATTTAGACGGTGCCAAACGTGGCTTGATGCGTATGGAAGCCCGATTGGACGGATTATCACTGTGAGCCCTGACGACCTGTCCCGTCTGATGCCGTTTCTGGTGCTGGCCGCAGCCCTGATTGTCTTTATGCTCGTCTCGATCTTTTTGCGACTAGCCCTGATCGAACGCTCGTGGCCAGCGATAGGGCGGTTTGTAGCCGCGCGCGGGGTAAAGGCTCATGTCATCGAACAGGGCAGCGGACCGGAAGTGCTCTTCGTACATGGCGCTGCCTCCAATGGGCGGGAGCTCATCTCAGCGCTCGGCCACCGCTTGACCGACATGCGCCTGATCGCGCCAGATCGCCCGGGTCTTGGTTATTCAGGGCGGCCGAAGGACGCCGCCACTTTGGGCGAACAAGCGGCCTTCATTGCCGATATCCTGCGCCAGACCACCTCTGGCCCCGTTGTCGCGGTTGGCCATAGCTGGGGCTCAGGCGTCATTCTGCGCTTAGCCTTAGACTATCCCGAGCTTGTCAAAGCACTGGTACTATTGGCCCCTGCCTCACACCCATGGGAGAAAGCAACCAGCCTGTTGAACCGCATCGCCGTCTGGCCAATTTTGGGCGATTTGTTGGTCTGGACGTTGCCGCCCCTGATTGGACCCAAGCTTGCCCCCAAAGGCATTGCGCGCGGCTTTGCGCCAGGTCCGGTCAATCCACCTGACTATGGCGATAAGATTGGCACACCGCTCTTCTTCCGGCCCAAAGCCTATAAGGCCAATGCGGAGGATATGGTGATTGGCAGCGCGGAAATGGGTAAACAATCCCCGCGCTATTCAAGTCTCACACTGCCGGTCAGCATCGTCTCGGGCCAAGGCGATGTAATTGTTTATAATAGTATTCATGCCGCGGGCCTCAAACGCGACATCCCGCACGCCCAAAGCTTTCGTGTGCCACAGGCAGGCCATATGCCCCATTGGGTCGACCCCGATCTCGTGGTGGGCATCATCCGTGCCTATGCGACCGATACTGCGTATGAGGGAAGTTCTGCCCAATTTCGTGCAGAGCCCTGATTGCACCTTGGCGCGGGCAAGCTAGAAGGATGGTTAAGACCAGCCCACATTGATGCTTTGAGGTTCCGCCCATGTATGATGCCGACGACGACCAATCCCATGTTTCCGCCCCTCAAGCTTTGACCTCATCCTCCAAGGAAAAGCTGCGCCAGTTTGTGGCCCGCATAGAAACTCTAGAAACGGAAAAGTCGGAATTGGCCGAGCAACTCAAAGAGGTTTATGGCGAGGCCAAATCCTTGGGCTTTGACACCAAGGCGCTGCGTGCCGTGATCCGTTTGCGCAAGCAAGACGCCAATGATCGGGCGGAAGCTGAAATGATGCTCGACCTTTATTTGGAAGCTGTCGGCGAGATTTGAGGCTTTTTTGTCTCGACGGGTTGACCCTGCCCTGACCAAGCGCGCCCTGTCGGCCCTGAAACGGGCGGCAGATAAGGCAAAATTGAGTAAAGAGGGTCTAACCGACTGGGAAGCCGAATTTCTGGGCAGCGTTGAGGAACGCCTGACGAAATTCGGCTCCGCCTTTGCCGATCCAGATAAAGGCCAATTGAGCGCACCCCTCTCGCTACGCCAGGGCTTAAAGGTCCGCCAGATCAGCAAAAAAGGTGAGGTCGAAGGTACCAAGAAGCCCCGCGCAGGCCTTAAGGCGAAGGACAAGCCCAAAACACCTGCAAAGCCAAAGCCAGAAAAACCCAGAAAGCCCTTGGCCCGCAAAACAGGTTTAACCTCCAAAGGTTTCAGGTCGAAAAAGGGCGACTAATTCGGGGCGGTCTCTTCGCCATCGTCACCATCGGCACCAAAGCCACAGTTCCACAACTTTCGGTCATGCATCTCCGACCGCACGCGAAGGGTTGAAGCAAGGCTGCGCGCTTGGGGAGGTGCGCCCCGCTTGAAGCCGCCCTCGCCCAATTTATAGATCAAATAATGGGGCACAAATTGGCTGCGCGGAATACCGGTGCGGGCTTCCATTTTGGTAAAGTGCCAGCCAACAAAATCCACCGACAAAGCAAAGTCCGACCGCGAGCCAGAGGTTCGACCGGTATCGCGCAAAAACCAATTCCAAGTTCTCAAATTGGCTTGGGCGAAACCGAAATTGCGGAGGGAATTGGAATCCACAGCGCCTGCCCCCTTCGCAGTGGCGCGGAAGCGGCTTTCCTGATCAATCACGGTCAAAATCGCGCCGGGGCTAACGCGCCAAGTTAAGGAAGCCGAGCGTACCGCTTCTTTCCAAGCAGGATTGCGGTCTAGCAAAGCGCACATGTCTTGGGTTTGCGCAGAAGCTGCGGGGGCTGAAAAAATCAAGCCCGTCGCCACGAACAAGCCCACCAGCCGCATGTCTCAGGCCATCCCACAACAGGGGCAAGCAGGGTCGGCCTTCAGGCTCACCGTCCGGCTCTGCCCGCTCAATCCATCCAGCATCCACAACCGTCCCATCAAGGGCTTACCGGCCTTGGTCAGCCATTTGATGGCCTCCAGCGCCATCATGGAGCCCACCACCCCCGTCAGCGCACCTACAATGCCCATTTCGGCGCAGGTCTCGGCTTGGGGCGGTACCTCGGGCACAAAGCAGCGATAACAAGGCAGAGCCTCACTGTGCGGATCTGTCTTGCTGAGGCCAGAGCCGAAGATCGCCACCTGCCCATCCCAGCGCCCGACAGCACCCGACACCAGCGGAATCCCGAGCGCATGGCAGGCCGCATTAACGGCAAAGCGCGTTGCAAACTGATCCGTCCCGTCCAGCACAAGGTCTGCCCCCGCGATCAATCGCTCAGCATTTGTGTCATCGAGACGCTGGACTTGCACTTCTACTTCAATTGCAGGGTCCAAATGCTGGATCGCCGCTTGACCCGCGCGCACCTTGTCGACGCCCACATCTTCGGTCTTGAACAGGATTTGTCGCTGCAAATTAGAAAGCTCAACCACATCGGGATCAATAAGCACGAGGCGCCCCACCCCTGCCGCAGCCAGATACAGCGCAGCGGGTGCGCCCAATCCACCTACGCCCACCAAAGCCACGGTCGCCTCCGCAAGCCGCTTCTGCCCTGGGCCACCAATTTCTTTGAGAAGAATGTGTCGAGCGTGCCGGTCGAGGCGGACGTTACCTGTTTTCATAAGACCATGATGACGGCCCCGGTGCGCTATGGCAAGGTAGGGCGCGGATGTCACAAGTTGGCCGTACGCTCTCATCTCAAGAGACGTAAGCCGATCCGGGGCCTCATGTCGCAAAGTCCCCCATTAAGTGCGCTTCCATCCCCGATGGCGTCAGCCAATCGGGGATCTCCTGCCGCAAAGTCCCATGAGGCCCCCGCTTTTCGCTTGCACTGCGGCGGGGATGGCGGCGGTTTTGAAGAGCTAATTTGTCTGGAAGCGGTTTTGGTGATCCCTTTGGTCCACCAAACCGCTTTGAATAGCGTGATCGGGCGATGTGACGAGTCAAGTCCGCTTCGCGCCGCTACGCGGCAGATTTCCAAAGTAAATCTG